>NZ_JBHFEI010000067.1:0-562 GCF_041928815.1 Ensifer soli | reverse complement strand
ATCATCGGCACAGGCGATGGTTGAAAAGCCGATCATGCACTAAGACTGAAACCGGACCACCCAATGGGGTCAGACCATGGGTTCCCCGCTTGCGATCTGCTTCCGTCGTTCTGCGACCGCGACCTTCGTCTATAGGCGCGCCATCGCCATGTTGACGGCATTCTTGGCAATAGCCCGGTCAGGCCAAACGCCTCACGCAATTCGGTCTTGTTGTCGAGGAAGGGGCGAAGCTCTTTCGGGATCACCAGCCGCGCGAAATAGCGGCCATCACGATTGAGGAAGCCTTGCAGCTTTCGAACCATCCCAAGTCACCCGTTGTGTAACGACGTTTGTAACGGATGATTGTTGGTTTGCACGCGGAACTGAGCCGGTTTTTCCACCGAGAAGTGAGCCACCTCTAAGTATGGTTTTCTGATCAGGCTTTGGTCAATGGGCTGGGCTTTTCTCCTCTTTTCTGTGCCGCTGCGGCCGAGCTGGCCTTGAAGCGGAAGCTGTCGTTACCGGTTTTCAGGATATGGCAACGGTGGGTCAAGCGGTCGAGGAGAGCTGTCGTCATCTTGGC
>NZ_JBHFEI010000066.1:0-638 GCF_041928815.1 Ensifer soli | reverse complement strand
TGCCGAACAAGAGCGGCGGGGTTGAACGTGTCGACGACCGCCGGGTGATCAACGGCATCCTGTGGCGTTTCAGAACGGGTTCGTCATGGCGTGATGTGCCGGAGCGTTATGGTCCGCGCACGACGCTCTACAATCGGTTCTCCCGCTGGCGCAAGGCAGGTGTCTGGGATCGTCTTCTGGACGCTGTTTCAAAGCGTTACGATGGAGACATCGTGATGATCGACAGTTCTTGCGTTCGCGTTCACCAGCATGGTGCCAACGCTAAAAAGGGGGCTCTTCTGATCCTTGCATGGGACGTTCTCGCGGCGGCCTGACGACAAAGATCCATGCTCTTGTCGATGCGGATGGCAGACCGGTTCGGCTGGAACTCACCGCCGGCCAAGCCGCCGATGCGCCGATGGCTGAAAAGCTGCTGAGTGACCTGCAGCCCGGCGCGACGATCCTTGCCGACAAGGCATACGACACCGATGCAATTCGTGACTTTGCCAGGCAACGCCAATGCTGGGCGAACATCCCGGCAAAGACCAATCGAAAGCAGACATTCAGCTTCAGCCGCCGGGTCTACCGCCAGCGCAATCTCGTGGAGCGGTTCTTCAATCGCATCAAACAGATGCGCGGCTTGGCAACGCGATATGACC
>NZ_JBHFEI010000065.1:0-734 GCF_041928815.1 Ensifer soli | reverse complement strand
CGCTACCAGATCGTATATCCGCAATCCACCGTGACGACGGAGCCCGTCATGGCGCTTGCGGCGTCGGAGGCGAGGAATAGGATGGCGGAGGCGATCTCGTCGGGGCGGGCGACGCGCTTCATCGGCGTCATCTCCATCCATGTCGGCATCAGCTGGTCGTTGGTGAAGCCGCCGCGCGACATGACGGTGTCGACATAGGTGGGGGCGACGCAGTTGACGCGCACGCCGCGCGCCGCCCATTCGCCGGCGAGGCTGCGGGTCATGTGGTGGACGCCGGCCTTGGCGGCGTTGTAGTGCACCTGGCGCTGCGGCTTGTTGGAGATCAGGCCGGACATGGAGCCGACGGTGACGATCGACCCGCGCCCGCGCGACAGCATGGCGCGGCCGAATTCGCGGCACGACCAGTAGCAGCCGTTGAGGTCGACATCGACGACCTTGAGCCAGACCTCGTCGGCCATGTCCTCGCCGCCGGTGTCGGGCCAGGCGATGCCGGCATTGGCGACGAGAATGTCGACGGCGCCGTGGCGCTCGTTGGCAAGCCGCGCGACCTCGGCGGTCGCCTTCGGATCGGTGACGTCGAGGAGCACGGTGTCGGCGTCGTGGCCTCTGGCGCGCAGCTCGGCGAGGCCGGAGGCGAGCAGCTCCTCGCTGATGTCGGAGAGGATCACCTTCGCGCCCGCTTCCGCCAGCGCCTCCGCCGCGCAGAGGCCGATGCCCCGCCCGCCGCCGGTGAT
>NZ_JBHFEI010000064.1:0-846 GCF_041928815.1 Ensifer soli | reverse complement strand
ACTAGGGTCAGGACCTATTAATTTGCAATGAGGCAAGGGGTGTGATTGAGGATGGCAAAGGAATTTGCCATGTCTCACTTGTTTTTGCTCTCACCCGCGCAGATGGCGAAGATCGAGCGGTTCTTTCCGCTTTCTCATGGTGTTCCCCGTGTCGATGACCGGCGGGTGATTTCTGGCATTGTTTACGTGTTGAAACACGGCCTTCAGTGGAAAGATGCGCCGAAGGAATATGGGCCGCACAAGACGCTTTACAACCGCTTTCGCCGCTGGACGGAACTTGGCGTTTTCGACAGGATTTTCAGTCACCTGGCTGCAAGTGACAGTCCACCCGATACGCTCATGATCGACGCGACGCACCTGAAGGCTCATCGCACCGCGTCGAGCCTCATAAAAGGGGGCTTCTTCCCCGGCACATTGGCCGCACAAAGGGCGGATTGAACACCAAACTGCATGCCGTATATGATGCCGAGGGTCGCCCCATCGCGATGTGCCTGACGGCAGGCCAGGTCTCCGACCACATCGGCGCCAAGGTCCTGTATCCCGCCTTACCCGACGGGGCCAGCGCAACGATGATCGCTGACAAGGGCTACGATTCCGATGAGTATCGCGCCGCCCTCAAAGCGAAAGGCATCGCGTCTTGTATTCCGCCGCGCAAGGGCCGGAAGGCACCTGCCGACTTCTGCAAAATACAATACAAACAACGTCATAAGATCGATAACATGTTCAGTAGACTCAAGGATTGGCGGCGTATCGCCACACGGTATGACCGCCATGCCCACGTCTTCATGGCCGCAATCACCATCGCGGCAATCGTCATTTGGTGGATTCAATGAGTCCTGAGCCTAG
>NZ_JBHFEI010000063.1:0-1035 GCF_041928815.1 Ensifer soli | reverse complement strand
ATCATCGGCACAGGCGATGGTTGAAAAGCCGATCATGCACTAAGACTGAAACCGGACCACCCAATGGGGTCAGACCAGACCTGCAGCCTTATGTACGTCGTTTATCAATGCCGCATGACTGCCGTAGCGTTGAACCAATTCAATATACGAGCCGAACACCCGAATGAGGGCGCTTGGCTTTTTGCTTTCGTATTTTCTATGATTGCTAAATCTTCGAGATATCCCGTCATCTATCAGTGCTGGCCAAGCATTCGTGAGCCACTCAAAAAGCTCGTGGGTATCATTACTTGAGTTGATCCAATTCCATGGCTCCCTCTGTCCAAATGCACCGTAGAAGGCCAGCGCCAGGTGCCAACCATCTTCGGGATGTTTTCCGAAATGTGTGGCAATGAAGGTGAGCCACCATGCGTTGTCAGTATCACCTTTTCTTATAGCTAGAGATGCCGCCATAAGCGGATCAAACAGATCGTTCGATGGGTCTGCGCGAAGCGGGCTGATGGCTCGGTTGCTCAATTGCGTGATATAGGAGACACGGCGTAGGCTAGATACTATTTGCTCCGCGCAAGCTCGACCCTCTGCGTGTTCCGTTATTCCAAGCAAAGGATGTACATCGGCGCTAAATCGCTGCAGTGTTTCGTGAATTTCAGTAATTTTATCGCGGTGAATTCCGGGCATTTTGTTTTCTCAATGATAATTCAGAACTGTCCGTCGTCGAATGATTTGAGACTTTTTAGGCTTTGTAAGAACGGATTTTGCGGCTCGCTAGCGGTTTGATTTAAGCCGCTTTGGCGTGATGGTTCAATCGGCGCTGTTTTATGGTTTCTCGTTTGATCCTTTCGCGTTCGAGCAGGATGGTCTGGCCGCGTCCGAAGTAGACGTCGGCGGGTGTGAGATTGTCGAGGCTCTCGTGGTATCGGCGATGGTTGTAGTGCTCGACGAAGGCCGCGATCTGAGCTTCTGTCCGACATCAGCGCCTGTGAGACAAAATTGGTTGAGTTGAGAAGAGAGGATTTTCGGCTCATCGTAGCTCTATCG
>NZ_JBHFEI010000062.1:0-1056 GCF_041928815.1 Ensifer soli | reverse complement strand
TAGAGCAGATTCGACTTATTCCGGGTCATATCCTGCGGCCTCGAAATAGTGTCGGCATTCCTTTGGCGTGAAGGCGGAGAGGCATCTGGCGACGACCGACCAGAGTTCATCGACGGTTCTGGCGGCGGCCTTTCTGAGCAGGGCCTTGAGCTTGGAGAATGCCATCTCTATCGGATTGAAGTCCGGTGAGTATGGCGGCAGGAACAGGAGCCGCGCCCCGACCTTCTCGATGGCCTCGCGCACGCCGCTGATCTTGTGGGCGGGCAGATTGTCCATGACTACGATGTCGCCCGGGCCAAGCTCGGGCGCGAGAACCTGCTCGGTATAGGCGAGGAACGCGGCGCCGTTCATCGGGCCGTCGAGCAGCATCGGCGCCGCCATCCCGGACAGCCGCAGGCCGGCAGTGAATGTGGTCGTCTTCCAATGGCCGTGGGGAACGGCCGCCCGGCATCGCTCACCGCAAGGCGATCGCCCTCGCAGCCGAGCCATTTTCGTGGAAGCTGCGGTCTCGTCGATGAAGATCAGTTTCTCCGGATCGAGATCGAGCTGGCCGTCGAACCAGGCTATGCGGCGGCGAAGGACGTCCGCGCGCTGCTGTTCGGCGGCATGCGCCGTCTTTTTTTGAACGTGATGCCGCGCCGGTCGAGGAACAGCCAGACCGTTGAGGGCGCAGCCTGCACGCCGTGCTCGGCGGCAAGGCGCTCCCCAATCTCGGCCAGCGTGATGTCCGGCGCCGTCTCGATCAGGCAGAGAATGAAGGCCTCGTGCGCATCGAGCTTTGAGCGGGACGGTTGGCCCTGCTTACGCGCCTCCGTCTCGCCGGTCTCGCGATAGCGGCGATACCAAGCCCCGGCCGTCGAGATCCCGATCGAGAAGCGGCGTGCAGCCTCTCGTGTCGAAACTCCATCCTCGATCGCTGCAATCACCCGACCGCGAAGGTCGCCGCTCAAGCTCCTCGTCATCACCACCTCCTGGCAAATCACCAGGACCAGTGAATCAGACAAGCCCGACCGCGTGAATCATCAATCCGACTCCGCGTTCATCGAAGACGCTCTA
>NZ_JBHFEI010000061.1:0-1131 GCF_041928815.1 Ensifer soli | reverse complement strand
GGCCATGGAAACCATCTTGTTGTTGCGTGCCCCGGCCGGCACGAAGTCCAGAGTCTTCATGCGATTGCCAGACGAGATCGCAATGCCCGCATTCCGCAGAGCCTCTTTGAGGACGCGTTCAAAATCTGTCGGAAGAGGCAGCGCTGTGCTGGCGATCTCCCAGAGATTGCCATTTGCCGTATAAGGCTGCCTGGTATCGGGATGGATCGACGGCGGCAGGACAATCTGCGTCCCCTTGGAGAGGATCTCGCAAATCATATTGCCGTTCTCATCCTTGATGCGCGCGGTGCGCTCTCCAGACCAGCGATAGATCTGTACGCGCCCTTTGCGGTCCATGCGATGCCAGGGAGAGGCAGGAAGGATACGGTCGAGCGCGGCGTTGATCGCGGCATCGTCGGTATCGATGTCGATGGCAACCAATTCCGATGCCGGCCCCATCGGCAGTCCGATGTTGCCGCTGGCGAATGCGCTCATCCAGTTGCGCTGGTCGTCGGTCGACGGAAGGCGATCCGAGTAGATCTGCCAGCCGGCGATTGCCGGGCGTTTGGCTGCGGCGATAAGAGGAATGGCGGGAAGGTTTGCAGTCCAGTAAAGCGGTGCGGTTTCAGAGAAAATCGACGGCATAAGGTCTCCGATTGTTAGATGAACCTCGGCCATGTGGGATCGATAAATTCGGTCTGCCAACGAAATCGACCGCAGTGTCACATACTCAGGGAAATATACTCAGTGTGTCCTTGAAAAGGACATTCTGGTATCCATGGATGCGGCAGCGCGCAAAGCCGATGCGGACAATCCATGCGGCCTTGAGCCTGACCGGTACCAGATGATCGCCGAAGCATTTGGCCAGTAGGGAGGTTGCTGGAGGCTACCTGCAGACGAGAGGCCATCACACCGCTGTCGACCGCATCGGCTACAGCCACCAGATAACAAGGTTCTCTGTGATATAAAGTACACTGTACTTTTTTCCCTGATGGAGGAGAAAGTGCTTGAAGCTATCGTAGCGAGACTAGCCACCGCGCCTCTAAATTAGCAAGTTCTTTCCAGGCTATCCCGTCGGCCATTACCCCTGTTCCCTGTCACATTGGCGGTACTGTTTTACTTCAAGTGTAATTTTTATTTGAATATAAATTT
>NZ_JBHFEI010000060.1:0-1268 GCF_041928815.1 Ensifer soli | reverse complement strand
TGGTCTGACCCCATTGGGTGGTCCGGTTTCAGTCTTAGTGCATGATCGGCTTTTCAACCATCGCCTGTGCCGATGATGGTGCCGATCCGCGCGGCGGCGCAGGCCAGATGATGGCCTCCGGTGCCGGCGGCTTGTAGCCGAGCGATGAGTGCGGCCGCTCGGTATTATAGTAACATCGCCATGCCTCGATGATGACCTTTGCCTCGGCGAGGCTGTAAAAGATCTCACCGTTGAGCAGTTCATCGCGCAGCTTCGAGTTGAAGCTCTCGCAATAACCGTTCTCCCAAGGGCTGCCCGGCTCAATGAACGCTGTCTTCGCGCCGACGGCCACGATCCACTCGCGCACCGCCTTGGCGATGAACTCCGGGCCGTTGTCGGAACGAACATGGCCGGGCACACCGCGCAGGATGAACAGGTCCGACAGGACGTCGATGACATCGGTCGAGTTGAGCTTGCGACCGATGCGGATCGCCAGGCACTCCCGGGAGAACTCGTCGATGATGTTGAGCATGCGGAACTTCCTGCCATTGTGGGTCCGGCCCTCGACAAAGTCGTAGGACCAGACATGGTTGGGGTGTTTAGGCCGAAGCCGGATGCACGATCCGTCATTCAGCCAGAGGCGTCCTTTCTTCGGTTGTTTCTGGGGAACCTTCAGCCCCTCCCGCCGCCAGATACGCTCGACGCGCTTGGCGTTTACCGTCCAACCCTCGGAACGTAGCAACGCCGTGATCCGGCGATAGCCATAGCGGCCATAGCGCGAGGCCAGTCGGACGATGTCGGCGGTCAAAGCCTCTTCGTCGGGCAGGCCGTGCGGCTTCTTGCGCTGGGTCGAACGGTGCTGACCGAGGACCTTGCAGGCAAAGCGCTCCGAGACGGAGAACCTTGCCATGACATGGTCGACGCAGCGCCGCCGGCGGGCGGGGCTTAGAAGTTTCCCGCTGCAGCCTCTTTCAGGATCAGCTTCTCAAGTGTCAGATCCGACACCGCCTTGCGCAGCCGGTCGTTCTCTTTCTCGAGTTCCTTCAGCCGTTTTACCTGATCACCCTTCAGGCCACCAAACTCCTTGCGCCAGCGGTAATAGGTGAACTGTGTCACGCCGATCAATCGGACCGCTTCCCCGACCAAGCGGCCTTGTGACAACAAAACATCAACCTGGCGCAGCTTCGCGACGATCTCTTCGGGCTTGTGCTTCTTCTGGGGCATTCCAACGTCCTCTCTCAGGCTCAATAGCCTACTTCACGGAGGACCACTTTTCAGGGGGAAGACCA
>NZ_JBHFEI010000059.1:0-1335 GCF_041928815.1 Ensifer soli | reverse complement strand
TGTCCGACATCAGCGCCTGTGAGACAAAATTGGTTGAGTTGAGAAGAGAGGATTTTCGGCTCATCGTAGCTCTATCGAAGGAAGCGAAGATGAGACAGAAAACCGGGCCGCAGACATCGGCGGCTGAGAAGGCGATCAAGGACATCCGCCGCGCGACGCGCAAGCACCATTCTGCGGAAGACAAAATCCGCATCGTGTTGGAAGGGCTGCGTGGCGAAGACAGCATCGCTGCGATCTGCCGCCGCGAAGGGATCGCCGAGAGCCTGTATTATAGCTGGTCGAAGGAATTCCTTGAAGCGGGCAAGAAGCGCCTTGCTGGCGACACTGCTCGCTCGGCCACCAGCGACGAGGTAAAGACGCTGCGCCGTGAAAGCCGCGACCTGAAAGAGGCGCTGGCTGACCTCACCCTGGAAAACCGCCTGCTCAAAAAAAGCATGATCGCGGATGGGGGCGACGACGAATGAGATATCCCGCCACCGAGAAACTGGAAATCATCCGGCTCGTCGAGCAGTCGCACCTGTCGGCCAGACAAACCCTCGACCGGCTTGGCATTCCAAGGCCGACATTCTATCGCTGGTATGATCGTTTCCTGACCCATGGCGTCGAAGGATTGGAAGACCGGACGTCCGCGCCATCACGGGTGTGGAACCGCATCCCTGACGATGTTCGGGATCGCATTGTCGAAATGGCGCTGGACCACGCCGATCTGTCGCCGCGCGAGCTGGCGGTGAAGTTCACCGACACGGAAAGCTATTTCGTGTCAGAGGCTTCGGTCTATCGCCTGCTCAAGGCCCACGACCTGATCACCTCGCCAGCCTATATCGTCATTAAGGCCAGTGACGAGTTCAAGGACAAGACCATGCGGCCGAACGAGATGTGGCAAACCGACTTTACTTACCTGAAGGTCATCGGCTGGGGATGGTTCTACCTGTCGACCATCCTCGACGATTATTCCCGTTACATCATCGCCTGGAAGCTGTGCACCAGCATGAAAGTCGATGATGTCACCGACACGCTCGACCTAGCACTGGCCGCCTCGGGCTGCGATAAGGTCAAGGTCGAACACCGGCCCCGGCTGCTGTCCGACAACGGCCCGTGTTACGTCGCTTCCGACCTCGGCGAATGGCTGGAGAAATACAAGATCGACCAGGTCCACGGCGCTCCCGGCCATCCGCAAACGCAGGGCAAGATCGAACGCTGGCACCAGACGCTCAAGAACCGCATCCTTTTGGAAAACTACTTCTTCCAAGAGGACCTCGAAGCTCAGATCGCGGCCTTCGTCGAGCACTACAACCATCGCCGATACCACGAGAGCCTCGACAATCTCACACCCGC
>NZ_JBHFEI010000058.1:0-1359 GCF_041928815.1 Ensifer soli | reverse complement strand
GATCGTGTCCCAGGAGGTGGTGTAGCTTGGACAACCCCGGCTCATCCCGGAGGACCGGATGAGTGTCAGCTTGCGGCTGGCAGGCTGATGAGCGGATCATCGCTCATCGTGGCGATTGTCTCAAGTGTCATGTAGCGGGATCGTTGGACGGCCCATTCATCGTTCTGTTCGAGCAGGAGCGCGCCGACGAGCCTGACGATGGCGTCATCGTTGGGGAAGATGCCGACAACCTCGGTGCGCCGCTTGATCTCGCCGTTGAGGCGCTCGATCGGGTTGGTCGAGTGAAGCTTGGCCCAATGCTGCTTGGGAAAGGTCATGTAGGCGAGCACGTCTTCCTCGGCACTATCCATCAGCGTGGCGAGTTTTGGCACCTTCGGCCTGATCTGGTCGGCGACATTGCGCCACTGGGTACTTGCCGCCTCTGGTGTATCCTGGGCAAATGCCGTGGCAATGAAGGCGGACACGACGCGTCGTCCGCTCTTTCCCGCATGGGCGAGCGCATTGCGCATGAAGTGGACTCTGCAGCGCTGCCAGGTGGCGGACAGAACCTTGGAAACAGCCCCCTTGATACCCTCATGCGCATCGGAGACAGCGAGCTTGACGCCACACAGGCCTCGTCTGGTCAGCTTGCGCAGGAACTCGGTCCAGATCGCCTCTGCCTCGGATGTCCCGATTTCCATGCCGAGCACCTCGCGCCGGCCGTCCGTATTGACGCCCACGGCGATGATGACCGCGACCGAGACAATCCGACCGCCGCGCCGGACCTTCAGGTAGGTGGCGTCGATCCACAAATAGGGCCATTCCCCCTCAATCGGCCTATCCAGAAAGGCCTTTACCTTCTCGTCGATTTCTTCGCAGAGCCGCGATACCTGGCTCTTGGAGATGCCCGACATGCCCATGGCCTTCACCAGGTCATCGACAGACCGGGTTGAAACGCCCTGGATATAGGCTTCTTGGATGACCGCAGTCAGGGCCTTCTCGGCCATTCGGCGCGGCTCAAGGAAGCTCGGGAAATAACTGCCTGTGCGCAGCTTGGGTATGCGTAGCTCGACGGTTCCTGCACGCGTCTCCCAGTCCCGATCGCGGTAGCCGTTGCGCTGGGCAAGTCGCAAGCCATTCTTCTCGCCATAGCCCGCGCCGGTCTTCGCGCTCACTTCCAGCGCCATAAGCTTCTCGGCGGCAAAGCCGATCATCTCTCGGAGCAAATCGGCATCAGCGCTCTTCTCAATGAGTGAGCGCAGGTTCATCATGTCGTCGGTCATCGGTGGTCTCCCTCAGGTTGGTCATAAGCAACCCGACCCTACCGGGAATCACCGATGGCTATGAAATCCAGCTACACCACCTCCTGGGACACGATCT
>NZ_JBHFEI010000057.1:0-1435 GCF_041928815.1 Ensifer soli | reverse complement strand
TGATGTTGCTTATCCATGATTCATTACCTGCGGAGGCAGGAGTGTTTGAGCATGGCAGGTGAATTCTGGCTTGATGACGATCAGTGGGCGGTGATTTCTCCGCTGCTTCCGACCAACCAGCCAGGCGCTCATCGCACCGACGACCGCCGGGTGATCAGTGGGATCATCCACGTGTTGCGATCCGGTTGCCGGTGGCAGGACTGCCCATCCTGCTACGGGCCTTCGACAACGGTCTATAATCGCTTCCATCGCTGGTCAGCGAAAGGGATATGGCGGCGACTGTTCGAAGCTCTGGTGCAAGCGACGGATCGGGATATCCATATGATCTACAGCGCTACCGCAAAAGCACACCGCTCTGCAGCGGGCGGAAAAAGGGGGGGGCAGATGCCGAAGCAATCGGTCGCTCGAGAGGCGGTAGATCGACAAAAATCCATGCTTTTGTCGATGGTTGCGGCCGCCCAGTCGCGTTGCGGATAACGCCTGGGCAGCGCGGTGATGCACCTGTTGCCATCCCGCTCCTTGAACCCTTGCCGCCCGCACGTCTGTGCGCTGCAGATACGGCTTACGAC
Organism: Ensifer soli; assembly: GCF_041928815.1. Lineage (NCBI taxonomy): Bacteria > Pseudomonadati > Pseudomonadota > Alphaproteobacteria > Hyphomicrobiales > Rhizobiaceae > Ensifer > Ensifer soli. The sequence goes on along the minus strand of NZ_JBHFEI010000057.1, from coordinate 866 downwards.
AGTGACGCCTTGCGCGATTTCCTGACTACACGCGGCACGACGCCGGTCATTCCCAACAATCCAACCCGAAAGAGGATCAGACCCTTCGACCCGGTCGCATACCGAAGACGGAATATCATCGAACGCACATTCTGCCGTCTCAAGGACGGGAGGCGTGTCGCCACACGAGACGACAAGCTCATGATAAACTTCGCGGCAACATGCTACATCGCCGCAATCCTCACAGGGTGGATCAATTGAGTCTGGAACCTAAAAGCACCTAACAAAATTGCCTGCAACAGATGATAGCGCATGCGAGTGTCACGAACGTTTTGTGGATATCGGCCCGCCTTTCATAGCGGATGGCAAGGCGTCGGAACGGGTTGAGCCACGCGAAGGTACGCTCGACGACCCATCTGTGGCGCCCCAGCTTCTGGCTCGTTTCGATGCCGCGTCTTGCGATGCGTGGGATCACGGACCTTGCGCGACATTCGGCCCGGCAGCGACGATGATCATAGGCCTTGTCGGCATGCAGCTTGAGGGGTCGTCCGCGCCCATGCCGGACGGCGGGAATGGCGTCCAGGGTGTCGGCGAGCATCATGCTGTCGTGGCGGTTGGCCCCGCTGATGGTCAGGCCGAGGGTCGTGCCGTTGCGGTCGACGACGATGTGGCGTTTCGTGCCCGGCCTGCCGCGATCCGTCGGGTTCCGGCCGGTGTCGTCCCCCCTTTTTTTTGCCGCGACGCTCGCGCTGTCGAGGCAGGCGCGGCTCCAGTCGAGCCGATCGGCGTCGGCGAGGCGTTGCACAGGGTGCAGCTTCGCCCAGACGCCGCGGCCTGCCAGTCGCGCAACCGTCGCCAGCAGGTCATGCCGCAACACCCGAATTCCC
>NZ_JBHFEI010000056.1:0-1440 GCF_041928815.1 Ensifer soli | reverse complement strand
CCGCCTTCACGCCAAAGGAATGCCGACACTATTTCGAGGCCGCAGGATATGACCCGGAATAAGTCGAATCTGCTCTAGGAGAGCGGATATAAACTCACAAAATCCGGCAAAGATCTGATCGCCGCTAATCCAAAAAAGCAAATCGTTGCCGCGGATGGATCGCTGGCCTTCACTGGGGTTGCGTTTCCTGACGGAACAGCCCCGCTCGGGCAGGTGATCATCCTTTGCCCGATCGTCCGGAAAAACCTCTTCCATGGTGGGAAAAGCAGCAAGGACGGCTTCGATAGCCCGGAGCGCACGAAGAGACTTCTGTCCCTTGTACTCGCCGTTCTCAACGAGCTGGCCGGTACTTGTGACCTCCGGCCGGAGTACACCGGCTATTATTGGCGCTTGCGCGATAGCTCAGGCCAAAAGATCGGCCGATTCAGCCGGTTTTCTCCCTTGCATCGATACGGGCGAAAATTCTGGTGCGGTGATTTTGCTGCTCAACATAGGAATCAAACTATGAGATCAGAAACCTTCTACGCCCTCGCTCCCTTCGCGACGACCGCAACGACTTCCACATATGGCACCCTCATCGGGGTCCACTCGCTCCTGGCGGCTGTTGTGGCCGCCGGTTACGGCTTTGCCTATGACTGGCTTGACCGGAAACTTGCTTAGCAGGCAGGGCGAGTTTCGGCCCGCACTGCCGTTCTCGCGAGCCGCCGAGGCCTAATCGCGGAAGACAACATGCTGGCCAGCTTCCTGCCGGCTAGCAATCTCCTTAGCTACGGCTCGGTAAAACTCGCCCTGGTCGATGTTGGATGCAAGTGGGCCGCCAAGATCCCGATACATGCCCTTGCCCTCCTCGCGCTCCTTTAAAGTGTGCCGTCCGGAGGGATGGCGATCGACGACCAACTCGATGCGCCGGGGGCGGTTCAGATAAGCGCTGATCAGGGATTGTTTGTCCTCCGGCGCAAGAGCGATTACGGCGGGATGCAGCTTGTCGTCCAGCATCGTCCAAGTCGGCAGGCCACGACTCTGAGGATTGCCGATTGGATTCTCGTCCGTGCCGTTCCAACGAAAGCCGACTCGCCGTTCACCATCCCAGGTTCCGATCGCGTAGGAACACCTTCCAGGGCCCTCGTCGATGATGACGTCTACCAGTTTCCAATGATTTTTCGGCGAATGAACGTCTTGGGGATTGATGTATGTCATTTCAAACCTCCATACGTATGCTGTCACTAATATCGATACGTTTGGGAAAATGCAAGAGCTGATTAGTAGCTTCGCAGGCGACAGGCGGCGACCGATGGTGTTAGCGTGCGCGAGACCACCCCAACGAGTAGATGACGCATGTTTTCTCCCAACCTTACCAAGGCAAAGATCGTGTCCCAGGAGGTGGTGTAGCTGGATTTCATAGCCATCGGTGATTCCCGGTAGGGTCGGGTTGCTTATGAC
>NZ_JBHFEI010000055.1:0-1575 GCF_041928815.1 Ensifer soli | reverse complement strand
CGGCCATTACCCCTGTTCCCTGTCACATTGGCGGTACTGTTTTACTTCAAGTGTAATTTTTATTTGAATATAAATTTGCAAAATATCCCTCTATTTGCATCGAAATCATGTATAAATTAAATAAAAAATCAGAACTCCAACGAATTGACCTCAAATATATTTTCAAGGCCGCCACTGCAATGTCGCACCACAGGCCCGGCCGATATCGACGGCGGCTCACCCGGCACCGGATTGAAGTGGGGAGCGGAGCATACGATCACGATGCCGGAGCTGCATACGCAATATTGGCAGTTCCTGCTGGCGACAGGGTCATCGAACCGGGTTCCGATAGAGCTGGCTCGGTTTGCCTGAACAGTTTGGGGCGTTTTGCTAAGTGGATTTCCGCCTCGATTATGCTGCCACCATGATTGGTGCCAGCGCGTTGAAGTAGGCCTGATCCGGCGTCTGCCGATGCCAGCGCGGGCCTCCGACACGGTCTTGTAGGCGTGGAGATAGACCTCCTCGTATTGATCGACCGCCAGAGCCGTTCGACGAAGACGTTGTCCCGCCACGCGCCCTTGCCATCCATCGAGATGGCGATCTCCGCTTTCTTCAGCACGGCAGTGAAGTCGATGGAGGTGAACTGCGATCCCTGGTCGGTGTTGAAGATTTCCGGCCTGCCATGACGGGCAAGTGCCTCCTCGACCGCTTCGATGCAGACGTCCGCTTCCATCGTGATCGACAGCCGCCACGACAAGACCTTCCGGCTGAACCAGTCCACGACGGCGCAGAGATAGACAAATCCTCGCGCCATGGGAATAGAGCTGATGTCCATGGCCCAGACCTGGTTGGGTCGGGTGACCGCCAGCTTGCGCAGGAGGTAGGGATAGATTTTGTGCCCAGGCGCTGGTTTGGAGGTGTTCGGGCGACGGTAGATCGCCTCGATGCCCATCGTCTTCATCAGCGTGGCGACGTGTAGCCGCCTCGTCTCCAACCCTTCTCCTCTCAAGAGCCCTTGCAACATCCGACGTCCGGCAAACGGGTGGTCGAGGTGCAGTTCGTCGATCCGCCGCATCAACGCCAGATCGCCGTCGGATACTGGACGAGGCAAATAATAGACAGTGCCACGGCTGAAGCCGAGGAGCCTGGCCTGCCTGACGACTGACAGCTTGTGCTCGCGGTCGATCCTTTTTTTCCGCCCAGCAATCCCGCCTTGCCGAGCGCACCGGATAAAAAATCATTTTCCAGCGTCAGTTCGCCGATTTTGGCATGCAGCGTTTTGACATCGACGGTCGGAGCCGTCGGTTCCGCCTTGGCTTCATCGCCGAAGACGCCCGTCGCCCCCTCAAGGAGTTGGTCTTTCCACTGCTTGATCTGGTGGGCGTGCACGTCGAACTGTTGGGATAATTCCACCAGCGTCTGCTCACATCGAATGGCGGCGAGCGCCACTTTCGCCTTGAAAGCCGGGCTATGGTTCCGGCGCGGTCGTCTTGTCATGGTATCTCCTGTTCCCGGCTTCTAGAGCGTCTTCGATGAACGCGGAGTCGGATTGATGATTCACGCGGTCGGGCTTGTCTGATTCACTGGTCCTGGTGA
>NZ_JBHFEI010000054.1:0-1624 GCF_041928815.1 Ensifer soli | reverse complement strand
GATGCGACCAGCGCGTCCTCGTCGGCTTGCGTCATGTGTCGGCCGAGTTCGGTGCGGATACCGCCGGGCATGATCGCGCAGGCGCGCACCCCGCGCGCCCGGTGTCGTCGGTCGAATTCGACCGCGAACAGGATGTTGGCCGTCTTCGACCGGCCATAGGCAACCCAGGGATCATAATCTGTCCGTTCGAAATTCGGATCGTCGAGATCGACGTCGGAGAAGCGATGACCGGCTGATGACAGGTTCACCAGCCGGCCGCCATCGGCGATCAGCGAAGCGATGCGGTTCACAAGAACGAAGTGGCCGAGATGGTTCGTGCCGAACTGGGTTTCGAAGCCATCGGCCGTCTTTGCGAAAGGTGAGGCCATCACGCCGGCATTGGCGATGACGACATCGAACGGCCGACCATCTGCGCCGAGCCGATCGGCACAGGCGCGGACGCTGTCGAGCGAGGCGAGGTCGAGTTGAACGAGGTCGAAGCGACCCTTCCCTTGCGCGGCAGCAGCCCGAACACTCGCCGTTGCCTTCTCAGCCTTGACAAGGTCACGGGCGGCACCGACGACGTCGGCGCCGTGCGCCACCAGTGCGCGAGCGGTCTCGACGCCGAGACCCGCCGAGACGCCGGTGACCAGGATCCTTCGCCCCGTCAGGTCGACGCCGGCAAGCACCTCGTCCGTGGTTGATGTCGCTCCAAATGGTGATGTCATGGCAAGATCCTCGATGATTGGCAAAGCGGCGGACAAAACGCGGCCCGCCCCCAATAGATGGTCCGCTGCATCCGCCGCGCCGCGCCCGATCGTATCGAATCCTTGCCTGATCCTCTCGGGGGCTTGCGGCGGCACGGTTTGGCCACCATCATCCTCGGCATGAAGGACCTGCTCGATCCCCTCTGCCGCCGTGTCTTGCGCCATGCCGAGGGCATATGCCGGGAAACGGCCATTCCCAGGATTGGCCTCGGCGTTCTGCGCGAGCGCACCCTGCCGGCCGTCACCATCTGCGAGCCGATGATCTGCCTCGTGGTGCAGGGCGCCAAGCAGGTGCTCGTCGGCGACCGCATTCTGCGCTACGACACGGCAAGCTGCTTTGCCGCCTCGATCGAACTTCCAACGACCGGATGCGTGATCGAGGCTGAGCCGGACAAGCCCTATGTCGCGGTGAGCCTGACGCTTGATCGCGATGCCCTGACGAGCCTTCTCGCCGACATGGCCCCCATCGCGGCGACGAATGCGACACCCGGCTTCGGCGTCGCTCCTGTGACCCATGAGCTTCTCGAGGCCTGGAGCCACCTGATCGCCCTTCTCGACATGCCCGAAGATGTTCCCTATCTGGCCGAGGCGCGGGAGCGTGAAGTGCTCTATCGTCTGCTGCAAGGCGCGCATGGGCCGATGCTGCGGCAGATCGTTCGGGAGGATAGCAGGCTGTCGCAGGTCCGGCGCGCCATAGAATGGATCCGCCGACACTTTGATCAGACCTTGCGCACCGAGACGCTCGCCGACATCGCCGGCATGAGCGTTCCGGCGTTTCACCGGCACTTCAAGGCGGCAACGGCCATGAGCCCGCTCCAATACCAGAAGATGTTGCGGCTCCAGGCCGCGCGGCGTCTGCTGGCGACCAACGCGGACGC
>NZ_JBHFEI010000053.1:0-2117 GCF_041928815.1 Ensifer soli | reverse complement strand
CGCGTTGGGGGAAGGTTCACAGGGCTCAATTCTCAATGGAAATTATGCGCCTAACCGGCTCAGTTCCGCGTGCAAACCAACAGACCATTTCACTGCGTTCTATTTATATTACGAAGTGAGTGATATGGTTAAATTTAACACTGACTGAGGCCTCCGGCGGAGTAGACATTTAATGCGAGATCATGCAAGCCAGCGTTAATGGCTGCCATCGCCAAATTTCATCACGACAGCATTTTACCAATCGATATGTTAGGGCCGAAATTGGGGCCGGGATATAACTAGTTAAAATTTCTATATATATTTCAGCATCTTATGCGCGAATTATGGCGGAGAGCCCGGACGAAAGTTCGAACCTCCTGTTCCAGACTCTCGCAGATTGGGAAGACCAACTCAAGCACGCTAATATTGACTTCAAGGCTTTCGACAACGGCTCCTCGCAGACTGGCGGCAATAGCCGTCAGCCCCCGCGCAAAGCGCCCCTAGCTCCGGCACCGCGCTGAGGTGCCGCCATGCCGACAAAACCCAAGCCTTGCATTATACGCGAGGCCAGCACTCCATTTTCAATAAGACTGACGGCGACAGAGAAGGAGACCCTTGTCGCAAAGGCGGGCAGTGTTCCGCTGGGTGCCTTTGTACGCGGCCTGGTTCTGGGCGAGGGTATTTCAGTCCGTGCAGCCAGGACATCTCCGGTGCGCGACAGGGATAGCCTGGGGCAGGTTCTAGGACTGCTTGGCCGGTCGGAATACACCGCCAGTCTTGCGGCAATGGCCAAGGCCGCCGCCAGCGGCAGCCTGCCACTTGAACCGGAAACGGTTTCTGCCATCCGTGCAGCCTGCGAGGATATCCGTGCAATTCGCTCGATGCTTCTGCAAGCGCTCGGCATTCAGGCCGGTGCTTTGACCCTTTCGACACGAGACAGTTTCAACAATGCTGCACGGGAGCCTTCAGCATGATTCTGAAGGGTTCCCAGCGCGGCGGCGCCCGACAGCTTGCCGTCCACCTTCTCAATGATCGCGACAATGAACATGCCAGCCTGCATGCCTTGCGCGGCTTCATGGCTGAAGACCTCCACGGCGCACTGCTCGAAAGCCACGCCGTGGCCAAAGGCACGCAATGCCGGCAGTTTCTTTTCTCGCTGAGCTTCAATCCGCCCAAAGGGGCGGCGGTGTCCGAAGAATCATTCGAACGAGCGATTGAGGAGGCCGAACGCCGGCTCGGACTCGAAGGGCAACCGCGCGCGATCGTTTTTCATGAGAAGGAAGGGCGTCGTCATGCTCATGCCGTCTGGTCTCGCATCGACGCCCGAACGATGCAGGCGATCAATCTGCCGTTCTTCAAACGGCGGTTGAATGAGTTATCGCGCGAACTTTACATCGAACACGAGTGGCGGCTGCCGGACGGGTTACGTCGCGACAAGGGCAAGAGCCCGCTTAATTTCTCGCTTTCCGAATGGCAGCAGGCCAAACGCCTGAAGCTCGATCCCCGCGAGATCAAGGATGCATTCCAGACGGCCTGGGAGCAATCCGACGGTCAGCAGGCATTTCGTCACGCACTGGCGGAGCGCGGGTATTTTCTGGCGCGGGGCGACCGGCGCGGCTTCGTCGCGCTCGACATTCACGGCGAAGTTTTCGCGATAGCGCGGTGGGCGGACATTCGAACCAAGGATGTCAGGATCAAGCTGGGCGAGCCTGATGCGTTGCCGAGTGTCGAGCAGGCTAAAGCCGAGATCGCGGGCAAGATTGACGAAAAGCTGCGCGGCTTTGTCGATGAGGTTGAGCAGCGGTACGATGAACAGATGCAGCCGTTGCTCGCCGCGAGAGCGGCTTTCACGGTAACACACCGCGCGCATCGCGATTGGTTGCGGACCAGGCAAGAGGAACGTCAGGCAACGGAGACGCAGGCGCGAGCCGCGCGGCTGCACAAGGGCCTGCGAGGTCTTTGGCAGATGCTGACTGGCGCGGCGAGGGCAACACGCCGCCGCAATGAAGAAGAAGCTCTGGAATGCCAGAGGCGCGACCGTGCTGAACGGGATGCGCTGGTTGGTCTTCCCCCTGAAAAGTGGTCCTCCGTGAAGTAGGCTATTGAGCCTGAGAGAGGACGTTGGAATGCCCCAGAAG
>NZ_JBHFEI010000052.1:0-2140 GCF_041928815.1 Ensifer soli | reverse complement strand
TATCCAAGCTCATCGAGAATTAGCAGATCGAGACGGACCAGCGTCTCGGCAATCTGGCCTGCCTTGCCTTTTGCCTTCTCCTGCTCGAGCGCATTGACCAGTTCGATAGTCGAGACGAAGCGGACTTTTCGGCGGTGATGCTCGATAGCTTGAACACCGAGGGCAGTCGCGACATGTGTTTTGCCTGTGCCCGGGCCGCCGACGAGGACAATGTTATGCGCATCGTCCATGAACTCACATCGATGCAGTTGGCGCACCGTCGCTTCGTTGATTTCGCTGGCGGCGAAGTCGTATCCAGAGATGTCCTTGTAGGCGGGGAAGCGCGCAGCCTTCATATGATAGGCAATCGAGCGGACCTCGCGCTCGGCCATCTCGGCTTTTAGCAACTGGGACAGGATCGGCACGGCTGCATCGAAGGCTGGAGCTCCTTGGTCGATCAGGTCCGTGACGGCTTGGGCCATGCCATACATCTTCAGGCTACGCAGCATGATGACGACGGCGGCGCTGGCGGGATCATGACGCATGGCGACCTCCCACGACCCGGACCCGCAAACCATCGTAGCGTTCCACATTGGCCTTGGGTTCACGCAGCAAGGTCAGCGCCTGTGGCGTGTCTATGTCGGGACCGTCGGTGGTTTTGCCGTCAATCAGGCGATGCAGCAGGTTCAGCACATTCGTCTTGGTCGCGACGCCTTGATCCAGAGCCAGTTCCACAGCCCTGACAACAATCTGCTCATCGTGATGAAGAACGAGTGCGAGAATATCGACCATCTCACGATTGCCGCCGGGGCGGCGAAGCATCTGGTCCTGCAATTTGCGGAAGGCGGGCGGCCATTCCAAGAAGGGTGCACCGTTGCGCAGGGCACCGGGCTTGCGTTGGATGACCGCAAGGTAATGCCGCCAGTCGTAAATCGTTCGCGGCGGTTTGTCGTGGCTGCGTTCTATGATCCGCGGATGTTCACAGAGGATATTGCCCTCGGCCGCAACGACCAGCCGCTCGGGATAAATCCGCAGGCTGACGGGCCGGTTCGCAAAAGACGCGGGCACGCTGCAGCGGTTCCGCTCGAAGGTGATCAGGCAGGTGGGAGAGACGCGCTTGCTCTGCTCGACGAAGCCGTCAAACATAGCGGGGAGCGCCATCAATGCTACCCGCTCATCAGCCCAAACATCCGCGATCGTGCCGGGCAAGGTGCCGTGCGCTGTGTCGTGCCACAGGTCCTGGCAATGCTGTTCCAGCAAGACATTCAATGCCGCCAGATCCGGAAAGTGCGGCATCTGTTGCCACAAACGTGGTCGGGCATCCTGAACGTTCTTCTCAACCTGGCCCTTCTCCCAACCCGCGGCGGGATTGCAGAACTCGGGCGCAAAGACGTAGTGGTTCGTCATTGCAAGGAAACGGATGTTGACCTGCCGCTCTTTGCCGCGGCCCACGCGATCAACTGCGGTCTTCATGTTGTCGTAGATGCCGCGGCCAGGCATGCCACCGAATACGCGGAAGCCGTGCCAGTGAGCGTCGAAGAGCATCTCGTGCGTTTGCAGCAGGTAGGCTCGGACCAGAAACGCGCGACTGTGCGATAGCTTGATATGCGCGACCTGCAGCTTCGTTCGCTCGCCGCCGATCACGGCATAGTCTCACTCCAATCGAACTGAAATGCCTCGCCAGTGCGGAAAGACAGAGGAACGAATATGCCTCGGCCCGTCGTCCGCTGCTCAACCCGCCACTCACGGGCAAAGGCGGCGACACGGCCATAGGAGCCGGCAAATCCCAGAGCCGTCAGATCGGCATGAAGTTGCTTCAGCGTTCGGCGCTGTTTGCGTGACCTTCCGGCCTCGGTCTTCAGCCAGCCAGAGAGTTTGTCGGCGAACGGATCAAGCTTGCTCGGTCGTTCCGGTACCGTGAACGCCGGCTCGATCGTACCCGCGCTCAGATACTTTGCGATCGTGTTGCGCGACAATCCGGTGCGCCGGCTGATCTCGCGCACCGACAGCTTCTCACGCAGTGCCATCCGACGGATGATGTTTAAAAGTCCCATGTGGATCAATCCGTTGCCCCCGTCGCTCTCCGCGTTGGGGGAAGGTTCACAGGGCTCAATTCTCAATGGAAATTATGCGCCTAACCGGCTCAGTTCCGCGTGCAAAC
>NZ_JBHFEI010000051.1:0-2597 GCF_041928815.1 Ensifer soli | reverse complement strand
CGATAGAGCTACGATGAGCCGAAAATCCTCTCTTCTCAACTCAACCAATTTTGTCTCACAGGCGCTGATGTCGGACAAGTTCCTGTGATAGGCATGCTCCGCGATACATCCCGGGCAAAATCGGCGAGCACCCTTAACGACCTGTTTGTAGGAGAAGAGCTGACCAGCAAGAGCGACCTTTCTACCATCGCGCACCTGTGTCGCCGCTCGAAGCCGAGCCTTCCACTCCTCCGGGATTGGATGACGTTCCAACAATTTCAACGAGCCATCAGGGTCGGCGGTGTCGGTGGTAATCTGGTTAAAGATGTTGAACGTCGTCACGGACAACATCCCGTTGGCCTTGACCAGACGAAGGCGGTAACCGTGGGCCCCCTCGTCGATTTCAGGTGCGTCTGGCCATCGTGTGAAAACGGTGCTGGCTTCAAAGTCCATTGCCGTTCTCCTTCTTCTTGCGCCGCCCGACGAAAGGAATCATCGCCTTGCCACTCGGTGTACGATCCTTCGCCGCCTGTTGAAGATGATGGAGTTGAATGCACGGCGACCTGTCGGTGATCGCCGCATAAGCTGCGGCAACGATATAGTTCATGGCCCGCCCTCGGGAGCCGCCGCAGGCTTCGAAGAAGTCGTCGATCCAGTCTCGCCGATTCAGATCGGATACCGCCTGGAATGGCAGCCGCTTCTCGATTTCGGCGAGGAACTCGCGAAAATCGATTCGACCGTCCGGGTCCTTAGGGTCGAAACCCACAAGGACATCGGGGCTTGGGAAGTCGCCGCGGCCACGCAATCTATCCTCCGCATAGATGGCGTTTTCAACTTCCTCCGTACCGACCAGCAGGATGTTACACTGCATCGCGTTGGCGATGTGATGCAGCATCGATTTGTGCGTGTGCGCCTTCGCGTAGGTCGTGTCGAAGAGAAACTGGGCGTCGTCGATGATAAGCAACCTGACGCCCATATCGCGCAGCCGGCTGGTCACGGTGGAGTTCATCGAAGCGATTGTTAGCCGCGGCAGTGCGGTCGCCTTGGTCTGCCAATAAATCTGCTTCGCGAACTCTTTTCGGTCCCAGTCCGATCGGGCCTCGATGTAAGCGACCGGGACCTTCCAACCGCCGTTCTGCTTGAACACGGGAGGGTGGAGGCTGGTATAGTATTGGGCGATGAACGACTTCCCCGTTCTGGGGGCACCGATCACTCCTCCGATCCAACCCTCCGCCTGGATTTCGCGATGATCGTCATCGTGAGGTTCGGGGTAATTCGATGCGAAATGGAGGCGTTCGCGGATGAACTCGATGGTGTCTTCGAACTGTTCGTGCTCGACCAGCACGAACTTGGACATCCTCCGCCGTTCCTTGTCGGACATAAGCGGAATCAGTTCGCGACGCTCCTCGTCGGTGAAGACTGACAGATGGAATTTGGGAATGGGAAACATCATCGTCATTTCTTCCGGTTCCTTCTGGCTTCCGCGCGGCGGGCGAGGATGTCGCTGATGTCCTCGGGGTCTTCGTATCCTCGCAGCGCTCCTGTGCCGGCCTTCTCGCCGGGTTCGATCTCCTCCTTGGCTTTCCGTTTGGAACGGTGTGGTTTCAGCTTCATGAGCGGCTCGCCCGGAACCAGCCTGCCATCCTCATCACGGGTGAAAATCTTGGGCGGCGAGTCCGTGGGGTCGTAGTCAGGCGCGGCCTGGGACGTCCGTTTCGTCTTGAGCGGTTGCCCTGCTTTGGGATCGTCGATCCGATGCGCGCTCCGCTCCTCGCTTGGAACCGGAACATACAGACGGCTGCGCCTGACCTTGTTGACGACCCCGCGGAAGAAGGCGGCGAGCTTGTCGGCGGTGCCCTGCAGCTTCCGCTCCTCGTGGATGTCCTTGAGGTCTTCGGCGCGGGCGGCGAGCGCGACGTCGAGGTCGTACACATTGGCGATCGGGCGTTTGTGGAGCCTGTTATGGTGTTTGATCGCTTCCTTGTGCTGGTACAGGCGCAGGCCGCTAGCGTACTCGATATACCCTTGCGCTGCGGGAACCCAGATCGTCTTGCCCGTTCCCGGAACACGGACCCAGATACCGCCGATATCGGAAGGGTCTCGGGTGCATCGATATAGGGTCGTATTCCGCCTGGATTTACGCGCCTTCATTCTCGGCGGCGGTGTGCTCGAGGGATCGAGCGACAGGTGGACCAGTGCCGGACTGGAGTACTTGACGTGATCCCAAGCGATGCAACCGTCTTCGATCGCGGCCCAGTGGACATTCCCGGCGACCCGGGCGAACACCTCAGGATCAATGGGGAATCGCTGGCCGACATCGTCCATGCCTTCCGCGAAGAGCTGGGCTGGGACCCCTTTCAGGGTCCTGAGAAATCCGATCCCGCGGTGACTGCTGTTGTTGTAGTCCCATTCCCAAGCGGTGAGATGGCGCTCGAGTTCGTCCATTGAAATGTGCGGAACGCCGAGTTCCTTCTCGTCGTCGAACTCGTCTTTCAAGGTGTGGTTCGAGTGTGTCGTTCCCGGGATGTTGTGGATGAGAGTTGTCCGACATCAGCGCCTGTGAGACAAAATTGGTTGAGTTGAGAAGAGAGGATTTTCGGCTCATCGTAGCTCTATCG
>NZ_JBHFEI010000050.1:0-2993 GCF_041928815.1 Ensifer soli | reverse complement strand
CCGCCTTCACGCCAAAGGAATGCCGACACTATTTCGAGGCCGCAGGATATGACCCGGAATAAGTCGAATCTGCTCTAGCATTCTTCAGTTGGTCGGAACGCAGCTGAGAGCCGAGGAGAGAAACCTCGTCGTTCCGTTCGACGCCTGGCTCTACCAAGACTTCGAGGAAGCGAGGTCGGCCCTGATGACGGTCATCGCGAAGGCGATCTACGAAGCCGCCCCCGAATCGCTTCAGGAGAAAGCGGCGAGCTTCTATCGGCGCGTGAACAAGCTCAAAGTCCTCGGGATGGCCGCTGACGTCGGAGCGTTGTTGGCAGGTGTTCCTACCCTCGGCATGTTCACGAGGGCCGCTGGTTCCGCCGAAGAGATTTGGGATGGGACGGCCGACGAGGAGGACGTCGACGCGGTGAGAGGCGCGGCGACCGAAGCGGGTAAACGAGCCTCGGGTCTTCTGAAGCCGAAAGAGAAGCGCAATGCCCCCGAAGAGATCATCGCATTCCGGAAGGAATTCAGCGACCTGCTCGGGAAAATGGAGCGTCGTCTCGTCGTCTTCGTTGACAACCTCGATCGATGCCTACCCGAGAACGCAATTGCCACTCTTGAGGCGATGCGCCTTTTCCTGTTCATGCCGAACACGGTGTTCGTCGTGGCGGCCGACGAAGACATGATCCGCCTCTCGGTGGAGAAGCATTTCAAAGACCCCGGCAGCCAGCACATCACCGATTACCTGGACAAACTGATCCAGATACCCCTGAGGGTGCCGAAGCTCGGTCTTCAGGAAGTACGGGCGTATCTCTTCATGTTGGCGGCGGCGCGATCCGATGTTGCTGCTGACAAAGTCGAGGCCTTGCGGACGTTTCTCATTGGCAAACTGCGTAAAAGCTGGTCCGATGACCCGCCTTTCGACGTCGATCAAGCGGCGACCCGCCTTGGCGTCGCGACGGGCCACGAGCTTCGGGCTACGCTCGAGACAATGGATCGCCTCGCGGGGCTTCTCGCGCATTCGAAACAGGTGAACGGCAACCCGCGCATCGTTAAACGGTTGCTGAATGTCGTGCGGATGCGCGGCCTGGTCGCTCGCCGTCGCGGGATGGCACTGGACGAATCCACCATCGCGAAGCTCGCCCTGTTCGAGCGATGCACCGACGAGGGAGCCATTCGGGCATTGAACGCCCTGATCAGCGCAGCACCTGGTGGAAAAGCCCCTCTTTTCCTTGAGCTTGAAGCGTTAGGCGACGTGGTTGCTCCAGACAAGCTTCCGAAGGAATGGCAAAAATATCCGGACTTCGTTTCGGACTGGCTCAAGCTCCACCCTCCGCTCGGCGGCACGGACCTGCGTCCTGCGGTTTACCTTTCCAAGGAAACCATGCCGGTGAAGATGTCGGCGCAACGCATCAGCGCAAAGACCTTGAAGGCCATCGAAGTCATCCTGAAGACCCCCACCCTGAGTTCGTTGGCGTCGAAGACCGCCATCAGGGAGATCGACGCGGCGGAGGTCGGGGATGCGATGGACGAAATCATCGCGACGATGAAACGCAATCCGGACTGGTCGAAAGGGCGCGACGATTTCCGAGGAGCGGCGCTGCTTGCCAAGAGTGACGAGATTGCCCACGAAAAGCTGGTTGCGTTCGTCGCGGGTCTTCCAAGCCGCCCGAGGTGGATGAAGTCCTTGATGAAGGACGACACGACCACACCGCCGGGGAGCGCCGCCTGATGGGAACCTCCGCATCTTCGAAAGGGTCCGGGTCCAACCAACCGATGGTTCCGCCGTGGGCGGACGATCAACCGGGCGCGCCAATCCCTGCCGCACCACCGAAGAGGTTCCAGGCCTTCAGGACTTCGTTCGGAAAGTACCTCAAGGGCGGCGACGGCGGCGACCTGCGTAAGTCGCTTGGTCATTACGCCCGCACCTCGACGGGAGGAAGCGGCGTCGGTCCACGACGTTTTGCGTCGGTGTATGCGTCCGGCGGCCAACTGTACGATGTCCTGAATTCGCTCGGTGGAGACGGGGCGACGGCGGCCGATCAAGGCTTGTCGAAGGCGTCGCTTACGGGCCAGCCTCTGGACGTCGTATGCCAACGCCTTGCGGAGCAGCTCGCACCCGAGAACGGTGACAGCGACCGTATCCGTGCGGCGATCGACGAGGCGATGTTGGAAGTCCTCGGCGAAGGCGACTTCGATCCCGGCCAACTTGATGCCGAGACGATCAACAGGATTCTCGGCGAATACCTGTCGCAGTCTGTCTTCCAGGAGATCGTCGAAGAAGTCGGTGGTTCGTGGGCGAACGCGCCTGACGAACAGCGGACACCAGAAGCGGAGGGCGAACTGCTCGAACTCATCCGCGTGGTCGTGGACAAGAACCTGGGACCTCAGCTGGCCAATGCCGGAAACATGACGAAGACGGATGTTCATCGCTTCATGCGCGAAGCGGTCACCGAAGTCTGGCGCGAATGGGAGAGCTACGATGAATAAGCTCGTTTTCCACGTTGACGAAGCGAAGATTCCACCGACGGATGTCGCGGGTACAACGCATGTCTTTCTATATGGCCCGAAGCCAGTTCGTCCCGGAACCGGTTCGGTCGGCGGCCCGTTGGAAGTCGCCGTGCGCCGCCTCGCGGTGGTCGTCGATCGCAAGGCTATGGACTTCCTGTCCATAGCACTCGCAGTCATCGCCGCCGACACATATGTCAGCCGCGAACGGTTCTCGGCGAACGGATGGGCGCGTGAGTTCAACCTGGACATCCCGCTGGCTCGTCCCGAGGTCTGGCATGATGTCGCTGAAGACCTCGAAAACGCGCTGAATTTTCTCAGTGGCGATCGCTGGACGTTGTCTTTCCGTGACGGCGGGATGGAGCCTCCGGTCAAGGAGGCGATCAAGAGGCTGAGGAAGCACATCGCAATCGGATCGGCGGATTGTGTCCGTCGTCGAATGATTTGAGACTTTTTAGGCTTTGTAAGAACGGATTTTGCGGCTCGCTAGCGGTTTGATTTAA
>NZ_JBHFEI010000049.1:0-3101 GCF_041928815.1 Ensifer soli | reverse complement strand
CGCGGGGTGGAGCAGCCCGGTAGCTCGTCAGGCTCATAACCTGAAGGCCGCAGGTTCAAATCCTGCCCCCGCAACCATCTTTACTTGTGATCCCCAAAATGCTCCTTCGTGGGGCTTTTTGCATTCTACGGCCATCGTCAGGATGCCGGCGAGATCGCCTCGTACATCGATCTCAACCTTCCCGTCGACGGGGGGCAGAACGATATCCTCGACGAGGGAACGGATAACGTTGGCTGCCTCTACGCGCTTCTCTTCGCTATCGTCCTGCAGCGTCTCATAAAGCTGCTGAATACGAAGACGATACTGAAGGGCCATCGCCGGGTGCAACAGGGGAGGCGGCTCGTCAGCCGTTGCCAGAAACGCGTTCAACTCCGCTTTTCGCACCTTGAGCTGATTACCTTTATCCTTCACTGCCTCAATCGAAATGGCTTCCTTCAGATAGAGATCCATCAGACGCTCTTCTTCGCGACCAATCTGTTCAATCTCCGACCGAGCCAGATCGATATGAGCGCGGCCTTCCGTCCGTAGGCGGTTTGTCTCCTGTGTGTATGCGTCGCAGAATTCGGCGAAGATAGCAGGATCAAGCATCCGATTTCGCAGTGCGTTGAGAACCCGCGATTCAAGCTCGTCGCGTCGGATGTTTACGCGGTTGTCGCAGGTACCTTTGTTCCGTGCCGTCGAGCAGCCGATCAACGTTGCTGAGATAGCGGAATAGCCACCGCCGCAGCACGCGCATTTGGTCAGCCCGGAAAATAGATATTTGGGGCGCCGACGGTAGTTGATTTCCGCGACATCGACGCGGCCCTCTGCGTCCCGATCAATCTTGTTCTCGCCCTGCCGTGCCTTCACCGCACTCCAGAGCGCCTCTTCCACTATGCGCAGTTCCGGCGCCTCCTGAATGACCCATTCCGATTCCGGATTGGCTCGGGCCTGCCTTTTTCCCGTATCCGGTTCCTTGATGAAGCGCTGGCGGTTCCAGACGATCTTCCCGACATACATCTCGTTGTTGAGGATACCATTGCCGCGCTTCGGATTATCGTTGATCGTGCTGAAACCCCAATCGCCGCCAGATGGGGCAGGGATCCCTTCCCTGTTAAGAGCGACTGCGATGATCTTCGCTGACTTTCCTGCGGCATAGTCACTGAAAATCCGGCGAATGACTTCGGCCTGAGCCTCGTTGATGATGCGGTCGCCGCGGATCGGCTCACCGTTGGCATCCAGCTTCTTCACTACGTCATAGCCGTAAGAATTGCCGCCGCCCGATTTCCCGGCCTCGACGCGGCCGCGTTGCCCTCGGCGCGTTTTATCTGCGAGATCCTTGAGGAACAGGGCGTTCATGGTGCCCTTCAGCCCGACATGCAGATGCGAAACCTCACCCTCCGAAAGCGTGACGATCTTCACGTCCAAATAGGACATCCGCTTGAAGAGTCCGGCAATATCCTCCTGGTCACATGACAGGCGATCCATCGCTTCGGCAAGAACCAACTGAAAGCGCCCACGCATCGCATCGCTGATCATCGCCTGCATGCCCGGAAGCAAAAGCGATGCGCCGGATATTGCGTGGTCTGTATATTCCTCGATGACCTGCCAACCTTGCTTCTCAGCATGAAGACGACAAATTTGGAGCTGGTCGGCAATGGATGCGTCTCGCTGATTGTCAGAGGAGTAGCGGGCGTAAATGGCGACTTTCAAATCCCACCTCCCATAATCTTCGGGAGCTGGGTCACCCCCGTTTTTTCAATTGCGCGTCGTAGTGCTGACGCGCCATTTGCCGCCCGAGCATTCGAGCCAGTTGGACCAATCGGGGATCTGGATTGTCTTGCTCCGATAGTTTCAGCTCCGGATCGCCCAAAAGCAACCCCTCGCGCAACTCTTCGCGATCGCTTTGCGTAACCGTCGTTTTTGGTATTGCGTCCATCCGGGCTCATGTGTGGTAGCATTCACGGGGTGGCGCTATAATCAACTGAATCTAAAAGAGAAAATTTGTGGCAACTGGTGTTGTTTCGGCTGCTGTGGAGACGCGTGGCGAAGTGTAGCGTGTTGCAGCATATGAAAAATACTGGCGATATCGCCCTGCATATTCAAATCTACGATGAGCTTTGAAAGTATCTGGCACCACAGCTGACATCCCTTGTCTGCACGGCCGCATTCGGCTATATATCTGGATATAACATGGAGGCTGGCCATGAGCAATGCTGCACAGAAGAGAGCAATCCAGAACTACCGCGCGCGCCTGACGCAGCGTGGCTTCACTCGCTTCGAGGTGATGGCGCTGGAAGCTGACCGTGAATTGATCCGCTCGCTCGCGCGTCGTCTAGCGGAAGAGGGGCCGGAGGCAGAGCAGGTCCGTTCGGCTGTAAAAACGGCTGTAGCTGGTAATACGCCGAAACCAGGAAATATTCTTACCGCCCTACGTCGCTCCCCCCTAGTGGATGCTGACTTCGACCTTTCCCGTACCCGTGAAGAGGGGCGCGAGGTCGATCTGTGACGCGTTATCTTCTCGACACCGACATCATCAGCAATATCGTAAAGCCAAAGCCGTCGGCATCGCTGCTGGCCTGGATGTGCGAGCAACGCGACGAGGATCTTTTTATTACCTCTCTGACAATCGCTGAAATCCGGCGCGGCATTCTGGAAAAGCCGCGAGGCAAGAAGCGTGACATTCTCGACGCTTGGTTCGCGGGGCCAGAGGGGCCGCAGGCACTGTTTACTGGTCGTATCCTATCCTTCGACGATAAGGCTGGTCTGCTCTAGGCGCGTCTCATGGCGGACGGCAAAGTGGCTGGCCGCCCGCGTAGCGGGCTCGACATGATCATAGCGGCCGTCGCAGGCGCAAATGACTGCGTTGTCGTAACGGACAACGAAAAAGATTTCGTGGGGCTCCAAATCATAAATCCGCTGCGCGGTGGTTTGGAGGGGGGAGAATAAAATGACGGCTGTGCCGCCTGTACCTATCGAGTATCAGTTCATTAGCTTAACGGAAGACGGCAACGCTGGCGATCTTCTGTTTGGGCTCGTCTGTTGGTTTGCACGCGGAACTGAGCCGGTTAGGCGCATAATTTCCATTGAGAATTGAGCCCTGTGAACCTTCCCCCAACGCG
>NZ_JBHFEI010000048.1:0-3176 GCF_041928815.1 Ensifer soli | reverse complement strand
GCGATCATGCCCGGCGGTATCCGCACCGAACTCGGCCGACACATGACGCAAGCCGACGAGGACGCGCTGGTCGCATCAATCAACGCATCCTACGCAAAGGCCGGCCTGCCGCCCTTCACGTTCAAGACGATCCCGCAAGGGGCCGCCACATCGGTCTGGGCCGCCGTTGTCGCGGAGGCGGAGCTTATCGGTGGGCGTTACTGCGAGGATTGCCATGTCGCCGAGATCGCCGAGGGCGAGGCCATGCGCGATGGTGTCCGCGCCTACGCACTTGACGAAGAGCGGGCAAGACAGCTCTGGGCGAAAAGCGAAGAATGGGTTGGGGAGCGCTTCTGAGCAGGAGTTTCACGGGGCCGGCACGGGACCGCGATAACCTTGGCACCCGTCCATGCGTGATCTTCAACACAGGTTGGAGATCACGATAGCGACCATTAGAAAGCTCAGAGGACGCTGGCAAGCACAGTTGCGCCAGCGTAACGTGACACACTTTCCCGCTCAATCCAGACTAATAATGGTGGCGGGAGAGAAGGTCTCAATCTTCTTCACGCCACTCACCATGTCCATACCGTATGCCGGTTTACCGATCGCACCTTTGAGCCAGCACTCCTTCTTGGGTTTGACATAGGTGAATGCGACGCAGAGATCGTCATCAACACAGGCGAGCCGGCAATCGAGTGGTGTCCTGGCAGAACGGTGTGCGCGCCGTGACAGATCACCTCCCGGAAGATCAACATCATCAAAGAGCGCGGTCTGCGGGTCGATCGTGCCAAGAGTGATAGCCGATGGATCTGTATCTGCTGCGCTTAGAAATTGCCCTGAGAACGCGACACTGTTTCCATCAGCGCGACCAGAGCTGGACTTCAAAAAGCAATTCGGCCCTCGTTTGATCTTGGGGTTCGCGTTGAAAGTGAACGCCTTGCATTGACCGTTCATCAGCAGGCAACTCTTCGCGCAAGCTGCGGCATCACCTGCCTTCATTGAGGATATATCGGCGCCAAACAGATCCAGACCTGTATAGATGGCAATTCTGTTGGGGCGCTTGGTAAACTCTTGCAATGGTGTTAACCGAGCCTCTTGCTCCAGTGCCGCAGCGAGTGGCCCGGCTTCTGGCTCCGATTCTTTGACGGGCAAGCTTGGATGCTCTTCAGCATGGGATGCACCGCCTGCTGATAGAACGGCCGTTGCATGCGCCGTGTTAGGTGCCAAACGTGCCGGCGTAGGATCTCCGCTCCGATTGAGCTTGTATCGCTCGATTTCCTCTGACGTAAACACATGCATGTCATCTGGATGGGTCTTGAACATCAAGCTCATAACCTCCACCGGCGTGGAGAAGCGGTTCAAGAGATCAATTATATCAGAGATCGCCAGCTGCGCTCCGACAAGATCTGGGGCGTCTGATGAAATCTGGTGCACACCCAGCTCGCCGTCGACCTTTCTCTCGATGCCAGCAAGAAAGACGAAGGAGCACGCTGAGAAACAACTGCTGCCTTTCGGAATGTAGGTTGCAAGCCTTCTCTGATGGATGTCGTCAGCGATCAACAAGCCCATCTGAACGTTGCCACCTTGGCTATTCAATGTGATGAGCTTCGCCGCTGGCGCGGCCTGCAATGCCCGCCTGAAATTGAGCGCAGAACCGGCATCAATGACACCGTTCAACCGGATGACGTCTGGCCTGGCGGTGTCGACGGCAAAGGGGCCGAACACTTGATCTGCGGCTTCCGCGATGCTGAGAGCATGTAGGAGTGCTGTAACACCAATAATGATGACGATGATCGATCGAAGATATTGATGCATGATCGGCTCCAACTCGAAACCTCATCAAACAGCAGCCACCGCAGTGACGCAAGATTGCAGCCGCCATCACAGCAGATATTCTACGTTGCAGTTAAATCTGTGTTGCCTCTTGCCAATTTACTCAGAGCACAGTTGCGCCGGGATAATCCTTGGCACCCCTCCAGGGGCATCCTACGCGTGATTTTCAACGCATGTTGGAGATCACTATGGCGACAATCCGGAAGCTCAGAGGGCGCTGGCAAGCTCAGGTGCGCCGCAAGGGCATGAAGCCGCGCTGCAAGTCCTTCGACACGAAGCAGGAAGCCGATAAGTGGGCGCGCGATCTGGAAACCCAGGTCGATCGCTTCGGTGCTGCGCCAGATACGAAGATCCTCGAGAGCACGACGCTCGGTGAGCTGATGGACCGATACAAGATCGAAGTCTCGCCCACCAAGCGCGGTGCCGAGCAGGAGATCCAGCGCATCGAAGTCCTGCGCCGCCATGAGCTTGCTTATCGGACGATGATCGGACTGAGCCAGCAAGATATCGCATCGTTCCGTGACGAACGCCTCAAGGTCGTGGCGCCGTCCACCACGGTCCGCGAGCTTGCGATCCTCAGCCACATCATCGAGGTCGCGATCCGCGACTGGGGTCTGCCGCTGGCAAAGAACGTCGTGAAAATGATCCGGCGTCCTGTGATCCGCAATGAGCGCACACGACGCCTCGACGGCAACGAGGAGCAGCGGCTGCTCGACGCCTGTGATGCCGGCAAGATTCCATTCTTCAAGACGCTGCTCATTGTAGCGATCGAGACCGGGATGCGCCGTGGCGAGATCCTGGGAATGCGATGGGACGACATCTCGCACAATCGCCGAGTGGTCACGCTCACGATGACGAAGAATGGATCCGGGCGCCAGGTGCCACTGTCACAGCGCGCATTCGATGCTCTGATGGCTTGGAAGGCGCGAGCTGATGTCGATCAGCAGCGCGTATTTCCAATGACAGCTGGCTCGCTGGAGCAAGTCTGGCGCCGTCTTCTGCTGCGTGCCGACATCATTGGTCTGCGCTTCCACGATCTGCGTCACGAAGGTGTCAGCCGCCTGTTTGAACGCGGACTGAACGTGATCGAGGTCAGCAGTATCTCCGGACATAAAGAGTTGCGCATGCTGAAGCGCTACGCGCATCTCGATGCGGCGGATCTTGTTGGCCGACTGGGATAGCCGACGACTTCATACATCGTGATTTCAACGAAAAGGACATGAAGTCCTAGAGATTTTCAATGCCCGCGATGGGGATGCCTTTCGGCGCCAGCGTGTCCAGGCGACCTGTCCGTCGTCGAATGATTTGAGACTTTTTAGGCTTTGTAAGAACGGATTTTGCGGCTCGCTAGCGGTTTGATTTAA
>NZ_JBHFEI010000047.1:0-3576 GCF_041928815.1 Ensifer soli | reverse complement strand
CAAGATCGAAAACGAAAAGGAAAAACCCATCACCGTAAACTACGACGAACTCGTCAAATCTTGGACAAAACAGTAAGTCGCTTGACGTGATGGCATGATGCGCGCCGCCCGGCCTTCCGCCGGGCGGCGTTTTTCGTCCTTCGCCTTCGGCTGTGCGGAAATAGTTTTCAGGATTTTCACGAAAATTCCGTCAGCGCGGCAGGTCGAGGCTCGGCGCGGAGGCGGCGGCCTACAATCGATTGAATAAGAATCAGCGGATTGTCCTGGTTTTCAAGCGCTGGTGTCTGAGAAAATTATTTACAAAAACCCGATTTGCCGTTACCCGTGAAGCAATGCCCCGCCCGGCGAACGCGGCGGGGTCTGCCGCGAGCCGCGACGCTCATCGCCAGCATGGAGAGGACAACAGGGATGGCACTCGTTTCGATGGGACCGATGCTGAAGCGGGCGCAGGCCGCGCGCTACGGTATCGCCGCATTCAACATGATCGACTACAACAGCGCCCGCGCCATCATCGAGGGCGCCGCCGAGAAGAAGGCGCCGATGATCGTCCAGGTCTCGGTCAAGACCATCAAGCACTGGGGCTTCAAGCCGATCGCTACCTGGGTGCGCATGCTGGCGGAGGGCGTCGACGTACCGGTGGCCCTGCATCTCGACCATTGCAGCGACGTCGACGTCATCGCCAAATGCATCGAGGCCGGCTGGACCTCGGTGATGTTCGACGGCTCCTCCCTTCCCTTCGCCGAGAACAAGGCGAATTCCGAGGCCGTCTATCGCATGACCGAGGATGCCGGCGTCGGGCTCGAGGCCGAGATCGGCGCGATCGGCGGCGTCGAGGACGACAAGTTCGTCGCCGAGGACGCGGCGATCCTCGCCAATTACGACGAATGCGTCGAGTTCGTGAAAGGCATGCCGAACCTCGCCGTCTTCGCGCCGGCGATCGGCACGGCGCACGGCTTCTACAAGGGCCAGCCGAAGATCGCCTACGACCTTCTGGAGAAGATCACCGCGACCATCCCGATCCCGATCGCGCTGCATGGCGGCACGGGCCTCAGCCAGGAACAGTTCGACCGCTGCATCGCCGGCGGCTGCGCCAAGGTCAACATCTCGACCATGCACAAGCACCGCTACATCGACGGCTTCCTGCAGGTGCGTGCCGACAAGCCGAAGCTCGAGGAGCCGCTGCCCTTCATCGTCGGCCAGTACGAGGCGATGAAGCGCGACGTGCTCGACATGATCGACGCCTTCGGCTCGGCCGGCAAGGCGGCCCATGCCGCAGGCACGGAGGCGTGACCATGGAAGCGCTGATCTTCGACTGCGACGGAGTGCTGGTCGACACCGAGCGCGACGGCCACCGCGTCGCCTTCAACGAGGCTTTCGCCGAACTCGGCCTCGACACCGTCTGGAGCGTCGAGCGCTACGGCGAACTGCTGCTCACCGCCGGGGGCAAAGAGCGCATGCGCCGGCATTTCGACGAGACCGGCTGGCCAGCCTCCCATCCGGACCGCGACGCGCTGATCGCCTCGATGCACAGGCTGAAGACCGAGATCTTCATGCGGCTGATCTCGACCGGCGCCCTGCCGCTTCGGCCCGGCATCGAGCGCATCGTCGACGAGGCGATCGCAGACGGCATCACGCTCGCCGTCTGCTCGACCTCGAACGAGAAGGCGGTGCAGGCCGTGGTCGACGTCATGCTCGGGCCGGAGCGCTCGAAGAAGATCACCGTCTTCGCCGGCGATGTCGTCGCCAAGAAGAAGCCTGCGCCGGACATCTACACCCTCGCAGCGACGACGCTGAAGCTCGCACCGGAAAACTGCGTCGTCATCGAGGACAGCAACAACGGGCTTCGCGCCGCCAAGGCCGCTGGCATGAACTGTATCGTCACGGTCTCCTCCTACACGGGCGAGGAGGATTTCTCGCTGGCCGACCGGGTCGTCGACGATCTCGATGCCGGGAACGTCACGATCCCCGCCTGCAAGGACCTGGTCGCGGGACGCGCGGCGACGGTCTCGGCCTGATCGGACGCGGTACCGGCGGGGTTCAGGCGCTTTCGCCGCCGCGCCGGTACCATTTCTCCAGGGCCGCCCCGGTCTTCTGCAGGGTTTCCGCCGTGCGGGCGCCGGCGCGGAACAGCGTTCCCACATAGAGAAGATCGATCAGGAAGAGCTGGCTGATCCGGCCCTCGAGGAAGTCGCCATGTAGCGGCACCAGCGGCTGCGTCGAGCTCCAGGTGGTCAGCGACACGTTGCCGGCCCTGGCGACGCCGGAGTCCGCGTCGCTGGTGATGGCGATCGTCGTCGCGCCGTTCTCGCGCGCGAGCTTCAGCGCGCGGGCGACCGTGTCGGTCGTCCCGGTATGGGAAATGCCGACCATCACGTCGCTCGCGCCGAGCGTCGCCGCCATGATCGTCTGCGTATAGCCGTCGCGATAGGCGGACGCGTCGAAGCCGGCCTTGATGAACATGTGGGCGGCCTCGTCGCAGATCGAGGCGGCGCCGCCGACGCCGACGAAGACGATCTTGCGCGCCTTGACCAGCGCCTCGACGGCAAGCTCCAGCCGCTGCGCGTCGAGCATGCGCTGCGTGCCGGCAAGGCCGGAGATCAGCAGCGTGGCGAGCTTGTCGCTCGTCGTCACCAGCGAGTCCGACCCGTCGATCTCCGGCGGGATGTTGACATAGGCGTTCGCCCGGTTGCGCGTGCCCTCGGCGAGCGACAGCTTCATGTCGGGATAGCCGTCATAGCCGAGCGCGCGGCTGACGCGGCTGATCGTCGCCTCGCTGACGCCGAGCGTGCGGCCGAGCTCGGTGATCGAGGAATCGAGCCGGGTTCCGGCGTTCTCGCGCAGAAAATCCGCGACGATCCGCTCGGACTTTCTCAGCGTGCCGTAGCGCTCCTGGATGCGCTGCAGAAGGTCGCCCTTGCTCTCCCGGTCGGCCGCCGATGTCGTCGTCATGTAGGAACCCGCAGTAAGTGGCATCGAATGGTGTCGCCGGCGGTGATGACGACCGACATTCTATTCGGTAACACTCATTGGCGACGAAGAAAAGTTTCCACCTTGCCTGTGCGTGATTTATCCCGCTGAAGTTTTTCGGCGGCGTTTCTTCAAATGGGACGGTGTGGCCGCCGCCGCGCGCGATGAGGCCTGATCCCTGTCGGGAAGCGCTGCGTCCCATGGAGCGTGGCGCGGGCAGGCGGCGGGCCCGCCGCGGCCGCGAGCGAGCGCCAGCGACGCTGCCATTCCAGTAAGAAATTTTCAGGAAACTTTCGCCCATCGCGCGGGAATTCGCTCGGGAACCGCCGCCTTGCGCGATCCTCGGCGATCATCCACCGGAAGACGCTGTCGAGAACTCTGTCACTTATGTCATATTTTTCATGAGGATATCAGGCTGTCCCGCCAGCTTTGCCTGCGCATTTCCTCTCGTTTCACCCGGAAAACAAGGTTCGCAATTTTTGGAGAAAATTTTCTCGACAACACTCCGGGGCAGTGTTAGGAAAAGCCATCGCAAGAACGTGGCAATGACGGGAGAAAGTTTTGATGGCAGGAGAGACGAGGCATCCGAATGCGCCGTCGCGTGCGTTG
>NZ_JBHFEI010000046.1:0-3885 GCF_041928815.1 Ensifer soli | reverse complement strand
GCGATCATGCCCGGCGGTATCCGCACCGAACTCGGCCGACACATGACGCAAGCCGACGAGGACGCGCTGGTCGCATCGATCAACACATCCTACGCAAAGGCCGGCCTGCCGCCCTTCGCGTTCAAGACGATCCCGCAAGGGGCCGCCACATCGGTCTGGGCCGCCGTTGTCGCGGATGCGGAGCTTATCGGTGGGTGTTACTGCGAGGATTGCCATGTCGCCGAGATCGCCGAAGGCGAAGCCATGCGCGATGGTGTCCGCGCCTACGCACTTGACGAAGAGCGGGCAAAACAGCTCTGGGCGAAAAGTGAAGAATGGGTTGGGGAGCGCTTCTGAGCATAGGTCTGTTGATCGCCGCTGAGAACTGAGGCGGCAAGAGGCGCTTTGGTTAATATGGACTTTATTTGGATCTATTCAGACTTTGGTCCGGGTCAGTGGCCTGAGGTCCGACTTTCTGTGACGCTGCGAAGCGTCTAGTATTGTGCCATGGGAATGCCTCTGGAACAATTCGACAGCATGCGCCCGGTGCGGTGGATGGCACGCATCAGCCTTGCGTGGCAATTCGTGCTTGCGGGTGCGGTTGTGCTTGTGTTCGGCATGGTGACGATCGGCGTCTGGGTCACCGCCCGCATCACCGAAACCGTCACCGAGCAGGCAGCAACCGCGACAGCCTTGTATGTCGACAGCATCATTGCGCCGCTGACACAGGAACTTGCCAATGCATCGACGCTGAGCCCCGGAGCCCGGATTGCATTGGAGGAAACCTTGCAGCAAGGCGCGCTCAGCGAGCGCATGTTCGCCTTCAAGATCTGGAAGCCGGACGGGACGATCGCCTACAGCAACGAATCCGCGCTGATCGGACGGCGCTTCGGGATCACCGAAGGTCTGGAAACGGCCCGCGCCGGCACGGTCCATGCCGAGTTCGACGCGCTGGAGGGTGAGGAGAATGCGACCGAACGGGTGGCGGGCAAGCCGCTGCTCGAAATCTACAGCCCGATCCGCGAGCCATGGTCGGGCCATGTCATCGGGATCGCCGAGTTCTACGAGGTTGCCGACGACCTGCGCGCCCAGCTTGCGCATGCCCGTATCGGCAGCTGGCTTTTCGTCGGCGCCGTGACCCTGACAATGCTGGCGTTGCTCTTCGTCATCGTGGCGCGCGGTAGCCGGCAGATCGCGTTCCAGAGCGAGAGCCTGAGATCGCAGGTCGAGGATCTCCGACGCCTTCTCGACGAGAACCTCGCGCTTCGGCAGCGTGTCGAGCAGGCGGCGCGACGCACGGCGGCGCTCAACGAGCGCTACCTGCGCCGCCTGTCGGCGGAACTGCACGACGGGCCCGCCCAGCTTCTCGCCTTTGCCTCCTTGCGTCTCGGCGCCATCACTCCCGCGGGACCGGATGCGGCCGAAGCCCAGCGGGTCAAGGGCTCGCTCGACGAGGCGATGCGCGACATTCGCAACATCTGCCGGGGTCTGACCCTGCCCGAGCTCGACGCGCTCGACAGCCGCGAGGTGCTGCGCCGCGTTGTCGCGGCCCATGAAAGCCATGCGGGAACCCCGGTGGCGACCGACATCGGCGACCGGCTGCCATCGCTTTCGCAGGCAGGAAAGATCTGCGTCTACCGCTTCGTTCAGGAGGCCTTGAGCAACGCGACGCGGCATGCCGGCGGCAAGGAACAGCGCGTCACGGCCGAGACCGTCGATGACGGGCTTCAGGTCGCCGTCAGCGACGCGGGGCCCGGCTTCACCCGTGATGCGTCCCGAAAAGGTCTGGGGCTCGACGGGCTCGAGGAGCGCATCGCCTCCCTCGGCGGACGGTTCGTCCTCAAGTCGGAGCCGCGCGAGGGAACACGCATTGCCATGTGGCTGCCGGGAGAGACGCGACCATGACCCAGACGACCAGCAGCATCGTTGTCGTCGACGACCACCCGCTGTTTCGCGAGGGTGTAGCCCTCACCCTGACGCAGCAGCCGGATTTTTCCGTCGTCGGACAGGGGGCGTCGGCAGCCGACGCCGTGCGGCTTCACGACACCCATCAACCCGATCTCATTCTGTTGGACCTGTCGATGCCGGGAGGAGGGCAAGACGCGCTTGTCAGCATCCTGAAGGTGGCGCCGGAGGCGAAGATCCTCGTGCTGACCGCATCCGAGATCGACGACGACGTGCTTCAGGCGCTGAGGGCGGGCGCACGCGGCTATGTGCTGAAGGGTGTCGGCGCGCAGGCGCTCGTCGATGTCGTGCGCAGTGTTCTTGCCGGCGAAAGCTATGTTTCCCCGTCGTTGGCCGCGCGCATACTCACCGAGATGCGCGTGCCGGCACGCCAGCCTGTCGGGCAGGGCGAAGAGGAGACGGATGGCGACCTGCTGTCGCATCTGACACGCCGGGAGGAACAGATCCTGCGGCTGGTCGCCGACGGCAACAGCAATAAAGAAGTGGCGCGACGCCTTGATCTGCAGGAGAAGACGATCAAGCACCACATGACCAGCATCCTGCAGAAACTGAAGGTGCGCAATCGCACCGAGGCAGCCGTCATGCTCAAGGACGCCCGGCCACGGTGATCGCTCAGAATTTGCCGTAGTCGTCCTTGCGAGCCTGCCGGTTGATCACCAGCCGGCCGTTCGGATCGAAAACGCGGTAGCGTCCCTTGCGGATCTCGACCCGCCAGCCTTCCGCATAGACACGCTGCCGGTCTCCGCCGGATTCGCGTGCGCCATCCGCGCGGTCCTCTTGCGTCCCGTCGTCATCGCGCGCACCGTTGCCACGATCATCCGAGTGGCCTGACCTGTCGTCACCCGAGCCCCGATCGTCTGAGTGTCCCGAGCCATGCGATCCAGAGCCGCTCGAACCGCCGCTCCGCCCGCCGCCCCCATGGCCGCTGCCCTTGTCTGCAAGAGCCGGCAGCGCGCCGCCGAGGAAGGCCGGCAGGACGACCAGCAAGAACGCCAGGACGCGCGTCCGCTGGCTGCGGACCAGGCGCTGTCGTTCTGCAAGTGGGCGCTTGCAAGTGAGTGTCGGCCTTGACGGCACGCGGCATCTCCCTCTGTGGGATGGATGTGGCACAAGGGTCATGCCACATCTATCGCCTATCATGCACCGGTATCGAGACATTCTCGATTTTCCTGCAGCCGTTTGTCTCTTCGGGGCAAACGGTTTCCACGTATACTGACAGATCTCGTCGACTCAGGCACGGCCGCGATCATCGCCGGCCGCGTCATCCTTTCCACGACCCCGCCGGCCTGCACCCTTGGCGTCGTCGGCGCCGCGACCGCGACGCACATGGCCGACCGGATCATCCGCACCCCTACGCGCTAAGAGCCACGGCTGCGGCCGGTTCGACGCGGCATGCTTTGCCCCGTCATCGCGGCCCCGGCCACGACGACCAGCGCCCTTGGCGTCGTCGGCGCCCTTGCGCGAGATCAGCACATCGACGGTGGCTTGCTTGTGGAGCCCACCCTGCGACGCGCCCATGGTGTTGTATGCGGCCTGCACGGAGCCGGTGCCAAGGATCAGCGCGAGCAGGGTGCAGCCGGCCAGCGTGGATTTCAGCAACGTCATGATCTTTTTCCTCTTCTGGTGTGCCGCGCACCCGGCGCGGCGGCGACGACGAGCGTGAATGCCAGCCGTGCCCAGAGTGTTGCCCAACCATTTCGTTGCCGGATACGGCCCCCGGACCTCTGCCGTCATGGGACGGACCTTTGTCCGAAGGCGCGCACGACATGAGCGGTGTGCTGCAGATTTATAGCGACCGCTTTTCTTTAATCTTTATGTCCCGTCGGGCTTTGGGTGCGGGGATAATCCTTGGCACCCCTTCAGGTGTCCGACATCAGCGCCTGTGAGACAAAATTGGTTGAGTTGAGAAGAGAGGATTTTCGGCTCATCGTAGCTCTATCG
>NZ_JBHFEI010000045.1:0-4267 GCF_041928815.1 Ensifer soli | reverse complement strand
TCACCAGGACCAGTGAATCAGACAAGCCCGACCGCGTGAATCATCAATCCGACTCCGCGTTCATCGAAGACGCTCTAGATACAAACAGGAAACTGGAGATCGCGATTGACCGCGATGAGGCACCTGAGTTTGCTCAACAGGTTTTCGATATGCTCAGTGCACTCTACCACGAGCATCGGGCATCAAAAAATCTATCGGATCAACTGGATACGGAGTAGAAGCGCGCAAAAGAAAAGAGCCCCCTCAACGATGCCGTCGTGGAAGCCCTGATCTGTTCTGTAGCAAGGCCGAGAATCGCATTTCCACGAAATTCCGTCAAGTGTTTTGGCACCGTTTTGGTGAGCGGATTTCTTTTGCCTGACGAAAGGTGAAAGACATGGAGACCGCGACAGTGACGACGCCCTTTGGGCGGCGGCCTATGACGCTTGCCCTGGTGAAACGGCAGGTGGAAACGGCAGGCCGCACGAGCGGGACGCCCGTGGACAAATGGAAGGTGTTTCGCAGCGTCTGCGAAGCCAAGGACATGCTCGGCCTGCAGGATCGGGCGCTCGGCGTGCTCAATGCACTGCTCAGCTTTTATCCAGAGACGGAACTGTCGGAGGAGCATGGCCTGGTCGTGTTCCCGTCGAATGCGCAACTGTCGCTCAGGGCGCACGGCATCACCGGCACGACGCTGCGCCGGCATCTGTCTGCCCTGGTCGAGGCCGGGCTGATCCATCGGCGTGACAGCCTGAACGGCAAGCGCTATGCCCGCAAGGGCAGGGGAGGGGAGATCGAGCAGGCCTTCGGCTTCTCGATCGAACCGCTGATCGCCCGTGCCGGTGAGTTTGCCGTGCTGGCGCAGGAGGTTGTCGACGAGCGGCTTCGGTTCAAGCGCGCGAAAGAGGCGCTGACGCTGTGCCGCCGTGACATCCGCAAGCTGATTTCGGCGGCGATCGAGGAAGGTGCAAACGGCGACTGGGCCGCGATCGAGGCGATGTATGTCGCCATTCTCACCCGACTTCCACGCACTCCGGACCGCTTGATGGCCGAGGCAATCCTCGACGATCTGACGCTGCTGCGCGAAGAGATTGTCAACCGGCTGGAAAGTCAGACAAAAGCAGAAAATTCGGCTGGCAATGCCATCGGAAATGGCGGTCACATACAGAATTCAAAATCCGAATCCATTTCTGATCTTGAACCTCGCTCCGAAGAAGCGCAGGGCGCAACGCAGGCGGAAGAACCGCAGCATCAGCGGACCCAACTGGTAGCGGAGACAGATGCGCAACAGCGCCAGAGACCGGCCCAATCACTGTCCCGTCCACCGATAGAGCCGATCAAGGCGTTCCCGCTCGCGCTGGTGCTGAAGGCCTGCCCGGAGATCACGCCCTATGGCCCGGGCGGTGCCATCGGCAGCTGGCGCGATCTGATGGCCGCGGCGGTCGTCGTCCGTTCGATGCTCGGCGTCAGCCCCTCGGCCTATGAGGAGGCCTGCGCCATCATGGGACCGGAAGGGGCTGCGACTGCGATCGCCTGCATCCTCGAGAGGGGAGGGCAGATCAACTCCGCCGGTGGCTACCTCCGCGATCTCACCCGGCGTAGCGAGCGCGGCGAATTCTCCCTCGGACCGATGATCATGGCGCTGCTGAGGGCTGGGCAGTTAGGCGCGCCTAACTTTATGAGACAAGCGCAAATTAACGATTTGACCTCGGGTACGCTTACTCGGCCGTGGCTGGCTGCAGCTCGTGACACTCTATGCAACCGATAAAAGTACCTATTCAGCAATCTTTGCGAGACGATCATAACGCGGCAAATTCTCCCTTGGACCGATGATCATGGCACTGCTGAGAGCAGGTGGTCAGACGACACTGCGGGCAGGGTAGGGGGAGAAGATGGCAGTCGTCATCTCCTGCTTCAAAAAAAAGTAGCCTGTACTTTGTCGACCTGGGGGAAAGAGTGTGACCGATCCAGCTGGTGGGCTGGATCGGTAGCATCACGGGGTAAGGATGGCGGTCAGTTTAGCAACGGCCTGCGCACCGACGGTTCCGGCAGTTGCAAGGAGAAGAACGGTTCGTCGCCGAGCTCAGCAATCGCTTGTAGCTGGCGTAGCGTGAAGTCGTGCCGACCATTTTCCATCACGCCGAGGGTGATGGCGCTGGTGCCGAGCGCGTTGGCAAAGGCTGTCTTGCCGTCTCGTCCACGCAAGCGAAGCAGATGCAGGCCGATCCGGATGTGATCCTGGGAGATCACGTCCAGGTCCGCCATGCGTTTCATCCCCGGCCCCCGGGTCGTGGGGCGGATGGTCTCCGCTGCGTTCTTCAGCTTGTGGATTGCGCTTTTCGAGCGTCCATGCCGGCTGGCGATGTCCGCGATCGACAGAGAGGTCTGCAGCAGGTCGTGAAGAGCAGCCGTTTCCCATTCAGACATGATCAAACCCCCAACCCGTTGTACACCGTCTGGCCGTCTTTGCCCGTGCCAACCTTAAAAGGCCTGGAACTGGATGCCGCCTTCATCATCCTGGCAAACGTCGATAGTTCGACACGCCGTCCTGCTCCAGACGCCAGCATGAACTGCCAGTAGGCGGTGTGAAGTTCTGTCAGCGAAACACACTCGTCCGCCCCATACTTCAGCTTGGAGCCGGGCATCGTCAGGAAATGCTCGACCGAGTTGTTGTCCGCAAACATCTCGGTTACGAGTGTCTCATGCGATGCCGGCAGCGTGAAGCGACTCTGCTCCACAAGCCGCTGATAGCCCTCGATTGCCCAGGCTGCGATCGCTTCACGCTCTTGTGCCAGGATCTGCTCCTCAAGGTTGACCACGCGATCCTGCGGACGCACTGCCCGGTTAAACTCCAGGATCATCCAGCGACGATTGAAGCCTTCAGAGCTGTCTCGCGTCTTCGGCAGATGGTTCGAGTTGAACCAGTGGGCCGCCGTCGGGCGAAACTCGAACGGGTCCCGGTTCTTATGCTGTGCAGTGATCTCTTCGCCCGCGACCACCTTCTTGAAGATGCCACCGGGGATCTTGTTGGTCTCCGACAGTTCGCCGGCGAAGTTGATTACCTTGCCAAACAGTTGCGCCGGCAGAAACTTGTCGTTCCAGTCCGACGGCACGATCGAACTCATCGATCCTTCCGGCAGCAGACCACGGATGATGGCCTGGAGAACCGATTTGCCCGAACCTGCCTGGCCGTAGAGCAAGAATGCCTGCTGGTAGTCTGTGGCTTTCCCCATCAGCGAAACACCGATCATTTCCTGCAGAGCCAGAAGCTTCTCGCCATAGTCGGGATCATCACCCCAGCTGGCGCTCAGAAACGGGATGAACATCGGCATGTGCTCGGCCGCCTCGGGAAGATAGCGATAGGGGAGGGTATAGGTCATGCCGTATTCAGCTGCGTGCGCAACAAGGTCCAGATGCTCCGTCAGGAATCCGTTGGCAAAGTTGACGCCCTTCACGGACGATGTCGAAAGAGGCGCGCTGGAGATCGATTGCATAACCCGGAGAATACCGGCATGATCGCCTTGACGCTTGCCCGCCGGATACGATCCGAAACTCTGCGCTATGACCTTGAGCAGATGCTGTTCGTCGACCTTGCTCCAGGCCGCACCGTTCCATTGCCAGAATAGTCCTGCGTCGAAACGAATGTCACCATAAGCCTGAAGCTGGTCGAGGCAGGCAGTGGCGATGTCCGTATGCGTTTCGCCCTTGACCTGGCCGCGTCGCCTGGCTGCCAGATCCCGGCGCAACGCGGCGACGGTCTTCGTCGCTCCGGACGCACCGGCGATGTGTCCGAGGACATCGTTCTCCTCGATCGCGGAGAACGGAGGATTGGCGCGGGCCAATTGCCTGAGGGCAATTTCGATTGCATCGCGTCTGCCCTTGGAGCGAGCGTCGAGATGGCAGGCAAACTCTGCATCGATGTAGTCCATGATCTCTTGCAGCGACCAACTCTGGTGATCGCCCGCAAAGTCGAGACCAAGTGCCAGCCTGTCCTCGTCCGTCAAGCCCTTGTCTCAGCCGACAGGCAAAGCCTTGCCGGACGGACCTGTGACGTCATTCGTCAGAAATTCGATCAGTTTTGCCTTGGCGTATTCCTTGGTGATCTCATCGCCGACGACCACCTCGACCTTGTCCTCAACCCAGATCGAGATCTCGTCGAGCGCCTGCATCAGCGAGCGTTCACCGCGCAGGACCGCACGCGAAATCAGCCCGGCCATGGAAACCATCTTGTTGTTGCGTGCCCCGGCCGGCACGAAGTCCAGAGTCTTCATGCGATTGCCAGACGAGA
>NZ_JBHFEI010000044.1:0-4703 GCF_041928815.1 Ensifer soli | reverse complement strand
AGCAATCCACGCATGGACTGAAAAATGCCCAAACCGAAAATGCATACCAATCTCCAAAGCGTGAGCCGTGTACTGTGCCGGATTATCTATGCGCGCTATTCCGGGTTACCTTTCGCGCTGGACATGTTACTGATAATCCGGAATAGCGGTCTTTATGCGGGAATGTGTCATAAGGTCCGGAAGGATCCGGGAGTGACCGTTATTCGAGTGAGCCAGAGAAAAGTCCAAGATCGCTGTAAAGGCACTTTAACGTCGCCTTACGCTCGACAGGAAGCGGTGGATCGACGAACGCGATGGAGCGTCTCGCCCGAACTTCTTGAATGTCGCCGCCGTCAACTCGATGATCGTCATCTTCTCGAAATGGTCGAGGATGAACTCGGCAAGCTCCGGATTGCGGGCGATGCGGGAGTGCGAGACCGCGCGGTATCGAGAAATGAGCGCGCGGCTGTTCGATTGTTCCGCAGCATCTTTGAGCGCCTGGAATTCTGCGATCGGCACGGCAATGACATCGTCGGCGAAAACATGCTTTCCGCAGGTCTTGCAGGCCTCGATTCGATTCATCTTCCAAAACCCCAACCATTGTAGTAATATTCCGAAGCCAAGCGTGGTGTGGCGGCCGATCCGCATCCTTAAGCTACGCGGGTGAAGCGCCCCGGATCGGAGGGGCGCTTTCTCGTTTTGATAGCCGCCGGTGAGCGGGCGATATCACGGAATTCCTGCGAGGCGGCAGACACCCTTGCCGCCTCGCTTTTCATCCCGCGCCAGTTCATCCGTGGTCGCGGGAGAAAGGAAACCCGGCGGCGCGGGTGACGCCGCCGGGCCATCGGACGGGAAGCCGAAATCTTCCCGCCTTCACCTCGTCGCCGGTCAGCGCCGAAGAAAAACCTCGACGAACTTGCCGGCACCGCTGGAGAGCTCCAGCGCGTCGGCGAAGATGAATTCCGGCGTGTCGCCACCGGTGAAGATCGTGTTGCCGTTCGCGGCCGACGAGGTGACGGCCGTCGCGCCGGCCGCAAGCGCCAGCTTGCCGGCAGAGGCGATCGCGCGGCCCTGATTGTCCACGATCAGGCTCGCGCCGACCGCGAATGCGCCGCCGGTCTCGATGACGGTCGTTCCCGCCACGTCGACATCGCTCAGGCCGCCGTCGTCGGCCGGCCTCGGCGAAACGCCTATGACCTTCTGCCCCTGCGTCGTCGCCTGCGCGCCGTTGAAGCCGATCGCCCGTTTCTCGGCGACGGCTCCCGAGGCCGTGAAGGTCAAGACAAGTGCCGGAATGCTCTGTTTCGGCATGAAAGGTCTCCGCTGTCAGCGTTTCGGCACGTTGCGCTCTGCCTCGCGCACGGCTTCGAAATAGGTGCCGCCATGCTTCTTCATGTGCTGGTAGGCGAAGGCATGCACCTCCGTCATGTAGGGGTCGGCCGTGTAGCCCTCCGGCAACGTCATGTCGTCGTCGCCTTCGGAGAATTCGGCCTTGCAAAGCTCGCCCTCGATCGCCTGCATCGGCAGCTTCGACAGGAAGTCGAGGAACCACTGCGACTGCGCGTGCGTGCGTGTCTCAGCCCCTTCGGAGAAGGAAATCTCGTCCTGATCCGACAGGCTTTCGCAGAACGCGACCGCGCCGGGAACAAGGCCGATCGGAAACCGCCCCTCGCGGCAAATCCGGTTGATCGTCTCCGCGTCCTTCTGTCGCTTCCACTCGCGTTCGCGCATGTCGAGGCGATGTTCGCGCAGGCTCAGCATGTCCTCTTCCATGAAGAACAGGTCTTCCGCCTCGGAAAACTGGATGGCGTTCAAGCCCTTGACGGCCGGCGGCTCCGCGCCGAGGAAGCCAACGTGGCGAAGATAGTAGCGGCCGGGCTTCGGATTGCTCTTCGATGACGGCGGATAGAAGGCCGGCGACACCTTCTTGTAAGCGCCGCTGCGCACGATCTCGGAGAACTCCGGGTTCCCCTGACGCGGCAGGGCGTAGAGCCCGTCCGGCCGCGCTTCCAGCTTCTTGACCCAGCCATAGGCCGGAGCGTCGGTCTTCGGGTGGCCGACGACGATCGGCGCTTCATGGGTGCGCGGATCGTAGGCGGCGGCGATGGCGCGAAGATCGGTGTCCGAGAACGTGACCGCCGCGCCCTGATTGCTCGTATGCCTGCCGGCGCGGGTGAGGTGGATGCTCTTCATCGCCGCTACTCCACCAGCGCCGGGGACTGGATGAGGAAGCCAGCCGACATGCCGGCCTACACCGGCTGGCGTTCACAGGTGACGCCGTAGATCCAGCTTTTCACGTTTGGTTCCCAGTACGGCGTTTCCACGAAGGGGTGGCCGGTCATAGTGTAGGTGTAGCCGTAGCTCGGCTCCTCCTGCCCGCCCGGCTTGGCAGGCGCATAGGCGAGAACGGCATAGTTGCCCCAGACATCGGAGAAGGCGCCGGCATCGTCGGCGACGACGGCGCGGCCTTCAACGACCTGGTCGAGCTCGAAGAGCTTCGCCAGCATGTCGGCCGTCACGATGTCGACGTTGCGGAAGCGGTTGGTGATGTACTCGTTGTCCTTCAGGGCCGCATAGGCGACCGGCCCGAGCACCATGACGTTCGGATACATGCCGCAGGAACTGCGGATCGCCTGCCGGGCCTCGGAAATGATCGCCGTCGGCTTGCTGCTGGCATGCTTCCACTGGTCGGTTCCGGACAGCGTTTCCTTGTGCGCGGCGTCGTAGTTCGCAGCGTTGGTGGCAAGCCGCGCCTGATCGTTCTCCAGCGTCAGGGTCAGCGAATTCATAACCTTGCTGCTGGCACGCATGCCAAGATCAATGCCGGGAACGGCCGACGCGTCACGGGCATATTCGCGCGGCACCTTGCTCTCAAGGGTGTCCTTCACCATCGCATAGCGCTTGCCTTCGTAGCCGAACTCGATGCGCTTCGTCGCGCCGCCGGCCGCGCGACGGGCGTTGTAGAGTATGAAGTCTTCCTTGCCGAACTCGATGACCTAGCCGGCGGAGACTTCGACATCGACGGAAGGAAAGAGAAGATGGCCGACATGCCCGGCCTGACGATAGCCGCGAACGTGGCAGGTCAAAACCGGATCGACAACGGGCTACGGGCAGCGTTCAACGCCATAAGAGTGCGTCCTTGACACGAGAGAGGGAGGTGACGGAAGCGGCGGTCATTCGGTGTCCGCCTCCAGCCGGGAAAGCTGGTCTTCGACGTTCCTGCGAAGCTTCTTGAGGAGTTTCCTCCGCCGCTCGCCTGAATTGGTCGATGGATCGCGAAGGTAGTTTCGGATCGACACTTCGGAGACTTGCAACTGCCGTGCGATTTCCAGAACCGGCATGTTCCGTGCCCGGAGGTAGCGGGCAAGGAACGGCCGGTTTCGCGAATGCGCTGAATGCCCGCCCCGAGACGCCGAGCCAGCGCCGCCGCCTTTTCCGGCCCGATCGTCTGCACAATCTTGCTCCGGGATTGATGGCCCCGTGTTTCCGAGGCAATATACAGGGAAACGCCGCCGAGCGTGCGGAACAGGTGAGCGGCATCATCCATGCCGAGCACCTCGATATAGTCCCGCAGATTGGCGGGGATGCTGTCGCTCAAGAGCTTGCCGCTCGCATCGGGCCATGAAATGTTCATGGTCGCGATACTGGAATACCCGCAAGATGCTTTCCATTCGCAAGCGGGTTGCGCGCAAACGGGCTGAGGCGAAGGTACTCATATTTTCAGCTTCGCGCGGCTAAAACGGCCCCCTAGAGCCAGCAGGCCTACACGGCGGGCTTCATCGTCCTTGAGGCACTCTCTGACGGTCGTGTCAGTCATCCGCAATCGCGCAGCTATAAAGTTCACGCTGCGACCCCTTGACCGAAGATAACGGCAAAGAAATTCTTTTGCGAGCGGCACACGGAAGTGACCCGGTTCAAGCCGAGAAGCCTGCATTAGGGCAATGCCTTGAACGCCAACAGCCCTTGAAAGTTTTGTCCGGCGTCCATTCACCGCACCATAGCGTGGCGGCAGGTAGTTCCAGCTTCCGCCGAGGATAAGGAAGAGCCGGGCGGCTTTATCGATGCCCAGGGCCTCGATATAGGGCCATGCTGCAGCGTCGATCCTACCGCTGATCTCGTTCCCCTTGCTGTCTTTCCATGTGATCCGCATGAACGGTAACATACCGTTGGGTATTGACTTGATTATACCCACAACGGTTTGTGGACGGCCTGCCCTCTATGTTTGAAGGTGAGGCGCGGCGGGGCCTCGCATGAACCCCGCATGGCGATCCCGTCGAGAACGACGGTCCTACGGCCGCGAGAATAACACCGTGTCGCGCGCCTTGACGCAGGTCATCCGCACAGCCGGATTCCCTGCAACCGACCTGCCTACGGAGGACGGCTGGCGTCTCGACAGGGCCGATGTCGTGATGATCCTCGAAACTTTTTAAAACGGCAAGAGGCGCAATCTTCCGACCGGGACGCACTCCCGGTCGCTTTGACCGCAAAACCGCGCCTACGGACTTTGAAGGCGCTTCAAAATCAATTCTGTTTGCGATCGGCCATTGCCTTGAGCGAGGAAATAACCTTCGCCGCCTTCTTGTTGTCCACGAAGCGCAGCGAGGACACTTTGTGGAAGTGTTCCAGCCAGCGATTCAGTTCAGTGTCGATCGTGTCCCAGGAGGTGGTGTAGCTTGGACAACCCCGGCTCATCCCGGAGGACCGGATGAGTGTCAGCTTGCGGC
>NZ_JBHFEI010000043.1:0-5256 GCF_041928815.1 Ensifer soli | reverse complement strand
CAAGAACGTGGCAATGACGGGAGAAAGTTTTGATGGCAGGAGAGACGAGGCATCCGAATGCGCCGTCGCGTGCGTTGCTGGAGGGGATGTACCGGACGGCGCTGAAGATCCGTGTGTTTGAGACGGAGGGGATCAAGCTTTACCGTCAGGGTCTGATCCGGGGATATTTCCATCCGTATCTCGGCCAGGAGGGGATTGCGACGGGGGTTTGCGCGGCGCTGAAGGAGGGGGATTACATCGCCTCGACGCATCGCGGCCACGGCCACTGCATCGCCTGGGGCGCGGACGTGAAGAAGATGGTGGCGGAGCTTCTGCAGAAGGAGACGGGCTACTGCAAGGGCTATGGCGGCTCGATGCACATCGCCGACATCTCGGTCGGCAATCTCGGCGCGAACGGCATCGTCGGCGCGGGCACGCCGCTCGGCGTGGGTGCGGCGCTCGCCAACCAGATCAAGGGCAACGACGCGGTGACGGTGACGTTCACGACGGACGGGGCGTCGAACAACGGCACCTTCCTGGAATCGCTGAACCTCGCGGCGATCTGGAACCTCTCCTTCGTGCTCGTCATCGAGAACAACCAGTATGCGGTGTCGACGAAGATCGAGGAATCGACGCGCGAGACCGATCTCTACAAGCGCGGCACCGCGATCGGCGTCGAGAGCCACCAGGTCGACGGCAACGATCCGCTGGCGGTCTACGAGGTGATGAAGCAGGCGGTCGAGACCTGCCGGGCCGGCAAGGGTCCGGTGCTGATCGAGGCGAAGACCTATCGCCACATGGGCCACCACGTCAACGATCCCGGCAAGTACATGCCGGCCGATCGCCTCGCCTATTACAAGGAGCGCGATCCGGTCGACCGGGCGCGCGACGCGCTGACGAAGATGACCGACATCGAGGCCTCCGAGATCGAGGCGATCGAGGCGGAGATCCGCCAGGAATTCGAGGACGCGGTGGAATTCTCCAGGGCGAGCGGCGAGGTCGGCGTGGCGGAATTCCGCGAATTCGCCGCCATCTACTAACCCCTGCGAGGGGTGCGCCGGCACGGCCGGTGCGAGAAGCGCGGCCCCCGCGGGGCTGCGACCCCTGCGAGGGGTGCGGCCCGTGGCGGGGGTCTTGCCCCGGCGGGGCGAGGCGACGGCAGGCGATGTGAGAACCGGGCTTTAGAGACCGGAACAGGAACGAAGGCGGAGCGGGCGGGCTTTTGGAGCGGACGCGGTTCCCAAGGGAGACGGATCAGATGACGGCAGCAAGGGAAATGATGTATCGCGACGCGCTGCGCGAGGCGCTCGACGAGGAGATGGCGCGCGACGCGACCGTGTTCATCATCGGCGAAGGCATCGCCGAGCGCGGCGGGTCCTACAAGGTGACGGAAGGCCTGCTGGCGAAGTACGGCCCGGCGCGGGTGCGCGACACGCCGATCGCGGAGGCCGGCATGATCGGCGTCGGCGTGGGGGCCGCGATCGCCGGCGCCCGCCCGGTGGTGGAGATCCTCTACATCGACTTCGCCATGCTCGGCATGGACATGCTGGTCAACCAGGCGGCGAAGTTCCGGCTGATGACCGGCGGCGACGGCCGGGTTCCCTTCATCATGCGCACGCAAGGGGGCACGGGCGGCGGTGTCGCGGCGCAGCACTCCCAGAGCCTCGAGGCGCTGTTCTACCACATTCCGGGCCTGAAGGTGGTGATGCCCTCGACGCCGGCGGATGCCAAGGGCCTCCTGAAGTATGCGCTGCGCCAGCAGGATCCGGTGATGTTCCTGGAGCACAAGCACCTCTACATGACCAAGGGCCTGGTTCCGGACGGCGAGCATGTGATCGCGTTCGGCAAGGGCGACATCAAGCGCGCCGGCAAGGACGTGACGGTGATCGCCTGGTCGAACATGGTGCCGCGCGCGCTGGAGGCGGCGGCCAAGCTCGCCGAGGAGGGCATCGACGTCGAGGTGATCGACCCGCGCACGCTGGTGCCGCTCGACAAGGAGATGATCCTGTCGTCGGTGGCAAAGACCAACCGGGTGGTGATCGTGCAGGAGGCGGTGCGCCGCGGCGGCGTCGCTTCCGACATCTGCTCGATCATCCAGGAGGAGGCCTTCTACGACCTCGACGCGCCGGTGGAGATCGTCGCGGGCCTGAACATCCCGATCCCGTTCAACCTGGAACTGGAAAAGGCGAGCGTGCCGCAGGTCGACGACGTGGTCGCCGCCGTGCGCCGCACGCTGCACGCCAAGCCGCTGGCGATCGCCGCCGAGTGACCCTGTCCCGGCGCCTGGCCGACGGGCGTCGCGCGCCGGGCCCCTGAACAGGGGCGGCTCCCCGCCTGGGCGCGCCGCCCGGGCCCGCCCTTCGTCGGGGACACGCGCATTGCGGCTTTCCCGAACGGCCGAAGGACGCCGAAACGCCTGGAGCCCGTCCGGCTCGCCCTGAGCCTGACGGACGCAGATCGAACCCGAAGTGTTGCAGCCCGCGCCGCCGGACGCCCGCGATCCCGCGCCTTGCGCCGCTGACGCCCCTGAAGAACAGGACCGCCCCCGATGTCTGAGCCCGCTTCCGCAATGAGCCCCGCCTCTTCCCTCCACGTCCTGGAAAAGCTCGCCGCCACCAACCCCGACTGCGAGATCTGGTGGGATTCCTCGCCGCTCGTCTATGCCGGCTGGAAGGCGGGGGTTCTCGCCAAGGCGCCGCCGGAGAAGACGGCGGCCTGGGAGGCGCAGCTGACCCGGCTCTTCGACGCGGAGACGGCGGCCGGGAAAGGGACGATGGGCTTTCGCGGCGTCACCACCAACCCGCCGCTCTCGCTCCAGGCGATCGAGGCCGATCCCGGCTTCTGGGCCGGGCGCATCGCCGCGATCGCCAGGGAACGCCCGAACGACGACGTCGAGGCGATCTACTGGGCGCTCTATCTCGAGGTGGTGGCGGCGGGCGCGGCGATGATCCGCGCGGTCTACGACGTCTCGGGCGGCAAGTACGGCCTCGTCTCCGGCCAGGTCGACCCGCGCTTCGTCACCGACTACGACGCGATGCTGGCCCAGGGCCTCGAACTCGCCGAGGTGGCGCCGAACGTCATGGTCAAGGTGCCGGGCTCGAAGGAGGGCTATGCGGTCATCGAGGAACTGACGGCGCGCGGCATCTCCACCAACAACACGACCTCGTTCACCGTGCCGCAATACATCGCCTGCATGGAGGCCGTCTCGCGCGGGCTCGAACGGGCAAGAGCGGCCGGCATCGACCTTTCCCGCTGGCGCTCGGTCATCACCCACATGTCGGCCCGGCTCGGCAATGTCGGCGACCTGAAGGCGCAGGCCGAGGCGCGCGGCCTCAGCCTGACCGCCGAGGAGATCCTGCTCGGCGAGATCGCGGTGCTGAAGCGGGCCTATCGCTGGGGCAAGGAGCGCGGCCATCCGAGCAAGATGCTGCAATGCTCGATGCGGGTGACGGACGAGGGTCCGGGCGGACGCGCCTCGAGCGGCCATATCGCGCTGATCGCCGGCTCGGACATGGTCTACACCTGCCCGCCCGGCTATATAGCGCAGCTGATGCAGGCGGAGGACCGGCTGCCCGACTTCGACGCTCGCGCGATCGACACGGACGCGTCGCCGGAGCTGATCGAGAAGCTGCGCACGCTGCCCTACTTCCGCCAGGCCTATGATTTTGACGGCATGCGTCCGGAGGAGTTCGCGCGCTTCGCCGCCTTTGCCGCCACGGCGTCCGAGTTCGCCGCCGCCACCCGCAAGACCGTCGACTTCGTCGCCCGCGCCGTCGAGGCGGCCCGCCGCCGCGTCGCCTGACCCTGCCATTCAAGAGGATATGAACAATGGCCCGTCCCATATTGATGCCGCAGGTCGGCCAGGACCTGACCGAGGGCAAGGTGATCGCGATCCTGGTGAAGCTCGGCGATCCGGTGAAGAAGGGCGACATCGTCGCCGAGGTGGAATCGGAGAAGGCGACCTTCGAGGTCGAGGCCTTCGAGACCGGCACGATCATCGAGATCCGCTACAAGGTCGGCGACATGGCCACCGTGCTCGAACCGCTGATGATGGTCGGCGAGCCCGGCGAACTGCCTTCGGCAGTGTCTTCGACACAGCCTTCGGCAGGGGCTTCGGCGGCCTCTGGCGCAGCGAAGGCGGATGAGGCGAAGGCCGAGGCGAACGCCTCCTTCTCCGGGGAGAGCATCCAGTCGATCGTCGCGGCCGCCGCCGCCGACGAGGCCAGGCCTTCGGCTGCCGCGCAGTCCGCGGCTGTCGCACAGCCCGTGGCTGTCGCACAGCCCGTGGCTGTCGAAACGGCGCTGCTGAAGACCGGCACGGGTGGCTCCTCGCCGCTGGCGCGCCGGCTGGCCGCCGCCGCCGGGCTCGATCTTTCCGCCATTCGCGGCTCGGGTCCGCGCGGCGCGGTGGTCAAGCGCGACGTCGAGGCGGCGCGCGCCAAGGGGCCGGGCACGGTGCTCGCCTTCAGCGGCGGCGCATCGGCGGCCTCCGCTTCCTCCGCCGCCGGCGGCCTGGCGCTGCGCAGCCTGCAGTCCGGCAGCGG
The DNA here is from genome assembly GCF_041928815.1 of Ensifer soli. NCBI lineage: Bacteria > Pseudomonadati > Pseudomonadota > Alphaproteobacteria > Hyphomicrobiales > Rhizobiaceae > Ensifer > Ensifer soli. The sequence continues at coordinate 733 of NZ_JBHFEI010000043.1, read as the reverse complement.
CGATCCGGTGCTGCTGATCCACGGCTTCGGCGGCGAACTGGCCGCCTGGCGGCCCTTCCTCGCCCATCTCAACCTGTCGAACCCGGTGCTCGGCATCGACCTGCCCGGCCACGGCTCGTCCGCCGCGCTCGCCGCGCTCGACTTCGACGGCCTCGTCGCCTCGGTGCGCAAGGCGCTTAGCGCGGAGAAGGTCGAGCGGCTGCATCTCGTCGGCCACTCGCTCGGTGCTGCCGTCGCGGCGGCGCTCGCCGGCGGCGGCGATCTCGACCTGCGCTCGCTGACGCTCATCTCGCCCGCCGGCCTCGGGCCGAAGATCAACGGCGATTACATCGCCGGCGTGCTCGCCGCCACCTCGGAGGCCGCGCTGAAACCCTGGTTCGACGAGCTCGTCGACGACCCGGCCGTGCTGCCGCCGGTGCTGATCCGCGCCACGATCGCCGCGCGCGAGGGCACCGACATGGTCGCCAACCAGAAGCGCCTCGCCTCCGGCATCTTCGCCGGCGACACCCAGCTCTTCTCCGTGCGCGACGCCGTCGCCCGCTACACCGGCCCCACCCGCATCATCGCCGGCCAGAACGACCGCATCGTCCCGCACCCAACCCACACCAGCATCCCCCCCCACGCCGCCCTCCACCTCCTCCCCAGAACAGGCCACCTCCCCTACCTCGAACAACCAAACCTCTCCGCTAAACTCATCAAGCAGAACATCCTGTCCGCAGGCGCTTGAACGGCG
>NZ_JBHFEI010000042.1:0-5377 GCF_041928815.1 Ensifer soli | reverse complement strand
ATCATCGGCACAGGCGATGGTTGAAAAGCCGATCATGCACTAAGACTGAAACCGGACCACCCAATGGGGTCAGACCAGTCGTCGGTCCGCATATGGTAACGGCTTCGCATCCGGCAACCAAAGATCGATCTTTACGCCTTCAATATCGGCCTTGCAGAAGTTGCAGGTATGGTATCTGGCGCAAACACGATGCTCAAAATCACTATCCCTACTGCTCAAGGTGGTTTTTGACAGGAACCACTCAGTGCGGGAGGTCAAGTGAATGGCAACAATCGGGGCATGGCGCAAAGGTTGCCGTATCGGGCTTTCCGTTTTTTACGGCGTGGCGGGCTTGCTGCACCTCGTTCTGCAGGAACCCTTCCTGCGGATCACGCCACAATGGGTTCCCCATCCGGAAGCCGTCATTCTGCTGACCGGCATCTGCGAAATTGCAGGAGCGGTCGCCCTCTTTGTTCCGGCGCTGCGGATCTACGCCGGCGTCGCCTTGGCGCTCTACGCGGTCTGTGTGTATCCCGCCAACATCAAACACGCGATCGACACACTTTCGATCGACAGCGCCTCGGTCTGGCTCTGGAGCTATCATGTCGTCCGCCTGCCACTGCAACCCGTTATCGTCTGGCTGGCATTGTTTACGGGCGGCGCCGTGTCATGGCCGTTCGGCAAGCCGCCGCCGCATTGAGTGCGGCAAAGGGGGCGAAGGTCCGTCCCTCGCCCCCGGTGCATGCGTCACATCGCCGGAAGAATGGCGATGTCGCGAACCTCGTTGTCGAGGCCGGTGATCGCGCCGATCCCGGTCGCCGCGCCGGTTTCGAGGTTGACGCTGTACAGCATCTTGCTGGCGACGAGATAGGCGGCATTCTGCCCGCCCTCCATGCCCTGGATATCGAAGGCGTAAGTTGCGGGCGTCTCCTCGATGCCGAGCTTGCCGATGGCCTTCAGCGTGCCGTCGTTCGGCTTGGTCTGCTGGATCAGGGCGCCGATCGTCGCGTCGATATTGTACATCGCGGTCTTTTCCGGCTTGCCGATCGAGTTGGTGTAGGCGGCAGCGACGATGTTCGGTGTCTCACCCTTGTGCATGTCGCCGTCCTCGAAGGCGAGCGTGCCGTCGACCGTGACAGCGCCGGTATCGGGATGGACGCGATGATTGGTGGTGCCGGTCATGAAGCGCAGGCGGTCGGCCATCGGATTGAAATCGACGACGACCGGCGCCTCGGTCATCGTCAGCATCTTGTCCATCGTCGCAACATCTGTCGCTGCGCCTGTTTCGAGATTGATCGACACGATCTTGTGGTCAGGCGTGACGCCCATAACGCTCTTGGTGCCCGGGCGGAAATCGATGCCGACCAGCTTGTCGACACCCGTTACCTCCATGGTCTTCGTCACCGCCGGTTTTTCCGTATCGAACATGACAAGCGTCTTGTCGCCGGTCAGGCCCAAGACGGGAGCGGCGAAGGCGGGAGCGGCGGAACCGGCCACGAGTACGGTTGCAAGCAGCGTCAGGCGGATCTTCATGGTCATGTCGTTCTCCGGTTTAAACCATATTTTAAATCATATCTTGGAAGCGGGCCGGCATCCGGCGCGTCATGCTTCCGATAGAGAAGACACGGCAGTGAGCCTGTCTGGATGCAGCGTTACAAAATAAATGTCGCGTGGCATCCAATGACGCATCTCGTGGGTATAGAAATCTGGCGTGACCCGAGAAGCAGGGGCTGCGTGCAACAGGGAGATGGTCTGCATGCTGATGGGGTCTGTGCCGGATGAACTCGATGCGTCGCTCGCGGCCTGTGCCGCCGGCGATCGCTCCGGCCTGCGCCGCATCTTCGACATGGAGGCGAGCCGTCTGGTTGCCGTTGCCGAGCGGATCGTCCGGCGTCGCGAGCTTGCCGAAGAGGTCGTGCAGGAAGCCTTTATCCGCATATGGACCCATGCCCACCAGTATGACGCCTCGCGTGGCTCGGCGCGTGGCTGGATCTACGCGATCGTGCGCAACAGGGCGCTCAACCTTATTCGCGATGGCCGGCGGGAATACACGAGCGAGGAGGTCGAGACGCTGCAGGAGCAGGAAGCGACCGACGAGGTCATGGCGGCCTGGCACCGGCTCGATCGAAATTCGCGCCTCTATGGTTGCCTCGGCGCGCTCGACGAGACGAGAAAGCGCGGCATCCTCATGGCCTATGTCGGCGGCTACTCCCACGGAGAGATCGCCGGACGGCTGCGCCTGCCGCTCGGGACCACAAAATCCTGGATCCGGCGTGGTCTCGCCGCGCTGCGGGAGTGCATGGCATGACGCTGGATCGCAAGAACATCCCGACCATTGCCGACGAATACGTGCTGGGATTGCTGGACCCTGCCGAGGCGGTGGACGTAGAGGCCGAGATGGAACGCGATGCGGAGTTGAAAACTGCCGTGGCCGAAAGCCGTGAACGGTTTCTTCCGCTTGATGTCAGCGCCGAACCGGCGATGGTCAGCGCAGCCTTGTGGCAGCGGATCGAAAGCGCGCTGCCCCGGCAGCAGGCGGAAGCATCGGCGCGGCCGCAAGCGCCGGCAAATGACAATCTCCGCAATGGCTGGCGGGCAACGGCCTTCGCGGCGCTCGCGGCAACCGTGCTCCTTGTTGCCGGACTTGCCTATTCTCTCATGCGCACCGTTGAACCGATGGTGGTCGCCGTGTTGCTGAACGAGACCGGCGAAGTCCAGGCGGTCGTTGAAGATTTTGGCAACGAGGATGCGACCATACGACTTCTCGCCGACATTGCCGTTCCCGCAGACAGAACGATCCAGGTCTGGACATTGCCCTCTGAGGACATGGGGCCAGTGTCGCTCGGCTTGATCGAAGGTATCCGCTCGGCGCACCTTGACGGCCCCGCCCTGCCGCTTCCAAAGGACAACCAGCTCTATGAGATCACTCTCGAACAACAGGGCGGATCACCAACAGGTCGGCCGACAGGACCGATCCTGGCAAAGGGATGGGCAAGGTTGCCGCGATAGGCGCTGGGCTGATTTCCTTGGCGCATCTTCACAATTGGGGTTGCTCCGGTAAAAGTCTCCCGTTCATCCAAGCCTTTGCGTTGCATGCAGCAGTTCTCCAAACCATACTCTGACACGCGGATGTTGCAGTCTTAATCTGCGCATCATGCGAAAGAAGCTCACCCCGAAACTGCTCGATAGCCTGCTGCCCGCGACCGGCAAGCGGTACGAGGTCCGCGACGAATTGGTCACCGGACTTCATATCCGCGTGTCGAATGCCGGCGGCAAAGTCTGGTATGTTGCCACACGCGTTGACGGCGTATCCCGCCGCATCAAGCTTGGCACATATCCGATCCTCTCGCTCAAGGACGCCCGCGAGAAGGCGCAGATGATCCTGCGCGACATCCAACTTGGGCTGTTCCAGCAGCGAGAGGAGGAGTCTGAAGAGAAGGTCCTCACCCTCGGCGACATCATTCCGCAGTTCATCGAACGATATGCCAAGCGCCAGACAAAGGATTGGAAGGGCAGCGAGAGCATGCTGATGCGGATGGAAAAGCTGCATCGCATGAGGATCGACGCCATCAAACGCGTTGATGTCGTCCGCGAGTTGGAACGTCTGATTGCCGACATCGGCGATAATGGCGGCAAAGGCACGCGGGCGAACCGTGGGCTGGCTGCGATCAAGAAACTGTATTCCTGGTGCATCGACCAAGGCATTGTCGAAGTCTCACCTGTGACTGGACTCAAGCCCTTGATCAAGGAGGTTGCCCGTGACCGCTGCCTGACCGACGATGAGGTTATCGGGTTCTGGAAAGGCTGCGAAGCAGAGGGATATTCCTTCGAGCAGTTCGGAAAGCTTCTGCTTCTTACCGGCCAGCGTCGGGATGAAATAGCTGCGATGCGATGGTCAGAGCTGGATCTTCATCGCGGCACACTGACGCTGAAGGCTGACCGGACGAAGAACTCGACCACGCATGTCGTGCCATTGCCGAAACAGGCGCTCGACATTCTCCGTTCGATCCCGCGCTTCCTTGGTTCGGACTATGTATTCACCTCAACGGGTCGCTCATCGATTTCCGGGTTCGGGCGGTTCAAGAAGCGGCTGGACACCTTCGTCGGTCTCGATGCCGAGGACTGGCGCTTTCACGATCTCCGCCGCACCGCCGCAACCAATATGGCTATCTTGAAGGTTCAGCCGCACATCATTGAAGCCGTTCTTAACCACAAGTCCGGTATCGTTTCCGGCGTTGCGGCGACCTACAATCGCCATGCCTATTTCGACGAAAAGCGCGAGGCTTTGCAACTATGGGCCAACAGTTTGAAAAATCTGGCGATGGAAGGCGAGACAGTTGCCGCTAGTCATCAATACGAAAATCTTCATCGAGCCCCGGGAAGCCTTTCAGTTGGTCGGGCGGGAGACGTACGGGCCAAATTGGAAAGATGAGTGGATCGATATTGTCGAAGCACCGGAGCGGAAGCTCGCGCTGCGATATTTGCGCGCGGCACTTCAATCAGGGAACGTCGCCGCGCATTGGTCAACAATGGACCTGAAAAGCAGTGGTAACCTTACACCTCAAGACGCCGATCGTGAATCTTTTGCCATAGAGCTCAAGAATGATTGCATTTTTCATCACAACTTGAACCAGCCTGTCTATTGTCGCATCCACGCAGAGCAGCTCCTCGCATTTATGCGCAAGCAAGAAATTAGGAATGTTCCTTCTTCGCAGTTGGCCACGGATAGGTGCCAAGAGTGGCTTGTCGGCCTGTTTAACGACCGTGCATATCAGCCGCCAAAGTTTGCAGATCTGCTGCGGCAATCAAAGGAAAGCTTTCCCAATCTGACTGACAGCGGCTTCAAAGAGGCTCGCAGCCGGGCGATTGCTATTACGGGTCGCTTTGACATCGGCAAGCCCGGACGCCGCAAGAAATCAAATCAATCTGCAAACTGATTTTCGACGGCTATTTCGCCGGCCATTTCAGCGCTATCTCCCTGATATCAATTGATTTCAATCAAGGGCGCACTTCATCACCTCAAACCTGATGGAGACTTGAAATGTCGCAGGCAGTGCATCAACAGATATTTATTGGTCGAGAAGACCTTCGCAAAATGGGTATCCGAGTGAGTAATTCGAGCCTTCTGCGCTGGGAACAACGTCGCCGCTTCCCTCGCCGTATCCGCATGGCTGGGACGACGGTGGCATGGATCAAGGCCGAGGTCGATGAATGGATCGTAGCGCGCGCCGAGGAGCGTAAGCGCCACGTCTATGCCGATTTCTGAGAAATCGGGCCAGTAGTTTCTCTTTTTGGCGCTTGAGCCTGCTAGCCGGCGCCAGTGTCCGTCGTCGAATGATTTGAGACTTTTTAGGCTTTGTAAGAACGGATTTTGCGGCTCGCTAGCGGTTTGATTTAA
>NZ_JBHFEI010000041.1:0-5952 GCF_041928815.1 Ensifer soli | reverse complement strand
TCACCAGGACCAGTGAATCAGACAAGCCCGACCGCGTGAATCATCAATCCGACTCCGCGTTCATCGAAGACGCTCTAGCTCGGCCAAGTCCAGGCTGCCCACGAACGCATCGACGACCGCGGACGAGCGCGTCGGGCGCAACGTAGTCATCTATGGATGGCGGCAGGAGGTTGATTTGATCTCGGCTATCGCCTTCGATGAAGCTCACAACGCGCCTCCATCCGGATTAACTCGTTGAATCTACATCATTTTGAAGGATTTATCAAACTGGCTAAGCGCTCCCGGAAGCCGCAGGCGGAATGAGACAAGCTTCACCAACGTCCGGTTCGCGCAAGGACAACCACGCGCGCTATCGACCCTAAGGCGACGAACCGGACGTCCCCTGTTAGGCGGATGCGGCAACGCTTGCAGCATCACGGATAGCGGACGCGATCTCATCCTCGCTGCGTCCCCCGTTGATGGCGATGCGCCCGCCGAAAACGAAGTGGGGGACGGACCGCACGCCCGCCGCTACGGACCTGGCGGCCTCTTGCTCGACACGCCTGTGCTGTTCGGGGTCCAACGCGATCCCACGCGCCTCATCGCGCTCGAATCCGTAGCCCATAGCGATATCGGCGAGGACGTCAGCATCGGAGATGTTTCTGGCTTCGAGGAAGTGGGCGTCGGTGATCGCAACCGCGAGGCGATGCTCCGTGCCACGGCCCCGCGCCGCTAGGATAAGCCCGTGCGCCGCCTGCGTCCTGTAGGTCCAAAGCTGGCGGCTTAGGTCGAGATCAAGGCCGGTCGCCCGTGCCTCAGCTTCAGGGTGCGCGAACGACGCCTTTGGGTCTGTGATGCCGTAGCGTGAGCGGAGAAGGTCGGGAATGTAGAGGCCCGCTGCCGGCGCGTCGGGAAGCAGCAGCACCGGGTGCTGGCGGATATCGACAGCCAGCGCGGGGAACCGCTCCGCCAGGACCTTGTCGAGGCGGTGATGTCCGATGATGCACCAGGGGCAGGTGATCTCTGTGAAGAGGTCGATGCGCAGCATGGTCAATGCCTCAGGATTGCAGTGAGGCGGGAAGAATCGCCTCCACCTCGGTGCGCTCCGTGGTGAGCCTCCAGATCGCTTCCGCGACCGCGTCCGGCGAGATGGTCGTCAAGCGCGGATCGATGGTGCGGCCACCCGCCGTGGCGACCTTCATGCCGGTCGAGCCTTCGATCATCGCGCCGATGTAGACGGCGCCGGCGAAGACGCCGCTCGGCGCAAGCCCGCCGTGCAGAGCATGGATGTAGTTGCGGGTGGCGGCCATCAGTGCCGGAGCGCCGCTCAGGCCCGGAATGGGTCTGACCGCGGCAAGCCCGCCGACGACGACGATCGCCCCTGCGCCGCGTTGCGTCATGATCGTGCTCAGGCGATGCGCAAGCTCTATCGGCGCGAGCGTGTAGATGGGAACGAGATCCTGCGCCGCTGCGGCGTCGAGTTGGGCGGCAGGGACGAATCCGCCTTCGGACGGAACAGGCGCGTATACGGCAACATCGATGGCGCCGAGCTGCGTTTCGATCGCGTCGACCAGGCCGGGGAGCCCTTCAAGATCGGTCAGGTCGGCGGGAAAGGTGGCCACCTCCAGCCCTTCGTCGTTGAGCTTCCCGGCAAGCTCTCGAAGCGCACCTTCTCGGCGCGCAACGAGCGCGACCCGATAGCCCTGCCTGCCGTAATGGCGCGCGAGCGACGCGCCAAGGCCGATACCGGCGCCGAAAATCGCGATTGTCTTCCTGTCAGCCATGGTGCTTTCCTGGTAGTATGTTTCGATGACCAGGAATGTGATATGGACCAGTGCATGACGCAAGAACGCATAGATTTATGGCCAGGCCCTATGGATGTGACCGCCCCACCCGCTGCGCCCGGCGCCAATGACGCATGTCGTCGCGTCAACCAGGTCCTGGCGAGGATGGGCGACAAGTGGACGGTACTGGCAATCACCTCCCTCGCACAGAAGCCGCGCCGCTTTAACGAACTGAAACGGTTGATCGGCGGCGTGTCACAACAGATGCTTACACGCACGCTCAAGGCGCTCGAGCGCGACGGCATGGTGACGCGGCAAGTCTATCCGACGGTGCCGCCGCAGGTGGAATATGGCCTGACCGCCCTCGGCCAATCCCTTTCGGTCCCCGTCATGCACCTCGCGACATGGGTGCTGGAACATCTCGACGAGATCGAACGACATCGCGACGATCACGACCGCGGTCGGCCCTAACAGTCGATGCAGGGGCGCGATAAGGCGGTCTGTTCTCTGTCCATGCCTGCAACAGAGCTCATGGCGCCGAGTCCTGGCTCGAAACGTCCGGATTTCCTCTCTTGATGACTTCGCGCTGCGCAGCCCAGGTGAGCAGCGCATCAAGAGCCGGGCACAGGGCCTGCCCCCAGTCGGTGAGGCAGTATTCGACTTTCGGAGGCACCTGATGATGGACGATGCGGCGCACGATCCCGTCTTTTTCCATCTGACGGAGTTGCTGGATCAGCATTTTCTGGGAGATTCCCGGGATCGCGCGTTCGAGATCGGAAAAGCGCAGAACATGCCCGCCGAAGAGGTGAAACAGGATCACCAGCTTCCAGCGCCCCTCGAGAAGCTTGAGCGCGTTCTCGACACCCTCCGCCGCTGTTTCTTGCGTATATTGGTGTGGCATACTTTTGCGTAAGTACCTTACTTTTTCGTGTGTTCTTGCGAATTTGGAAAGTTAAGCCATTTTTGATCTCCGAACAAGCCAAGCCGGAGATCGATCATGACCCTCACATTACCGAAACCCATAACCGACTATTTTGCTGCGGACGCGGCGGATGGCGCGACGGTCGCCAGATGTTTCACGACCGACGCCGTCGTCGTCGACGAGAAGAAGACCTATACGGGGCGCGACGCGATCGCGGCCTGGAAGTCCGAGGCATCCGCAAAGTATGAATATGTTGCCGAGCCCGTAGCCATCGAAAATCAGGGTGACAGGGTCATCGTCACCGCACATCTGATTGGAAACTTTCCGGGAAGTCCCGTGGATCTTCGCTACGCTTTCACGCTCTCTGGTGACGTGATCGCCCGGCTGGAGATCGCACCATGAGCTTCGATCTTGGCCTTGACGGAAAACGCGCCCTGGTGACGGGCGGCACCAAGGGAGCGGGCGCAGCGGTCGTTCAGGCATTGGCGGACGCGGGTGCGTGCGTCGCGGCAGCAGCCCGAACCGTGCCCGAAAACGGAACCGATAGAATCCATTACATCGCGGCCGACCTGCTGACGGCGCAGGGCTGCGCCAAGGTCGCCGAAGAGGTGGTTCACGCGTTCGGCGGCATCGACATCCTCGTCAATGTGCTTGGAGGATCGAGCGCACCGGCTGGTGGCTTTGCGGCCTTGACCGATGAGGAATGGCAGAAGGAGATCGATCATAATCTCATGCCTGCGGTCCGGCTCGACCGGGCGCTGCTTCCGTCGATGATCGCACAAGGGGCAGGCGTCATCATCCATGTGACGTCGATCCAGCACGAACTGCCATTGCCAGAATCGACGACCGCCTATGCAGCGGCAAAGGCGGCGCTATCGACCTACAGCAAGAGCCTGTCGAAGGAAGTGACCCCCAAGGGCATCAGGGTGGTTCGCGTGTCGCCGGGCTGGATCGAAACCGACGCCGCCGTGGCGCTCGCGGAACGGCTCGCGAGAGAGGCCGGGACCGATTACGAGGGCGGCAAGAGGATAATCATGAATTCTCTGGGCGGAATTCCGCTCGGTCGACCGGCGAAACCGGCAGAGGTCGCGGACCTGATAACATTCCTGGCATCCCCGCGCGCTGCAGCCATAACCGGAACAGAATATGTCATCGATGGAGGGACCATTCCCACCGCTTGAGGTGGCGGCTCGCCTCCGAGCGTTTTGGCACAGCCTGGGGGTGTCCCCGCAGAAGGGGTCGTCCGAGACCTAAGGCTCGGTCGAAGGGGAAGGCTTTCCCCAATCTTTCCCGGATCGCGGTCATTTGATTACCAATCTGCGAACCATTGACTCCCAATCTGCCGAGGCAGATAGTCTCAATCTGCTGAATCTCGGAGCTGGCATGTACGGACGGTTTGTAGAACGACGGGCGGAAGAAGCCCTTTCGGATACGCCCGTGGTCCTGATCGTAGGACCGCGCAGGGCCGGTAAGACCACGCTCGTCCGCAAGCTGGGAGAGGCTGGCCGAACCTATATCACGCTGGACGATCAGACGGTTCTTGCGGCCGCTCAATCCGATCCGGCCGGTTTCATCCGGGGGCTGGATCAAGCCATCATCGACGAGATCCAGCGCGCCCCTGACCTGCTGTTAGCGATCAAAAAGACGGTCGATGAGGACTATCGGCCCGGACGATTCCTGCTGACGGGTTCGGCGAACGTGCTGACCTTGCCGCGCATCGCCGACAGCCTGGCGGGACGGATGGAAACCATCCAGATGCTGCCGCTGGCCAAGGCCGAGGTGGAAGGCCGGGCACCGAGCTTCTTGGAACGGCTGTTCGAAGGAAAGCTCCAGAGTCAGCGGAATGGGATCGTCGGTGACGATCTGGTCCAACTCGTCTTGCTCGGTGGTTTTCCCGAAGCCATCAGCCGTGACACCGAGCGACGGCGGCAGGATTGGTTGCGATCCTATCTCACGTCGATCCTGACGCGCGACCTGCGCGACATCGCCGACGTTGAGAAACTGACCGAGTTGCCGAAATTCGTGCGGCTGCTTGCCGAGCACTCGGGACAGTTGGTCAACTATTCGCAGTTCGCAGCGGGTATCGGCGTCACCCACAAGACGGGGCAGCGCTATGTCGGGCTGCTCGAACAGGTGTTTCTGATCTCAACCGTGCAACCCTGGTTTACCAACGCCCTGAAACGCATCGCCAAAACGCCCAAGCTGCACTTCCTCGATTCCGGTTTGCTGGCGACCGTGCGCGGTCTGACCTTCGACAGGGTGAAGGCCGATCGCGGATCATTCGGCGCGCTTCTCGAAAGTTTCGTCTTCTCGGAAATTCTGAAGCTCATGAGCGCTTCGGACCTGCGGCTGTCTCCGTATCATTTCCGCGATCGCGACATGCGCGAGGTCGACATCGTGCTGGAGCGCGACGACGGCATGATCGTCGGGATAGAGGTGAAGGCCAGCGCCACGGTCAAAGCTAGTGATTTTGGAGGGCTGCGTGCCTTGGCCGAGGCCTGCGGCGATCGCTTCGCCTTCGGTGTGGTCCTCTACGACAGCGTGGATGTTGTGCCGTTCGGCGACAGGCTAGCAGCGGCGCCATTGTCGAGCCTTTGGGATGGAGAAGCGCGAACGAACAAAACAGCCAAAGGAGGATCGCATGGGCCTGTATGAAAGCTGGTGTGATGCCACCAAAAACGAAGACAAGCGAAAGCACTATTGGACTTATGTCGAGAAGGACGGCGGGCGCGACGAGATTCGCGATGACCTCGCCAAGACGATCCGCTCACATTACGATCGACTGGAACGCATTGCCGAAGACGTGGAACGGCTCGGCTACAAGGTCGCCGCGAAAATCCTCAGCGAGGCAATGCCTCAGACACCCAAGGGACGCTCCGGCGATCTTGGTGAGATTCTCGCGACCGAACTGGTCGAGGAAGAAATCGGCCTACGCGTTCCCGTTCGCCGCCTGCGCTACAAGGATGGTCGCAACATGGCGATGCGCGGCGACGATTTTATCGGCGCGGGATACGATGCGGCTGGCGAAAAGCTATGGCTCCTGAAAGGGGAAGCCAAAAGCAACAAAGTGCTCGGCAAGGCCACGGTCACGAGCGCCCGCAAGGTGCTCGACCGCGACAACGGCCGCTGCACGCCCGATTCCCTACTCTTTGTCGCCAACCGCCTGTTGGAGAGCAATGACCCGGACGACTGTCCGTCGTCGAATGATTTGAGACTTTTTAGGCTTTGTAAGAACGGATTTTGCGGCTCGCTAGCGGTTTGATTTAA
>NZ_JBHFEI010000040.1:0-6271 GCF_041928815.1 Ensifer soli | reverse complement strand
GATCTTGTGCTTGAGCGTGGGAGCCTGAACGTTCTTCTGGGACCGACCTTGTCGGGGAAGACGTCGTTGATGCGGCTGATGGCGGGGCTTGACCGGCCGACGGCGGGGACGGTGCGGTTTGACGGGCGGGACGTGACGGGGGTTCCGGTGCGGGACCGCAACGTTGCGATGGTGTACCAGCAGTTCATCAACTATCCGGCGATGACGGTCTACGAGAACATCGCCTCGCCGCTCAGGATCGCGGGCAAGGACCAGGCGACGATCGACCGGGAGGTGAGGAAGGCGGCGGAGCTGATGCGGCTTTCGCCTTATCTCGAGCGCACGCCGCTCAGCCTTTCGGGCGGGCAGCAGCAGAGGACGGCGCTGGCGCGGGCGATCGTGAAGAATGCGAGCCTGGTTCTGCTCGACGAGCCCTTGGCGAACCTCGACTACAAGCTGCGCGAGGAGTTGCGCGAGGAGCTGCCGAAGATCTTCTCGGCCGCCGGCTCGATCTTCGTCTATGCGACGACGGAACCGTCGGAGGCGCTGCTCTTGGGCGGCAACACGGCGACGCTGAGCGAGGGACGGATCACCCAGTTCGGGCGCACCGTCGACGTCTACCGCCGGCCGGCCGACCTCGTCACGGCAAGGACGTTCGCCGACCCGCCGCTGAACACGCTCGACGTGGTGAAGGCGGGCGGGCAGTTCGTCTCGGGTTCGGGTTCGGGCTCGGGCGGCTCGGCGCCAGTGCTGCCGGTGCCGGCGCATCTTGCGGGGATCGCCGACGGTCCGGTGACGGTCGCCTTCCAGCCGCACCACCTGTCGCTGTCCGGCGGCACGGCCGCGCCCTTTGCCGCGCCGCTTGCCGCCCGGGTGGTGGTGAGCGAGATCGCCGGTTCGGAAAGCTTCATCCATGTCGACTGCGCCGGTGGACGCTTCGTCATGCTGGAACACGGCATCCACGACATCGAGCCGGACACGGCGGTGACGGTCGCGCTCGACACGCGCCACCTGATGGCGTTTGCGCCGGACGGGCGGGCGATCGGGGCCGCGGCCGCGCGCGCGGCGGCCTGAGGGAGACGACCATGGCCCGCATCACGCTCGACCACATCCGCCACGCCTACGGGCTGAGGCCCTCCAACCCGAACGACTACGCGCTGAAGGAAGTGCACCACGAATGGACGGACGGCGGCGCCTATGCGCTGCTCGGGCCGTCGGGCTGCGGCAAGACCACGCTGCTCAACATCATCTCCGGCCTGGTGCAGCCGTCGGAGGGCCGCATCCTGTTCGACGGGCGCGACGTGACGCACCTGCCGACGGAGGCGCGCAACATCGCCCAGGTGTTCCAGTTCCCGGTCGTCTACGACACGATGACCGTCTTCGACAACCTCGCCTTCCCCTTACGCAACCGCGGCGTGGCGGAGGCCGAGGTGAAGCGCCGGGTCACCGACATTCTCGAGATGACCGGGCTTTCCGACCGGGCGGGGAGGAAGGCGCGCGGGCTGACGGCCGACCAGAAGCAGAAGATCTCGCTCGGGCGCGGGCTGGTGCGCTCCGACGTCAACGCCATCCTCTTCGACGAGCCGCTGACGGTCATCGATCCGCACATGAAGTGGGTGCTCCGGTCGCAGTTGAAGCGGCTGCACCGCCAGTCGGGCTTCACCATGGTCTACGTCACCCACGACCAGACCGAGGCGCTGACCTTCGCCGACAAGGTGGTGGTGATGTATGACGGCGAGATCGTGCAGATCGGCACGCCGGCGGAGCTGTTCGAGCGGCCGAGCCACACCTTCGTCGGCTATTTCATCGGCTCGCCGGGGATGAACGTGATGGCGGCGGCGATCGAGGGATCGCGCGCGGTGATCGGCAGCGAGGCGATCGAGCTCGGCTTCGCGCCAAAAATCCCGGCGGGGGCGAAGAGCGAGCTCGGCATCCGCCCCGAGTTCCTGCGGCTTTCGCGCGAGGGGATGGCCGTGACGGTCGACAAGGTCGAGGACATCGGCCGGCAGAAGATCGTGCGGGCGACGTTTTCCGGCAGGCCGATCGCCGTCATCGTCAAGGAGGACGGCGAGATCCCGGCCGAGCCGCGGCTTTCCTTCGATCCGGCCGGCATCAACATCTATGCCGACAGCTGGCGCGTGAGCGGGGAGGCTCGCTGAGATGGGCAAGACCTTCAACAACAAGGCCTGGTTCATGGTGCTGCCGGTGGTGGTGCTGGTGGCGTTTTCGGCGGTGATCCCGCTGATGACGGTGGTCAACTATTCGGTGCAGGACACGTTCGGCAACAACGAGTTCTTCTGGGCCGGGACGGAATGGTTCGCGGAAGTGCTCGATTCGAGCCGCTTCTGGGACTCGCTCCTGCGCAACCTCGCCTTCTCGGCGATCATCCTGGCGATCGAGATCCCGCTCGGCATCCTGATCGCGCTGACCATGCCGCGCCGCGGCCTCGGCGTGCCGGTCTGCCTGGTGCTGATGGCGCTGCCGCTGTTGATCCCATGGAACGTCGTCGGCACGATCTGGCAGCTGCTCTGCCGCTCCGACATCGGGCTGATCGGCTACGGGCTGGCAAGCCTCGGCATTCCCTTCAACTATGCCGCCGATCCGCTCCATGCCTGGATCACCGTCGTCGTCATGGACGTCTGGCACTGGACGAGCCTCGTCGTGCTGCTCGCCTATGCCGGCCTGGTCTCGATCCCCGACGCCTATTACCAGGCGGCGCGCATCGACGGCGCCTCGCGGCTCTCGGTGTTCCGCTACATCCAGCTGCCGAAGATGAAGCGGGTGCTTTTGATCGCCTTCCTGCTCCGGTTCATGGACTCATTCATGATCTACACCGAGCCCTTCGTCGTCACCGGCGGCGGCCCGGGCACCTCGACGAGCTTCCTCTCGATCGACCTCGTCAAGATGGCGATCGGCCAGTTCGACCTCGGGCCCGCCGCCGCCATGTCGATCATCTACTTCCTGATCATCCTGCTTCTGTCGTGGATCTTCTACACGGTCATGACCAACAGCGACGCGCAAGGCTGAGGGAGGAGAGAACCATGAGCCAGACGAACACCACGACTCTCACCTCCGCCGCCACGGGCGCCAGCACCGCACAGGTGGCCACGGGCGCGGCGGCGAATGCCGCCACGAATGTGGCCTTCGCGGCACGGCCCAAGGAGAGGCGCAGCCTCGCCTTCCTCGTGCCGACCCTCTACATCGTCTTCCTGATGCTGCCGATCTACTGGCTCGTCAACATGAGCTTCAAGACGAACACGGAGATCATGAACTCGGTGTCGCTGTGGCCGGCCGCACCGACGCTGCGCAACTACGCCGTCATCTTCAGCGACTATTCCTGGTATTCCGGCTACATCAACTCGATCCTCTACGTCGTCATGAACACGGTTCTGTCGGTGGCCGTCGCGCTGCCCGCGGCCTATGCCTTCTCGCGCTACCGTTTCTTGGGCGACAAGCACCTGTTCTTCTGGCTGCTCACCAACCGCATGGCGCCGCCGGCGGTCTTCGCCCTGCCCTTCTTCCAGCTCTATTCCGCCTTCGGCCTGATCGACACCCATATCGCGGTGGCGATCGCCCACTGCCTGTTCAACGTGCCGCTGGCGGTGTGGATCCTGGAAGGCTTCATGTCGGGCGTGCCGAAGGAGATCGACGAGACCGCCTATATCGACGGCTATTCCTTCCCGAAGTTCTTCGTGAAGATCTTCGTGCCGCTGATCGCGAGCGGCATCGGGGTGGCGGCCTTCTTCTGCTTCATGTTCTCGTGGGTGGAGCTGCTGATCGCGCGCACGCTGACGACGACGGACGCCAAGCCGATCGCCGCGATCATGACGCGCACGGTCTCGGCGTCGGGCATGGACTGGGGGGTGCTGGCGGCCGCCGGCGCGCTCACCATCATCCCCGGCGCGCTGGTCATCTACTTCGTGCGCAACTACATCGCCAAGGGCTTCGCCCTCGGCCGGGTCTGAAGAGGAAAGGGATCCCCCGATGACGACCGCCGTGACCAACCGCAACAGGCGCTGGCCGATCGCGCTCATCGTCGTGCTTTCCGTCTATCTCGCCGCCGTCGTGCTGCTCGCGGCCCGGCTGCCGGTCAAGGACGGGGTGCGCGACTGGTACGCCTCGCTGTTTCCCGGGGGCTGGATGGCCTGGTCCTTTCCCGGCGCCCTGTTCTTCCTGACGATCTTCGCCATCATCGCGCTGATGGCGGTGTGGGAATATGCCCGCCCGGGCGGCAGCCCGCGCGTCGGCATCCTGCGCTTCGAGACGACGCGCGGCGACCGGCTGTTCATCTCGCTGCTCGGTTCCGCCTTCATCCATCTCGCCTGGCTCGGCGCGGTCGGGGCGAACCTGTGGTGGGCGACGCTCCTGTCGCTCGTCTATGCGCTCGCCGTGTTCCGCCTCGTCTGACGCGGCGCGCGCCTTCCTTCCGCGCGGGCGAGGCCGCCCGCGCCACCGCAATCCCTTCCGGCGCCGCCGGAAGGCTTCAAGGGGACGACGGGCAGGGCCGGGAGGAGCCGGCCGCCCGCTCACGCAGTTCGCAAAGACTCTAAGGAGGAGGACATCATGCGAAAGCACTTGCTTACCACGACGGCGGTCATGCTTCTGGCGCTGACCGGCATCGCCCATGCCGACATGGAGGCGGCGAAGAAGTTCCTCGACGCCGAGCTGCCCGGCGACATGTCGTCGCTCGACCGCGCCGGCCAGGAGGCCGAGATGCAGTGGTTCATCGATGCCGCCAAGCCCTTCGCCGGCATGGACATCAAGGTGGTCTCCGAGACCATCGTCACCCATGAATACGAATCCAAGGTGCTCGCCCCGGCCTTCACCGCCATCACCGGCATCAAGGTCACCCATGACCTCATCGGCGAGGGCGACGTCGTCGAGAAGCTGCAGACCCAGATGCAGTCGGGCGAGAACATCTACGACGCCTATATCAACGACAGTGACCTGATCGGCACCCACTGGCGCTACCAGCAGGCCCGCTCGCTGACCAAGTGGATGGCCAACGAGGGCAAGGACGTCACCAACCCCAACCTCGACATCGACGACTTCATCGGCAAGTCCTTCACCACCGCCCCCGACAAGGAGCTCTACCAGCTTCCCGACCAGCAGTTCTCGAACCTCTACTGGTTCCGCTACGACTGGTTCAACGACGAGAAGAACAAGGCCGACTTCAAGGCGAAGTACGGCTACGACCTCGGCGTGCCGGTCAACTGGTCGGCCTATGAGGACATCGCCGAGTTCTTCACCGGCCGCGAGATCGACGGCAAGAAGGTCTACGGCCACATGGACTACGGCAAGAAGGACCCCTCGCTCGGCTGGCGCTTCACCGACGCCTGGCTGTCGATGGCCGGCAACGGCGACAAGGGCATCCCGAACGGCCTGCCGGTCGACGAATGGGGCATCAAGGTCGACGAGAACGCCCGTCCGGTCGGCTCCTGCGTCGCGCGCGGCGGCGACACCAACGGACCCGCCTCGGTCTACTCGATCGAGAAGTATCTCGACTGGCTGAAGAAGTACGCGCCGCCGGAAGCGCAGGGCATGACCTTCGGCGAGGCCGGACCGATCCCCGCCCAGGGCAACATCGCCCAGCAGATCTTCTGGTACACCGTCTTCACCGCCGACACCGTCAAGGAAGGCCTGCCCGTCGTCAACGAGGACGGCACGCCGAAGTGGCGCATGGCCCCCTCGCCCCACGGCGTCTACTGGAAGGACGGCATGAAGCTCGGCTACCAGGACGCCGGCTCCTGGACCATCCTGAAGTCGACCCCCGACGACCGCGCCAAGGCCGCCTGGCTCTACGCCCAGTTCGTCACCTCCAAGACCGTCGACGTGAAGAAGAGCCATGTCGGCCTCACCTTCATCCGCCAGTCCACCCTCGACCACAAGTCGTTCACCGAGCGCGCGCCCAAGCTCGGCGGTCTCGTCGAGTTCTACCGCTCGCCCGCCCGCCTGCAATGGTCGCCGACCGGCACCAACGTGCCCGACTACCCGAAGCTCGCCCAGCTCTGGTGGCAGGCGATCGGCGACGCCTCCTCCGGCCAGAAGACCCCGCAGGAAGCCATGGACTCACTCTGCGCCGAGCAGGAGAAGGTCCTCTCCCGCATCGAACGCTCCGGCATCCAGGGCGACATCGGACCCAAGCTCGCCGAGGAGCACGATCTCGAATACTGGAACAAGGACGCCGTCGCAAAGGGCAACCTCGCTCCGCAGCTCAAGATCGAAAACGAAAAGGAAAAACCCATCACCGTAAACTACGACGAACTCGTCAAATCTTGGACAAAACAGTAAG
>NZ_JBHFEI010000039.1:0-6557 GCF_041928815.1 Ensifer soli | reverse complement strand
AAGGCAAAAGGCAAGGCAGGCCAGATTGCCGAGACGCTGGTCCGTCTCGATCTGCTAATTCTCGATGAGCTTGGATAACCAAGCCCGCGACACCGGGGAAACGATCGGCCTGATAGTCACCGAAAGTGGCCTGGACAACCTCCAGAGTGAAACACGCAATGCCCTTTTGTCGGTCTGTCGTGGCGTCGTGCTCGCCTTCACCAGCCTGCGCCTCATGGACCTTCATGCGTCGGGTTCGAGCGAGGCCGAGCAACGGCGGTATGCGCAAAACGTGCTCGCCGCTTTCGACCTCGCGACCTCGGCCCGCGTCGACCCAGAGCGGGGGCATTAGGAGGCAGGGGGGGCGGTTTAATCCTTTGCCGCCAAACGGACCCCTTACCGTCCGGGTTCACGAATTAGCTAAACCGTTAGGAAAACCTTTGCCGGAAATGAAAATCAAAGCCCCCGACGAAGCCGCCGCCGCCTTGGCTGAGGCCCATAAAGCTATGTCCTCGGACGAAATCGCGGCGCATGCTGTCTGCATGGCGAGTATGTTCCTGCGGAAAAATTGTGGCCGGAGATTTACACGCCAAAGGGGGCTCAGGATGCGTAAGTTGCTAAAATTCGAAAGCCTGCGCACCGACCTTGACGCGATCCGCAATGGCGTCTGGCGGGATCATCCTGCGTTGGGTGTGTCCTTTCTTGTGCGGGGTGTCGGATACAGGCCATTTGTCGAGCGCCGCGCCGCCGACACATCGGCCATGCCGCCGCCGGGGATGTCGCAGGATGAGGTGTGGGCTTGGCGCTATCGGCGTCTAGCGCAGAATGTGGCCGACAATCTCCTGTTGGGCTGGAACGGCTTCGATGAGCACTATTCCGCCGAGGCTACCAAGGAAATGCTGGTAGATCCGGCTTTTGAACCACTGTGCGACATCATCCTTTCGCTCGCCCAAGGCGTAGGGACCGCACCCGTCGAATGGGTTGATGCGCCTGCCGCGCCCAGGAAGAAACGCGCGTCGAAGAAGGACACGGCCTAATGTTCCAATTCCAGTCACTTGGCGCGGGACTCAAAGACTTCGTTGCAACAGGCATGCCGCACGAGGTCGAGGCAGCATTGGCGCGCTTCGCGAAGGAAGATCTGCGCCGCGCCATTTCGTCCGGTCAAGCATCGGGGAGTTACGCGCGCTGGACGTCGGGAGTCCAGGGGGCGCCCGAAGAGAGTGTACGGCTCGAAAATCCCGTTATCTTGTATGTCTTTTCCGCGTGGAAAGAAATCGTCTTGGAGGCGATCAAGGACCTCAGGTCCCGTTTCCATAGCCGATCCGGCCGATATGCCGAAAGTTTCCGCGTGATCGTCAACGGTGCGCCGGTGACCAACTACGATGCAATCCCCGGCGATGCGACTGTGATGATCTTCAACGTTCAGCCATACACCCGTTTGATGGAGGTCGGCGGGAACAAGGCAGGAAAGCGCCACTTCGAACGGACGAAGAACGCCCTCTCGAACCGTCATCGCGGCCAATACGACTTCGACCTGACATTTCGCCGCGTCGAAGGCGGGTTCCCCGGTGTCCCCTACATCCTGAAGCACAGCCAAGGCCGCCGGAAAGATCGGCAGGCCGGTATGCCTATTACTTACCCCACCTTGATCATCCGGCGCACGGGAGTCTAGGCAATGCCCTCTATCTCAGAACTGAAAATTCAACCGCGCCTTGACCCGTCCGCATTTGAGGCGGGCGCCAAGCAGATGGACGCCGCGGCCGGGCGCCTGCAATCGTCTTTGCGCCAAGTTGACGTTGATCTAGACCGCGTGTCCAACGCCACGGGCCGCACGCGTTCGCAAACGGAACTGTTGTCTCGAAAATACGTCGAGGGATATGGCGATCAGGTCAAATTCGCGACGGCCCTGCGGAACATTTCCGGGGAACAAGGGGAATGTGTCGGCCGAACGTGCGGCAACGATTTATCGTGGTCTCTCCCAGGCCATGAGCATGACGGCAAACGCCGCCACGCTTGGCGCCACGGCGAACACGCGTCTCAGGGCGCCGCCGACCGCATCGACGCGCTCTTGCAGAAGTTGCCGGACTTCATGCGGCCCGGCAAAATCGGCGACCTCGGCCTTGACCGAACGGGGCTTGCGAACCCCTACCTCAAGGAATTGGAGACGCTTAAGAAGGAGCGCGAAACCGCGCTCCCGGATATTATGAGCGACACGCCGCTTCGCGACCTCGGGCGGCGGTTTACCGAACGCGTCGGCGAGCGAATTTCGGGCGGGCTTCCCGAGACGGGGCCGGTTCCGGGCACCAATCCGTTGCGAGGACAGGCGGACGAGGCCGACCGGGCGCAGAAGGCTTATGATCGCCTTGTCCAGACGACGCGCGAACGCATCGCAGACATGGAGCTTGAAAAGCAATCCATCGGCGGGCTTGCGGTCGAAACGGAACGCATGCGCCTTGAAACTGACCTTCTCCGGCAAGCCCAGGGCGGCGGAGCGAGCATCACGGACGCGCAGCGCGATAGCCTCAAGGGTCTTGCGGCGGAACTGGCGAACGTATCGCAACAGACGCGTGAACTCCGAGCGATGAACGATCTTTCATTCGATCGTGACCAACTCTTGCGCTCGCCGCTGGATCAGCAGATTGCGGCACGCCAACGCCAGCTTGGTACGTCGGTTGACCTGAATTCGCCTATGGCGCAGTACATGCGCCAGAACGACCTCATCAAGCAATCCGGCGAGATCGCGCAGGGTTTCGCGTCGAACTTCCGTTCCGCGATGGAAAAGAACGGGAACGACATCGGCAAGTCGTTCGGCGACGCCTTCAAGAATTCGCTGTTGAGTGCTGCGACCAAGTGGCAGGATCAGGTTTTTGACCGTTTTGGCAAGGCGCTTGGCAACCTTCTATTCGGCGGCAATGATAACGGCGGCGGCGGGTTCCTTTCGAACTTTCTCAGCGGCGGAAAGAAGGCCGACGCAGGCCCGACGTTTGCGCCGAATGCGACATCCACGCTTTCAGAAATCCTCGGGCACAAGGGCGCGAACGATCCAGGCAGCTATGCCGCGCCGGTCGGAGCCGTACGCGGGCGCCTCTGTCATCCGGCATGACGAAAACTGGCATCCCGCTTTCGATCGTGACGGCAGGGAACGGAATGACGGCGCGGGTTGCGTCCGAATATGCGCCACGCTTTCAGGGGTTGTTTGATGACCTCAAGGCGGCTGGCTACAACATTTCCAGCCTCGGGGAGGGCGGTTACAGTTATCGAAACGTGGCAGGGACGAATAATCTTTCCCGTCACGCATTCGGCGAGGCTGTCGATATCAATCCCCGGCAGAACCCTTGGAGCAATAATTTCCAGACAGATTTGCCGCCGAACATCAATGAGATAGCCAAGCGCAACGGCTTGATGTGGGGCGGGAACTGGAGGAAGCCGGACACGATGCACTTCCAGGTCGACAAGAGCGCGAATGAGGCCTCTTTGGCGCTGGATAAGCTCGCAACGTCGTCAACTGGCCTTGAGAAAGGTTTCGGCAATCTCGACACGAGCGCGACCACGATCGCCAAGGCGCTGGACAAGGGCGGCAGTCCGATTTCCGGGTTCCCTCCTATCCCTACGGCATCGCCCTTTACGCAGTTCGGCAACATCCTGCAAAACGGCGGCGCCGATCCGGGCGGCGGGTTTCTCTCGAAAATCCTTGGCGGCATCGGTCGCCTTGTCGGCGGCATCGCGCCGGGCTCGCCTTTTTGGGCTCCGAACACAACGCTCGGCAGTGTGCTTATCAACGGCTATGCCGATGGTACGGAGAGCGCCCCCGGCGGCTTGGCGATGGTGGGTGAACGTGGCCGCGAAATCGTCAACCTTCCACGCGGCTCCCAGGTTGTCCCGAACCATAGGACGGAAGCGCTCCTTTCCGCCGCGAACGGCAATCGCCAGCAGCATGAGCCTCGCCAGCCTCAGCCGATCATCGTCCAGGTGCAGGGCGCGAACGGCGATGAGCACGTCAGAAAGCTTGTCGAGCAGGGCGTCCAGAACGGCCTTGCCCTTGCTCAGCAAGAAAGAGTGCGGGGTTCCTACGCTGACGAGCAGAACGCTTACTTTCGTCGTGTAGGCTGATCCAGTCGCAGGTGAGAAAATGACGTACTCAACCGCGTACATATCGGATGCCGTTTGCAACCGGCTCAGCCAAAGCGGCCCAATCGGATTTTTCATCCGCGTTGCGCCGGAAGGCGTCGAGCCCTTGAGAATTTGGACTGGTGCCGGCGACATTCCGGCGCGGTTTGACGCCGTTGATCCCTCGGGCACGGTCTATTACGGCGCTGGACGACTTAATGGTCTTCCGACACTCGCGGTGATGGTCAATGGCGGTTCGGACGCGGTTGATTTCACGCTGTCCGGCATCGATCCGCAGACAGCCAGAACAACCCTTAGCAGCATTCCCCCCGTCAACGGCGCTCCGGTCACTGTCGGCTTATCGGTCTTTGACAACTACTATCAACCACTCACCGAGCCTATCCCTATTTGGACGGGAACAGCGGCGCGGCTTGGTGAGTCCTCTCCCGTCGTCACCGGCGATCAACCCATAACGCTTGCGCTTTCGCTTTCGGTTGTAGCTGGCGAAAACATGCGGGCGCGAGCTTCCCGCGCCGTGTGGTCCAGCGCGCACCAGAAGTCGCTTTATCTGACCTCATCCGATGACAGGTTTTGCGACAACACCGCGTTGCTTGCGCGCGGCGTCCAGCCGGTTTGGCCGAATTACTGATGAAAGCAGCAAGAGAAGAAAGGAAATTCGATGTCGCTGAAAAGGCTAATGGAGGATGTCCCGTCTGAAGCTCAACATTACTTCAGAAACGGCGGCCTCATCGACAATCACATATCGAGGCTTCGCGGGGAAATTCTGCACTACGATCCGATATTCACGCCGATATTTTCTTCAATGTTCACGGCAAATTTTGCACTAACATCCTTAGGCAAATTTGCCATTTCTGGCCTCTCGGCCATTGCTTCGACCTGTACGACGAACGGCGTGAATTTCTCATGAGCCTTATCAACGTCTTCGTTCGCCAGGATAGTGTTTCGATGTTCAGCGACACGCGGCTGTCGATCGGCTCGAACCGCATTGGAGATGTCGCAAAAGTCTTCGCGGTGCCGCACCTCAATGCAGTCATAGGTGTTCGAGGCCCGATGAAGGCGCTGCAAGTTGTCGTGGATATGGTTGTTCCTCTCGCCGACGACTTCAAAGGCCTAAGGGCGGCGCTCAGCCGATTTTCCGAGCTGTCCGCCGCGCAAATGCTTAAGGGAAATCCGGTCCCGGCGGAAATCGACATCTTCGTCGCGGGATGGAATGATGGACCCGTCGCATATTTCCTCGCCAATCACGACGGACACGGCATCCGACCGTTCCGCCTCATAGACATCCCCTACGCCCTTGTTACGCCCAGGGTTGACGACGGATTGTTTCAGGAGCTTGCAGACGAGGACCCTGAATTCTCGGCCATGCGCAAGGTGATAGACGCCCAGGTAGCGACGTATGCCGTTGTAGGCGGCGCCATTACCTGCACCACGATCCATCAAGATCAAATCACAATGCGTCGATTTTCCTCCTATCATCGATGAAGCCGAATAAAGCAGAAAGGCCGGACGCGATGCCCGGCCTTTCAAGTGCTCCTGCCTGTACATCCGAGGTCAGGGGCTTTCACTTCAACTATGATTCTTCGTTAAACCTTGTGCAAGGCTGACGCATCTACTCGTCAGTGTCCGGAGGGATGTGGCTGTCCACGCCCTCCGTCACGAGACGATCCGAGACGGCCCGGACGCCGGGAACCCCTTTCACCATGGCGAGCAGCCGGGCTCTATCCTCCCGGCTATCGACCGACCCGGACAGGATTACCTTTCCGGCATGGACAGCGATATCGACGGTGCTCAGTTCGATGTTATCGTCAGCCTCGATCAATATCCCGATACGCTCCTCGATGTCATCGTCCGCTATCGTTCCTGCCTCCTCAGAGGGAAACGGAAGCGGAGCGCCATCGACCTCTCGCAGTTCAGGGTCTCCGGCGACGATAACTCCGTCGTCCGCGTCCTGATCCAGATTGCGGCCTGAACCGCCATAAGGCCCGTTGGGCTTCGGACCTTCCCGACCCTCACCATCCGCGTAGGGCCATCCATCCCGTATGTTGCGGGTATCGTAATCACGGTAGTCATCTTCGCGGGAATTGCGCTCGCTATCGGCCATCGTCGTCTCCCATGTAAGGTAATGCGACGAACGGGAAGCTGATAAAGATTGTTCCGGCATTTCTGCTTCGACGGTCAGGAGAAGGTTTTGACCGCAAGTGTCAGTTGACAGCCCTTACGAACTCAAATCTGGTGCATGACGATAGCGGGGCACTTGAAGACCTACGGGGTTCAGATCTCTAGATGGAAGTGCGGCTTTGCTTCTTTGCGTGCGTGGCGCGGACTTGGGCGTCCGGCGGGAGCCGTGGTGTTAGGCGGGCGGAACTCCTACACTGTCCGACATCAGCGCCTGTGAGACAAAATTGGTTGAGTTGAGAAGAGAGGATTTTCGGCTCATCGTAGCTCTATCG
>NZ_JBHFEI010000038.1:2500-5000 GCF_041928815.1 Ensifer soli | reverse complement strand
AGCTATTTCCTGGAACCGCGCCCCCGCCCTGGCAATCCAATAAGCCAGAACAAGTTATGCAATCCGTCACTACCACCAGGCCCACGAATATTAACGTGGTTCCCATCGACTACGCGTGTCCGCCTCGTCTTAGGGGCCGGCTAACCCTGCTCAGATTAACTTTAAGCAGGAACCCTTGGTCTTTCGGCGAGGGAGTCTCTCACTCCCTTTATCGTTACTCATGTCAACATTCGCACTTCCGATACCTCCAGGAGCCCTCACGGGTCTCCCTTCGCAGGCTTACGGAACGCTCCGCTACCACGTGCAGTAAACTGCACATCCTCAGCTTCGGTGCATGGCTTCAGCCCCGTTACATTTTCGGCGCAAAGACCCTTATTTAGACCAGTGAGCTGTTACGCTTTCTTTAAATGATGGCTGCTTCTAAGCCAACATCCTGGTTGTTTTGGGATCCTCACATCCTTTCCCACTTAGCCATGACTTGGGGACCTTAGCTGGAGGTCAGGGTTGTTGCCCTTTTCACGACGGACGTTAGCACCCGCCGTGTGTCTGCCGATTAGTACTCCCCGGTATTCGGAGTTTGGTTAGGATCAGTAAGACGGTGAGTCCCCATAGCCCATCCAGTGCTCTACCCCCGGGGGTATTCGATCGACGCTCTACCTAAATAGATTTCGCGGAGAACCAGCTATCTCCGAGTTTGATTGGCCTTTCACCCCTAGCCACAAGTCATCCCAATCTATTGCAACAGATGCGGGTTCGGTCCTCCAGTTGGTGTTACCCAACCTTCAACCTGCTCATGGCTAGATCACTCGGTTTCGGGTCTAATGCAACATACTATGGGCGCCCTGTTCAGACTCGCTTTCGCTACGCCTACACCTACCGGCTTAAGCTTGCATGTTACACTAAGTCGTTGACCCATTATACAAAAGGTACGCCGTCAGGCTCACGCCCTCCGACTGTTTGTAGGCAACCGGTTTCAGGTTCTCTTTCACTCCCCTTGTCGGGGTGCTTTTCACCTTTCCCTCACGGTACTTGTTCGCTATCGGTCATGCACGAGTACTTAGGCTTGGAGAGTGGTCTCCCCATGTTCAGACAGGATTTCACGTGTCCCGCCTTACTCAAGGACAATGAGTGTTCTACGTGTACGGGGCTATCACCCGCTACGGCCGGACTTTCCATTCCGTTCCACTTCATTCCTCATTGCCACTGGCCTGGTCCGCGTTCGCTCGCCACTACTTGCGGAGTCTCGGTTGATGTCCTTTCCTGCAGGTACTTAGATGTTTCAGTTCCCTGCGTTCGCTTCTTACCCCTATGTATTCGAAGGTAAGATACCCTGTAGCGATATCTAGAAACCTCTTTTGCCGAACCCTCCAGCCTCACTGCCGGGGGTCTTCTGTCCTCACGCTGTCGCGACCTTCGGTCGCTGCGCTGCGGACGGCGCGGCCAACTCTGGCCGACGGCCCTTGGCCTTTTCGAAGCTTCGCTTCGGCCAGCGCCAAATACGGCAAAACAGATTTTCTAGATATCTAGGGTGGGTTTCCCCATTCGGAGATCCATGGATCAAAGCTCATTCGCAGCTCCCCACGGCTTATCGCAGCGTATCACGTCCTTCATCGCCTGTGCATGCCAAGGCATCCACCAATTGCCCTTAGTTCACTTGATCGTTCTCATTGCCAATGCTCATCTTCTGTTGGGTATGGCAGACCTTGTCCACTCGGCTTTACGCCTCGTGGGGTGCCATACCTGGCCATCCGGACAAACCTGAGTTTGCCGCACCACCCTTTCCCATCTAACGATAAAAACAGGAAACAACGATCCGGTTACCTTTTACAACCGAACCAATCAGATGCCATCGACGTGTTCGGCAGCCAGGCTTTATTGGAACCACGCCGAGCGGTTCGCTTGCCTGCTGCCTTTAAGACCAGCTTCTCGAGATCTGTCCGGGGATGCGCGGTCAGGCAACATCCATCAACATGCCGTCAGAGCCGACAGAAACACCAAAACCCCCGGATCCTTGCGGAACCGAAGCCTTCGACGAACCATCGCCAACAACCGCATGTCTTGAGTAACAAGCGCCCTTCCTACCTCCGACCCCTCGTCCGCATCCGGTCGGCTAGACCATCGGCGGCTTTGGCAGGATCGGTCTCGGACGTCTCGAACCACACCCTTTCGGGCACGACCCAAGACACCTGGACGCTTCCAGACATATCTTCTCTTCACAATGTATCAGAACAGGCACGAACCTTCCGCAGAAGGCGTGCAAACCTTATTTTCCCAATGAAGGATATCAAACCAGCAGACCTGGTGGAGCCGAGCGGGATCGAACCGCCGACCTCCGCAGTGCGATTGCGGCGCTCTCCCAGCTGAGCTACGGCCCCTTTTCGAACCTCTTTAGCCCAGACCGGCAAAACCCTCAACTCCATTCCACATCAGGGCCAGAAGCCCCCGCCGATTTTTCGGCGGCCCGTCCGGAGCGCAACGATCGGAGATCGCGACGGCCTCA
>NZ_JBHFEI010000037.1:0-7314 GCF_041928815.1 Ensifer soli | reverse complement strand
ATCATCGGCACAGGCGATGGTTGAAAAGCCGATCATGCACTAAGACTGAAACCGGACCACCCAATGGGGTCAGACCACTATCGCAAATCCATACGCCGCGATGTGATCGAAAACGAGTTTGCCGGACTTCTCGAAAGACTCACTCCAGCGCCGCGTCTGATTGCGCTCGCGCGCATGATGTTCAAGGACGCCTGGAATCAGCGTCTCGCGCAAGCGTCGGATATCGGTCGTTCGATTGAGCGCGAAGTCGCGAACGTCGAAAAACAAATCAACACGCTTTTGGATCGGATTGTTGACGCAAGTTCCCATTCGGTCGTCGCTGCGTATGAAAAGCGTATCGCGACGTTGGAACGTCAAAAACTCTCTCTTTTCGAACGTGGTCAGACCGGTGCCGTCCGTCACGGTGCCTTTGAGGAGTTGTTCGAACTCGCAATCGACTTTCTTGCAAGTCCTTCAAAACTCTGGCGTTCCGGGAAATTTGAGTATCAGAAACTGGTGCTTCGGCTGACCTTTGCCGACCGTCTGGCATGGTGCTCCGAAAACGGATTTCGAACCCCAGAAATCACATTACCATTCAAGGTGTTAGGTAACATGAGCTACATGAAAAATGTTATGGCGGACAGCACCCGACGAAGATGAGCACTATGAAATCATTGTAAGTCTCTGACAATTATATGGATATTCCGAGCAGTGCGGGAATCGGCGATTTTCGGCGGTGTTTGAGTGTCTAACGGTGGAAATATCGGTGATTTGGCGGCATCATTCCGTCACATTATCTTTCGTTATACCCAAGACGATCTCTACCGACGCTGTACCGGGGAAGTTATGAATGAAAACAAGCGAACGCCGGTGCTTGACGATCACAGGCGCATCAAATCCAAGCTAGTGACTCCGTTCAACAACGCATTCGGACCAATGCACGAGGTGTCGTGGATCAACATGATGATTCCGGAACTTTTGTGGATCGCGCTCGTGCAGGAAGCCTGGGGTCCTCGTCGTGGCGTTGAAATCATAACCGCCTTTACTCGCGACTTGCGTGTAAGCGATCCAACGCATGGCCGCACGATTTGGGCAGCGGCCGGCAAGTTCGCCTCTCTACCAAGAGGCGTGCTTTCGAGCATCGTGGAAGGCCGGTCTTATCGGGATGATCTGTGCGGACCGCTCGCGCCGCTCCATGCCCACTACCCAGACCACCCCATGCGCGAACTGGCGCAAGCGGCGACGCGAGAAAGCTGGTTACAAGATCTCGGCGCGCTCAAGACACTGGTTGGCGTGTTACTCGATCGCTCATCGACGTGCGCCATCATGGTTCAGGCGACCGCGACATGGCTTGCATTCGATGCTGATCGACTCAAGGTCTCGGCGGGCTTGGCACTCGCTGATTTTCCCCGGATCGAAGATTACCCCGAAACCGAGCAGTCACAGCGGATCGCCGCGTCGATCCGCGCGACCCTCAATCAGATGTTCGGTGACGCCGACATGATGGCGTCGGGGACCGATTGGCCGACCGCTTTCTGGAACCGTGGTTTGGAACTCGAACAGTGCGAGGATTGATGTGACTCAGCAGGAGGCTGATGGTCAGGATGACGAAGGCTTAGAAATTTGGCCGCTCATCGAGAGCTATTGTACAAACGTCGATCACGAGCTCACGGCGCGCCTGGAGGCATGGCCTCCCGACTTTTCTCAGATCCACGTCCACGAAGTGATCGGCGGCATGCTCGCACGACAGGCGACGCTCTCCAAGGACGTCGCGCGCGCGCCCGCGCTGTGGACCGGGCATAGTGCGCCCATCCTGCTACGCGCAATGGCCGACGCTTACATCAACATCGCGTGGCTGTTGCTAGATCCGGTCGAGCGCTGCCGGAAGTTCGTACTGTTTGGATTAGGTCAGGCTAAACTCGAACTCGAGCATCGCCGCGCGCAGATCGGAACTCGCGAGCTGACGCCGCAAGAGGCGACCATGCTGGAAGCCGGCGAGAGGTGGATCGACAATCAGCGGATCGGCTGGTTGCTCGATGTTGACCTAGGAAAATGGTCGAGCCTGTCGGTTCGTCAAATGGCTGAAGAGGCCAACTGCATTGATTTTTACAACTATGTTTACACTCCGTTCAGCGCCTGCACGCATTCGATGTGGCACCATGTTGCACGTTACGATCTCAGGGAGTGTGGCAATCCACTGCACCGGCATCATCGTCGTCCGACCAGCGAGGCACTCGGCCCGGACGTTCATTATCTGACGCTCGCCGCGAAATATTGGAGCAAGACGCTTGGCACATTCGATCGAGCACACGGGCTCGCGATCCGGGGGCCATCATCTTACGAGACGCTGATTGATGCCGTCACCGATAGCAGCGCCGATCCGCAGTCGGAATGACGCGGGTGGCGCGCCATTTCAGACAGACAGGTATCGGGCGATAGCGTGGAATCGGCGGTTTGCCATGCGGTTTGGGACAATGCGGCCATGTCCCGCTGTGGAGAGCAATTGGCGATTCTGGCGGGCCGAAGTCGACGAAACATAGATCGACGTCTACGCTATAAATGCCTCCATGCTCCTCCAAAATATTCACGCTCTAAAAAGCCGTCATTCCCTGGACGTTTATCAATTTCTATTGGTTGGCCTATCCCTAACGGCCATGACACTTCTTGTACTTTACACCGCTGCCACACGGACACGGATCATTCCGCCCAGGCTTTTTGGTCTTCACAGGTGGGGCGACACCTCTCGGCTGGTTGAGATTTACCGCCCGCGTGGGTTGAGCCATTCGCGCGGCGTCTTCGTAGATGTGGGCGTTTTCTTCCGTTCGCTCTGTCGGTATGTAGACCGCGAAAGACTGCGCCCGGTAGTAGGTTCCGTCGGCACTAACCTCTGCCACGATGCCGATGACGTTAGAAGCCTTGACGGCCAACGCAGCTGCGCTGGCCTTGTTATTCACCCTGGTCCAGTCAATTTGGTGGTCGTGTTGTTGAAGCCAAACGAAGAGCGGCTCGCCGTCCCCGGAGAGAGTAAAATAGCGAGCGGGATGCTGGTTCAGGGTTTGGCGAAGGTCGGACAGCATCTTGGCCAGATTATTCCGGCCTTCCTCCCCAAGGTCACGGATATGGCTCTCCGCTGATAGCCACCCGCGTGCTCGGGTAGCATCGAGCGCCCTAAGTAGGTTCAGCACCTCTTCCGGGAGGTCCTGCGTCGGAAACCGTCGGCTTTCCCAGTCTTCCCCCTCGAAGCTCCTGTCGACGATGTCGCTCATGCCGTCCCAGATAAGCATGCTCGCCTTGCCGCCCTTCAGCTGCTCGGCAATGTTCTGATCGAAACGGTTTTTCTTCAGGTACGCGCCCAGGTGGTCGAACTCGTCAAAGAGATGAGCCCGGCGCATACCTGCCACGGCCTGCCGCACCTCCATGTAGTGGACGAACTCGCCGGGTGTGGGCAGAAGACGCTTGAGGACAAATAGTTCGTCGATGGACAGCGAAACGAAGGCATGCCTTCCAAGCAGCGGCTCAACTTGCGGCAGTTCCTTACAGTATGTGGAAAAGGGCGAGAACGACTCGACCGTCAGCCCGATCGGCACCATCACGCGGTAGTCGGAGCGGCGGACACGGCCGCACTCTTCGTATTTGCCGTCCGCCAAGTGGTAGAGCGGCACTTCATCCGCCGAATTCAGATAATTGAAGAAGCGCTCACATTGCTTGTAGGCTTTGAGTACCAAGTCCTGAACGGACTGGGCGTGGCGGCCGAAATCAAGTGCTGGCGATGCAATGGTCGCAGCCGCACCTGCCTTGGCTTCAACCAGGAACAGCACGTCGTCGACCAGGATCAGGGTGTCGTTTTCGGACCACTGCTTGCTGGCAGGGTCTTTATAGTAGACTTCTTGAAAAACCGTGGCTCCAGGAAGCTGGGCGGCCAGAATGTCGGCGAAGGCAGCTTCGCTCATCCTCTTCTGTCGATCCTCAAAAGTTTTCTTGTAGTCCGGCTTTCGCCGCAGAAGGTTGTAGAGAAGCGCACGATACCCAGCGTCGCGGGTGAAGCACGGGTCGATGGCGTAGTAGTCCGCTCCAAGCTGAATCAGGGGCTTCTTCCTGGCAGGCAGTGTCCGGTAGGGTGTTCCCGAAAAATCGCCCGCTGCGAAAAATTCGGTTTCTTCTCCGCGCCGGTAAGCCAAATCCGCCAGCAACGTAGGCGGTAGCGTAGTGTGTCGACTCACGTTGGCGATGCCGCCCCGAAACATGTCGTCCATCGCCCGCCCAGCGGCTTTCGACTGTTCCGCATTGGCCGCAATCCATGCCTCCATGACGTCTTCCAGAGGCCTGTCCTGTGCCGCAGCGAAGGCCTGTGCCGCCTCAAACTGCTTAATCATCTCCATGATAGCGTCGGCATGCCCAGAGCGGGTGGCGTCGGCCATGGCCTGGAAGCCTTCCGCGATATCGGCGGCACCAACACCGTAAACTTCTTTCAAGACATCATTGTGAGGCGCCAAAACGTAGCTGTAGAACTCACCTTCCAAGACTTGGTAGCGGTTCCCGCGTAGCATGACCCAGGTCGATTTCGCGCGGAATTCAATGTCGGCTGTGTCGGGACCAAAGACGCCGTCCTTGGTATCGGCAGACGTGGCCATGGCAAAGAACATAGCCTGCTCTCGCAGTTTGCGGCTAAGTTCAAACAGCTCGGCGCATTGGGCTTCGTCGAATGTCACGTCCGCAGGGGCATCGTCTGACGCGAGCACCGCGTGTACGTACTCCAGCAGAAATTGGTTTTCGTTGATCAAGTCATTTGGGCCGTCCGCTTCGCGTTGCTCCTCCTCGGCGCTTTGGTCTACCATCGCTTTCATCATATGCTGGGCGTAGATGTAGCCGAGCAGATCATGTGGGGGCATCGCGACGATAAGCTCGCGCATCCGAGCTGCTGTAGCCTCCATGTCTTTCAACAAGGAAGCAGCTGCCTCTTTTCGTTTTTCCTCGTTCATAACTACTTATGCCTGACATTTCTAAAGTCACGATACTGCACAATCTATCCTAAATGTGCTGCAAATAATTACCAATGACGATAGTGACCGGCACCATGCGTAAGTGGCGATTGTTCGACCGGGAAGAACGAGGGGAAGAGCGTTGACTAATGAGACACGCAAGCCAGTCTTGCAGGACCACGTAGCGGTCAAACGTAAGCTCGTGCCGTCCTTTTTGCATAAACTCGGGGGCAAACTGTCCCAATATTCCTGGACCCGTCAGCTTGTGCCCGAGGCTCTCTGGCTTGGCCTGGTGATCGACCATTGTGGCTACGAGGCAGCTCGGGGCCATTGCCGTGCTTTAGGTCAAGCCGCTCGTACGGCGATGAATGGGGCTGAATGTCCCATGTTTGTTAAGTTCAGCACGTTCGCGGAGCTTTCAGACGCGGCAAAAGAAGCGATAATATCTACACTTGATCAGGTCAGTCTAAAAGCCATCCGCCGATCTCTGGCACCACTGGCGGCCGTGATGCCCGACCATCCGTTGGCATTCCTAGGAAAAATGGACGCTGTACCTGAGCAGAATACGCGCTTTCCCGAACTGCTCCGCGAGTTTTACGACCGCAACAGTCGCACGGCGGTGCTGTCATCAGCACTTGGCTACGAGTTGGGAATCGACCAAGGAAAGATTCATATCGCAGCGCATCTGATCGATGACCTTATCGCACGGTTCAAGGTTATTAACGGCTATCCAGAGACAGAGGAGGCGCGTCGCGCTGCCGGCGCCTTTCGAGCTGCCGCTCCAACACTGTTCATGGAGGTTAACCTTGATGACGCCGGCTTTGAAGTCGACGTATTATGGGTTGAGGCATTTTGGGACCATATCTCCGGCTTCGGCCCCTGTCTATTTCTAGACACACTCGAAGACGAAACTATCGATAGTGAAGATTCGCTTGAGCAATTCGTCTTTGATTATCGAAATGCGGTTCGGGCTGATCTCCGTATTAGATTGGCGAACTGGCCGTTAGATTTAAACGAGATTGAGGTCTTCGAGGTAGTTACGGCGCTCCTTTGCCGGCAAGCGACGCTGGCCATGGAAATGGCATCTTCTCCAGGCGTATGGACGCCGCACATAGCGCCTATTTTGCTACGGGCAATCGCCGACGTCTTCATCAATCTAGCTTGGATTCTAAAAGATCCTCGTCCACGCGCACGTCTTTATATTGAGGACGGACAGGGTGCTATTAAATTGCAGATTGCTCATCAAAAACGAGCGTTAGAGGCTGCGACAGACCCCAATGACGCGGCTGAACTGAGTCAGATGATCAAAGTCTGGAGTGACTGGCTAGCAGGGCAACGGATTGAGGCTCTTGTTGAGGTGAATCTTGGTAGTTGGTCCGGTCTCAACATCAGAAAGATGGCCGAAGAGGCCGGATTTATCGACTTCTACAACTATGTCTATCAGCCGTTTAGTAGCGTTATGCATTCAAACTGGGCACATGTGAGTATGTTCAACACGATCCATTGCCAGAATCCGGCTCACCGGTGGCATCGTGGAGCAGCGATAGCTCCAGCGTCGATTGATCTAAATTGGCTCTACCTAGCATCAAAGTATCTCAGCAAGACCTTCGGACATTTTGATAACGTATATGGTCTCGATCTGCCTCATGTCGCGTTCGACCTTGTTGTGTCCCAACTGTCTGAGACGATGGAAGAGGCTGAAAGCTGAGATTTTGCTTTTGTCTTACAGCGAGGCAACTCGTAATTTTGTCATGCAACCGGATATCTGAAGATAATCAAATCGATCTGAAAAATCATTGTATGCCGAAGACGGGCAGCAGTCCCTTGGATAGACATTATCAGGAAAGAAAATTGGAGCGTGAAGATCTCGAAAAATTGCGTGAACGTTCGATCAGCAAGCTCGACGATGACGCTGCGCTCAATCATATCGGTACACTGATCGACGCTTCACGTGACGCAGGTTTCGCCCGGGGAGCAGACCGCGCGATCTACCTTCTCGACGAATTTGCAAAGCGTGATCTGAACGTCCAACATGGCGCGGTTCTCGAATATTTTCGATCCAATGCGTGGGCGGTTAAAGAGGAGACTTCCGGCATCCGCGGCTCCTGGGCTTGGGAACACCCCGAACGGGAACAGCAAATCCTTGCCTTGTCTCGCGCGGCTGCTCATCCTGGCTTTGTCGAACTCGATCTTATGCGTCGTTGTCAGATCCTGACCAATCGAGCGAACCAACTCAATGTGATGGGGCGCTTCATCGACGCGATTGAAGGATGGGACGCTGGTCTTCCCCCTGAAAAGTGGTCCTCCGTGAAGTAGGCTATTGAGCCTGAGAGAGGACGTTGGAATGCCCCAGAAG
>NZ_JBHFEI010000036.1:0-7640 GCF_041928815.1 Ensifer soli | reverse complement strand
ATCATCGGCACAGGCGATGGTTGAAAAGCCGATCATGCACTAAGACTGAAACCGGACCACCCAATGGGGTCAGACCAACGCAGCGCTGCGCATCATTCCCAAGTTCGCAATGGCGCAGGCCAATCGCGGCTATGGCCTCAAGCATTATGCTGGGATGTTGGATGATGATCGCGAGCGCGCGATCTTATTGTTGCACGCCCATGATGGGCTGATTGCCGCTACCGCCGCCGATGCAGTACACGACTCCATTTACACGGATGCATTGGCGCAACAGTTCGCTGAAGAAGCCAAAACATATGCTGCGGCGGGCGATCTCGATCGAATACGCGAGCTGCAGGATTTTGGTGTGCCGCCGCTCGGGCGCAGCAAGGTCGAACAAAAGTATCGGCAGTGGTGTCTCGACCATCGCCTATTCCTGAATCCACTCAATGATCTCGGGTCGCACGCAAGAGCGGCATGTGACGACCTCGTCCTGCCTCCTATAAGCGAAAGGTTCGATGAGAGACCGGGCGTCGTGACGCCACCACCAGTCATCGGCTTCTTCAATCAGATGAAACAGGAATATGTGTCGGCCCGCTTCATGCTATACGAGGGTCTTTCCGACACAAATCTGCACTTTTCTGACCGTCGCGTTAGGCTATTCGACACACTAGACTATCCGATGCACTCGCTCGCAACCGAACGGGTGCGGACGGCATACCGTATTGCCTATTCTCTGCTCGATAAGGTAGCGTTTCTTGTCGATCATTATTGGAAGTTGGGAAAAGTCGCCAATCGCATCAATTTCAAGAATGTTTGGATGATCGAAGGGAAGCCACGACTTCTCGACCGCCTTAAAGATTATCCAAACTGGCCGCTTCGCGGACTTTTCTGGCTTTCGAAGGAGTTGTTCGACGATCAACTAAAGCGGACGACCGGACCCGATGCGCGAGAGCTGCATGACATCCGTAACGCGCTCGAACACAAATTCCTCCAGGTACACGAGGGCTGGGCACGGCCATTTATGTGGGCCGCACCAAGCAGCGAAGGCCTAGGGTTCTCCATCGACAGCGATCTTCTCGAGACTAAGGCTCTTCGTGTGATCAAGATAGCGCGTTCTGCGCTCATTCAGTTGGCCTTGGCAATCGGCGTCGAAGAACGAGCGCGAGCGCGGGAGCGACCTGACACTTTGATTGGATCGATGTCCCTTTTTGGTCTCGACGATCGCCGCAAACGACGCGACCCGATGTAGTTATGCAAGAAGGGGATTGGGCTGTAGCGTAGAATCGGCGGCTTACTATCCCACCCGGTGAAAGGCGGTAATCGGCGGCAATATCGCACTATAGGCGGCAATCGGCGGGGCTGGCGGGCAGCGCCCGATGAAGATGAGAACTATGAGATGGTGATAACCCTTTGACAGTTATACAGATATTTAACGCTATGCGGCGATCGGCGGTTCTAGGCGGCGTTTGCGTATCAGACGGCGACGATATCGTACATTTGGCGGCAGGTTTGCGCCCCAAATCTGGCTTTTACTGTCGCCATCGGTTGCCCGCTGCGGGGTGGAAAACCGACTGGCAGGTTTTGGGCGGCCACGCCCGGAAACACCAACCCGCCATTCAAAGACGCTCAGCTTCATTCTAAACGCGGACGCCCGTTGATCCTGAAATACCCGCCGCCAAAAGGCGTCACGCCGCGGGAGCGGCGCTGCTACTTGTAGACCGCTTCCGTCTTCGACTGGATGGCCCCGGCCAGTGCCTTCAATGTCACTATGACGTGCCGGAAATAAGCATCGTCAATGACCAGTTCTTCCCCGGCCTCGCCCCGACGCTTGTCGCCGGCCTTCTCGACGTAGAGCTTGTTGATGAGCCCGCTGTTGTGGATGATGATATCCCGCGAGGCCTTGATCTCGATGAAGGAGCGCACCGTTTCCGGCTCAAGCTCGATCGACAGCACCTTCGCCGCCTTGTCGAGATATTCGGACGGTTTGCCGAACATAAGTCCCTCGCACTTCAGCGCGACGAAACGGCGGATCACGTCATCCCGGTCCTCATGCTCAAGGAACAGGTCGAGGGGAATACCGCTCTTGTCCGCCAGCACCGATAGCTTGGCGGGAAAGCCAATCGCGGCGATTGCGATACATTCCTGGATGAAGGCTTCGACCCGCGACACCATCGAGATGATGTTCGTCTCAAAGATGCCCCGCTCGTGCTGGGCGTAGAAGATCAGGCCGATATCCTCGTCCCGGCGCCGACTCGTAACCGTGCCTTTGCGCTTCGGTACCGGATAGGGCTTTTTCGTCTTGCTCTTTGAAGGCCGGAGCTTGTCCGCGCGCGTCTTCAACTCCGGCCGCAGCAGTTCCGTAAATATCCATGCGTCGTTGAGATAGCGGTAAAGCCGGATGTGGCGCGTGTAGATCGCCTTCGATACAGCACTTTTCCTTGCCACACCTTCCCCCCTTGTTGCCTTAAAAGCCTAGTGCGTACTTGGCAGCGCTCATATTGGACGCATAGCCAAGGTTGATCGCACCGAACTCCGTCGCGATTTCAGGCTTCAGAATCCTGCCCTCTGTCAAATACTCATTGGTGTTCGACGAAAGGAAAACGATGGGTGTCGTCACCCCGGCACCCCGCAAAATCGACACCGCCTCAAGATAGGTTTCATAGACCAGGCAATCTTTGGAGGACTCCTTGCCGCGTCTCGCTGGAGCGATACAAGCGTTGACCCGCGCAAATGCTTTGGCGGGAGTCTGAGGGCTGGGCACGACCCTGTCGAGCTTGGCAAGCCAACGCCCGACAACCGCTCTTGCACGACCGACATGATCGTCAAGATGCGCAAGGTTGACGTTACCCGGAGCGCCAAAGACGGCGGAGAGCTTGTTGATGCGGTCGAGTTGCTCCCGCACCTTCTTGAGATTGCGTTCGGCCTCATCCTGTACGGGCTGGTCATGATCGGAAAACTCGATCGCCACCTGTTCAGCCATAAGGCATATGAGACGACCGGCTTCCGCCGCCGTCACGAGATCGATGGCTGCCTGCCGATCGTGGGGTTTCGCTGTCTCACGTGTTGGGTCACGCATGACGTCCAGAATAGAGCACGTGTCGATGCACAGCACCGGAACGCCCGCTGATGCAATCGCGTGTGCATCCATCCGCATTAGTGCTCGTCATAATAGGCAAGAAGAGCGATTGCGGTCTCGAAATCGCCCGCAAGATTATGCGCGGAATCCTCATCCCAGCCGTCCACTTCGTGCAGCCAACGCGCCAACCTGTCAGCGCCGGGTTTGTCGCCGCTGCGATGCACAGCAACAAGAAAATCGAACCATCGGCGTTCATCCGATGGGTGACTTGCTCCCGTGGACTTGTTGGCCGCACCGGAAAAGCGCTTGAGCTTCAGCGCGGCGTCTGATGACAACCAATCATCGAGTGTCTGCCGAGGTTCGGTCGTCGAAATGGTAAAACCGAATTGGGCAGTGACCGGCGCGGCAATGCGTACGATAAAATCCGTGAGCACGGCGTTGTATTGGGCGAAGGTGAGACTCCCCATCTCCAAGGGTACGATATTCGGGACATAATAGCCGTCCTCCGTTCCCCATAGGGTGAGCCCGGCCGCCGGATGGTCTTGGCTGGCATCTCGACGAAAAAGGACGACATCTTCCGAGGTTACAGCGTTGCGCGCCACCTCGGCCGATCGTTCCAGATCCACTCGCCAAGGACCAACCGCCGCTGCGATCAACGCTTCGCGCAGTTCAGGCCGCTTCTCGATCGCGCCGTGAATGGCCATGTCTTGGAAAACTTCGAGTTTATCTGTCATATCGCTTCTTTCGGAACATCTTTGACTACTGTCGCCTCCTACGCATCGGCCTGCGGCCAACGCAGCTTTCCGCGGCCGACACGAAGCGCCTCCACCAGTCTTGTGTTGCCGGGCAATCGACCCGAAAACAGGCTGGGCTTGGGATCGACCGCAGGCTTCTTGAAGGCGGCAACCTGCAGGTAATCGGGCGTCGTCAGCCAAGTCCGCCCATCACCCTCATCGGTGACAATCCTATATAGGCCGGCAGGCGGAGCGACTGCGATGTCGAGCAGCCGCTTATAGTGTTCGACCGACCACTTCTGGATGCCGCCGCTGAGGGCCTCGGTTCGGAACCGCGCCCATAGCGCAGCCGTGTCGGGCGTTGGCCAATCGCCAGCATCGGTGTAGGCCGTGATCTCATCAGATTCGAGCCAGACCCGCATCTCAGCAGGCGTAACGAAGACCGGTTTGGCGTCCTCGACCGCCGCCATGGCCGCGCGCCTCGATGGAAGACCGGCCCGGATCAACATCGACATCATGAATTGCGGAACGCCGGTCTCGACCGCAGCAGCGGCTCCACCCG
The DNA here is from genome assembly GCF_041928815.1 of Ensifer soli. Lineage (NCBI taxonomy): Bacteria > Pseudomonadati > Pseudomonadota > Alphaproteobacteria > Hyphomicrobiales > Rhizobiaceae > Ensifer > Ensifer soli. Next base: position 3,286 of record NZ_JBHFEI010000036.1, on the reverse strand, counting down.
CCACCGTATCCGGCGTCCAGCCGAGGGACATGCGGCGGGTACGGACAGCTTCCAAGGCCCAAACCAAACGATAGGTAAAGGCATCTTCGACCGCCCGCATGTTCTGCGGCCCGATCGTGGCAACATCCTCGCCGGACACCCAACGGCCTAGGATTGCCTTCCAATTAGCCGGTAGCGCGTTCGCCTTGTCAGGAATGAAAGGACGCATGAACAGCAGGCGGTCGCCGAGACCGCCGAGGGCATCGACAAGTTCGTCGATTTCGCCACTCAACGCCGCTTCGTCTGCGCGGTCGAGGAGCTCGGCCAACTCGTCGGCCATGGCGTCGATGGTGAGACCCGCCTCAAGTCCTACGCCCATGGCGAAATGTCCGCGCCGCGCCTGCGCCGTGGTGGTCTTCCAGATTAGGTCGGCGCGTGCTTCGAATATCTTTCTGTGCAGCGGTGCGATGTCCTCGTCCTCACGGGCAATCTGGCGCGCCCAAAGCGATCCCTTGAGCGCCTCGTCCAGAAGCTTCGGGAGGTCGGCCCGATCAGCGTCCAGCGCCTCGATCAGACCGAACACGGTCGCATCGAGGCGTTCGACGATCTGCGAAAGCGGCTCCTCGTCAATGGTTTCTTCCTCGTCATCGCCCGCGTCTTCATCATCGTCGTCGTCATCGTCGTATTCCGCGCCGGCAGCCAGACGCTCGGCGACCGCAGCTTCCTCCGCCGGCGATCGCCAGGCTTCGCGGGCATTGGCGAGATATTCCCAAGCGTCATCACGATCCAGCACACCCTCTCGTGACAAGCGCTCAAGAATTTCGGCGACGATCTGGATGAGGCCGCTTTTCAGCGTGCGGGCCTTTGCGGAGGCGACCAGTTTCCTCCATTCCTTCTTTCGCCAGTCGATCTTATCGAACATGACGTGGACGATGAGGCCTTCAACATCGACGAAGGCGCGTCCGGCGCGCCCCGCGACATTCGCGAACTCCTCGCCTTTGATCTTCTCGGACGCCCGATACAGCGCTGGCACTAACAGGACGGCGGCGTTGAGGTTGAGGCCTTGCGATAGCGTCGGCGATGCGACGATGACCTTCAGCACACCCTCGGACAAAAGGGCTTCCAGTTCACGAAGGAATGGACTCGGCAGCCGGCCATGGTGGATGGCAACGCCCGCCTTCAAACAAGCGACGGCCGGATGGTCTTCGCCCAACCATTCCTTGCCGACCTCCAAGGCACGCGCGATCGACGCTTCATCCTCCAGCAGCGACTCCAAATAGCCACGCTTGCAGAGGTTCACGACCTGCTTACCGTAGCTCTCGACCCAATTCGCCTGGGTGGAGAAGATCAAAGTCCGCTTGCCCTGGCTGGCGAATTCCCACGCCGCGAACAAAGCGAGGTGCGAGTTCTTACGCGGATAGGGCTTCTTCTCTTTCCCCCGCGCCGGTTTCTGCACCACGAATTTGTCGAGGAACGGACCATCGTCATCAAGGTCGAGCCGGAGCAATGCGTCCTTACCCCGCCAGGTGAGCGCACCAAACCGCTGCCGCGTCGGGCGCCAGTCGGAACGCACCGGCTCGCCCGGTTCGTCAGAGCGGATCCAGGCGGTGAGATCGTCCAGTTCGTCGCCGCTGGGCAGAATGGCGGAGAGACAGACGATACGGCGTTCGCCCGCGTCCGCGCGACGCAGCAGGCGCTGCACCAGCGTCTCGTAGCGGATTTCGCGCTCGCTCGGGCCGATCATGTGGCCTTCATCGAGGACGATAAGGCCGACATCATCGATCAGCGACGGATCGCTTCTCAGTGCGAAGTCGAGCTTTTCGGGCGTCGCAATAATGATCTCACGGGAGCGCAAGGCATCTTCATCTCCAGCCGAAAGACCGCTGGCACCATAAAGCGAGGAGACGCTGAAGCCGAGGGGCGCGAAGGTTTTTCTGAAGGAGCGCTCGGTTTGAGCGGACAAAGCGCGCAATGGCGTAACGATCAACACCCGGCGCGCCGACGACAGCGTCATCAGCGCGGCGATCTCGGCCACACGCGTCTTGCCGGCGCTGGTCGGCAAGGCGACGACCAGGTCGTCCTTGATGTCAGTGGAGCGTTGCGCCGCCTCGCGCTGCGATGGCCACAACTCGACCTCAGAGGTCTTGCGCGCGTAGAGCGACGAGATGAACAGCCGTCGCAGGTCCGGATATTTTTCCTCCGCCCCCTCCGGCGGCTCGGTCGGCAGAGTCTGGTGGAGCGAATGCCGCCAAAGGTCGTCGATCAGATGGCGGCAGAGGTTCGAAATCCACCACAGCGGCACATTTTCCGCGTTGTCAGCCAAGCTAACCGCAGTGCCCAGAAGCGCGCGCGCGATCTCGATCGGCTCGGGTTCGCCGGTCTCCAGTGCAAAATCAAAATGGGCCAGCGCCCGGCAAATCGTCGTGTTGAGGATCGTCGATATCACCTCATCGATATCGGGTTCTTCGCCCGTCAGGGCGGCGGCGATCTGCTCATCGCCATGAGCCTCGTCGGCCAGCCAGTCGCGAACATATCCGCGTAACTTGCCAAGATCGCGCAGAATCAGGTGTTGGATCGCCGTCTCGCCCGGAGACGCATTGAGGTCGCCCGCCGTCTCGTTAAACAGGGAATAGGCGACGGCCGAAAAGCCGGCCAGGTGATAGGCTGCGGCGGCGATGGTGCGGCGAAAACCACGATCGGCTGATTCCGGATCGCCGTTGCGCACCAGCGCCTCAAAAGCGTTGGCAGCGCGCTCGAATGCCTTGCTGGTCAATGGCGAAGCACCGGCCTGAGCCCGCATGGCCATTGCGCCCCGGAGTAGGGCGAAGCCGTGTTCGGCAAGGTCCGTCTCGATCGTCGCGCCAAGGGGCGGCGCATTCGCCGGCAGCACGCCCTCTTCGCGCATCAACGACCAGGCCGCGCCACGATAGAGGAGACGGCCCAGAATACCGTCAACCGTCGCTGTCGCCAGGAATGCGGTCAGTTCGTCAATCGTCTCCAAGGTCTTCCGCCTCCTGGTACATGGCTGCGATGAAGTCCTGATGATCCTCGACGTGAATGTTCAAGACATAGTGGTCGCGATTGGTCCCCGTGGCATCGAGGTCGTCTTTCAGCGAAGCGTGCGGGCCGTTGCCAGACACAGTGAAGAGCATGTGATCGATGCGATCGGCGCGAAGGGACTTCAGGCCCACCTCGTCACGCAGGCTGCGCCCCAATGCGTTGTCGTCCGGTGTCCGACATCAGCGCCTGTGAGACAAAATTGGTTGAGTTGAGAAGAGAGGATTTTCGGCTCATCGTAGCTCTATCG
>NZ_JBHFEI010000035.1:0-9007 GCF_041928815.1 Ensifer soli | reverse complement strand
TTAAATCAAACCGCTAGCGAGCCGCAAAATCCGTTCTTACAAAGCCTAAAAAGTCTCAAATCATTCGACGACGGACAGCTTGGCCTTGGTCTTCTTGAAGTCCTGCATGTAGGCTATTTCCGACGGCGGCACGCCGTGCCGGATCAGCTCATCGCGAATCCAGCGATAGGCGGAGAACCCACGGGTCTTCTCGACGTTGAGTGTGCCGAGATCGGAAAAGATCATCTGCGCCGCACCCTGCAGCTCATAGGGTTTTCCGTCCGGGCGAAGATAGGTGTGCTCCGAAGTCTCCCGCCAGATGCGCAGCACGTTGCGGATCAGGAGATTGAGCTTGTTGTCCGGCTCGTCCTCGCCCGCCGGCATAACCAGGCGCAGGTCGATTGCTGCATGCCGTCCGTCGGTGATGACGGAAAGCAGGATGTCATCGCCCGGCTGGGCCGGCCCTTCGCGCTCTTCGATCATCCTGATCCGGGTTTCGAGGAGCTGCTGATAGGTTTTGAACAGCGGCGTCGGCGCCGCGGTCAGGATCTGCCGGCGACCCGTCGAGATGTCGGGCACCCGCACATGTTGGCGAAGGTCGGATGGCATGACCACATCCGCAAAGCTGCGGAACATCGCGATCAACTCGGGCACGTTCACGAAGGAGGCGAAGCGGCTGACCAGCTTGTATTTTCCGGAGGGCTGGATTTCAAGTTCGGTCACCGTATCGCCAAAGCAGGATGCCCATGCATCGAACTCGTGCAGACCACGCTCGTGGAGATCACCGTGGCCGAGTAACCGTTGGATCGAGAACATCTCTCCAAGGGTGTTTGTGATCGGTGTACCAGACGCCAGCACGAGCGCCCGGCCGGGGTTCTTCGTCTCGACATAGCGGGACTTCACATAAAGATCCCAGGCGCGCTGAGAGCCATTTGGGTCGACCCCCTTCAACGTCGACATGTTGGTGGCGAAGGAGAGCTTGCGGAACTCCTGCGCCTCGTCGACGACGATATGGTCGATACCAATTTCGGATATGGTCAGAAGATCGTCCTTCCTGGTCGTAAGCGCATGCAGCCGTTCTTCCAGACCTTCCTTCAGTCGCTCGAGACGCTTGCGCGAGACGCGATCATCGCTCTCGACCTTGACCAGCAGATCCTCGTAAAGCTTCAACTCGTCCTGGATCATCTGTTGTTCGAAGGCCGAGGGCACGCCGACGAACTTGAAGGCCGAGTGGGTGATGATAATCGCATCCCAGGTCGCGGTCGCCGCGCGCGACAGGAACCGGGCGCGCTTGTCCTTGGAGAAGTTCGTTTCGTCTGCGACCAGGATGCGGGCGTTCGGGTAGAGCGCCAGAAACTCGCGGGCGGCCTGTGCCAGGCAATGACCCGGCACAACCAGCATCGCCTTGGCGATCAGGCCAAGCCTGCGCTGTTCCATGATCGCAGCCGCCATCGTCATCGTCTTGCCGGCGCCGACAGCATGGGCAAGATAGGTCGCGCCATCAGCGATGATCCGCCAGATGCCGCGCTTCTGATGCCCGTAGAGAACGAAGGCTGCCGATGCGCCGGGAAGCTTGAGATGGGAGCCGTCGAAAGCCCGCGGCGCGATATTGTTGAAACGATCATTGTAAACCCGCGCGAGCCGGTCGGTGCGGTCTGGATCGTTCCAGACCCAGCGCTCGAACTCGCTGCGGATTTTCTGCAGCTTTTCGCGGGCGGCTTCCGTATCGACGACGTTGAGGACCCGCCGCTCTCCGCCGGCGTCTTTGAAGATGTCGAAGATCTGCGGAACGCGGCTGTTCAGCGCGTCCGACAATAACTCGCCAGCATGCCGGCGGCTGGTTCCCCATTCCGAGGTGCCTGCGGCCGAATATCCGAGCTGACGGGCTTCGACCGTCCAGGAGCCAAGCTCCGGCAGATGATGGATGCGGATTTCGGCGTCCATCATCTCTTTGATGAAGGCGACGACATCGGCGGCTGGTATCCATGTTGCGCCGAGACGCGCCGTGATGTCAGAGGGGCGCAGGTCGGCCGGCTGGACCGCCTGCAAAGCGCGAACATTGCGCTGGAAGCCGGGATCGAGCTCGGCGGCGGCCTGCGCGGCTGCGAGCTTGGTGCGAACCTGACCCGAGAGATAGGCATCGGCCGTCTGCCAAGATCCATCACTCGGGTTTTGAAAGACCGTATCACCAAGATGATCGGCGACGGTGGCTCGGTCGCAATGTAGGAGCTCGGCAATATGGTCGAGATCGACCCGGCCGGCCTCGTTCAGCACGACGGCAAGCGCGTCGGCGGCACTGGTGACGACAGGTGGGGCAGGGGGTGCGATGACCCGCTCGGAGAAGATCGGACCGGGCTTTGCCGTATCCGTGTCGAGATCATAGTCCTCGATGGACGCCACCAGCCAACAATCGGGATCGTCGCGGAACGGCTGCAGGTTCGGCTGGCGGTGCGTTTCACGAACTTCGTTGGTCTCGGCATCCTCCTGGATTGAAACGGTGGTATGATTGATCGGGCCGAAGTCGCGCACAAAGCTCGACCAGGCGATCCGTAAGCGGACCTGCGCTTCACGCCATGGCCGATCGGTCTCTTGGGCTTTCAGGACATCGCGCACAGCATCACGGATTGGGATCAACTTCCTGACGATCCGGACATGCTTTTCCGACAGGCCTTCGCCTGTTCGCCTTTCGCCTGGTCGGCCATCGCGGGCTCGCCCTTTGCGCACGGGAATGACAACCGCTGCACCATCGACGATTTGCATCAGGCCGTGTTTGCGATCGAAAAGGTAACTGCCCTCCCGAGCCTTCGACGCGTCGGGTCGCAGATCGACGATATCGCCAAGCTCGCCCTCGAGGTCGAGATCGACAGGTGTCGGCTCACCGTCATAAATGTTCTCCGGCAGAAGACCGATGGCCACGTTTAAGTCCGACACGAGATTGCCACCAGCGCGCGGTTTGCAGGTGTAGGTCTCGCCGAATGGGCCAGAGGTCAGAGCGTGGGTGCCCAGCACGAAATCAGGATGGCGCGCGAACCAGCGATTGACGCGGATCGGTCCTTCATCATCGCTGGCAGCGCGTACCTCATCGACGTCCAACCATAGGACGTCGCCCTCGGGCTCGCCGACCTTGCGCTTGCGGAAGAACAGGATGTCTACGACGGTGTCCGTACCGGCGTCGCGGCGGAAACTGCCCTCGGGCAAGCGGATGGCCGCAACCAGGTTGGCAGACTTGGCAATATGCTCGCGCGCGGTCGTATCCGCATTGTCCATCGTGCCGGCGCTTGTGACAAAGGCCGCCAGCGCGCCCGGTTTCAGAAGATCGATTGACCGGGCAATGAAGTAGTTGTGCAACCGGAGACCGAGCGATCGATATGAGCGGTCCGAGCGAACGGTGCGATCGGAGAAGGGCGGGTTACCGACGGCGAGGTCGTAGATCGCCGTCAGATTGGTACGCGCGAAATCGCCGTTGATGATCCGAGCCTTTGGCTGCAGCAGTCGGGCGATGCGAGCGGTAACCGGATCGAGCTCGATCCCGGTGAAATAGGCACGATCACGGTACTCGGCCGGCATCAACGCCGGAAAAAGTCTAGTACCGATCCCCGGCTCAAGCACGCGCCCACCGCGCCAGCCGAGCCGCTGCAGCCCCGACCAGATCGCCCGGACAATGAATTCCGGCGTGAAATGCGCATACTGGGTGCAGCGGGCCAGCGATACATAGTCAGCTTCGTTGACCGCCGTCTCGAGCGAGCTGCCCAGTTCATCCCAGCCTTCACGGAAGTCGGCTTCGCCCGGCCGGCGAAACATGGTGTTGGCGAGTTCCGAAGCACCAAAGCCGGTAAAGCGGATCAGGCGCTTCTGATGGTCGCGCGTAATAGTGACATCGTTCTGCTCGATCTCGTTGGCGGCCAGTATGGCAGCAACATTCATCCGTGCCCGCTCCTTCCAGGTCGCGGCAAGCCCGCGATCTTCGTCCTCGAGATAGAAGTTCGCACAATCCCCCTGCTTTATGCTCAGCGCCGGTTTCGGGCCGCTCGCAGCGCGAAGGGCGGAAGCAGGTGAGGGCGGTGTGGGGTCGGGGTCGTCGTCATTGGCGGCGACCGGGTCAAAGCTACCGAGTGTCACGCCGAGCCCGAGCCCGGATGACAAGGCGCTGCTGCCGAAAATGTCGAGACTGGCGGACTGATCGAGCGAGAAGGGTTTGCTGCTCATAGGGTTTTTCCTTGAGGACAAGCGCACGTGTCCGCCGGCCGCCGAAGCGCCGGTGAAGACAGTGCAGGATTGAGAAGTTTGATGACAGCCTGGCGCTTGGCCGATCGGCTAGACGCGTGTCACCATGGACAATTCCATTGTCTCCTCGTGGGAGGCGATGAAGAGATGTGTAGCGGCCGGGCTGGCGGCGATCAGGGCTTCCAGATGATCGGCGTCGAAGAACTCGATCCCGTCATCGCCGCCAAAGGTCTGCCGCTTGATATGAAACCAGTCGTCGTTGCTGGTGGGATCGCACTCTTCGGCATAGACCACGAGCGGTCGGCCACCCTCGGGAAGCTTGCCATTCGACATGATATACACGCCATGATCGCCCACCAGCCAAAGGCCGGGCTGTTCGCCTTCGCCGGGTCGCATCCCGTACCAGGGATTGCGAAACCCGCCTTTGGCGGCGGCATCCTCACGTCCGCGGGCGATGACCTCGCGGACCTTTTCTATAGGAAAAGACAGCATGATCTCCTCCTCACGCCGCGACAGTGTCGGGCAAATGACGGAACTGCACCGGAAGTTTCGCGGCGATCTCTTCGTCGGTGAGCTCGTTGAGCAGTTTCAGGATCGTGCCTTTTCCATTGCTCCAGATCATCACCGTCCGCTCACCCTGCAGGGCCGGCGGCCACCGATCACCGGCATAGCCGCGATAGGCATTTGCCGTGCTCGACCAGATATGCTCGAGCCGTTCCTCACGCGTCATGGCGCGCACCGGCCGGCTTTCGCGATCAATGATGGCGAGGCGCATCGCTTCGACCGATCCGTGGTCGGACAGATCGCAATAGCCATGGAAATGCCGGAGAGCGCCATCGATGCGCAGCGCAAAGAACACCGAGGTCACCGACCCGGTCATGAACTCGCGCATGGCGAACATCGATCCGCGGATCCACAGCGGCGGCAGGATTTCGAACATGTAATCATGCTCGGCTTCTGAAATTTCGAACCATTCGCCAGCATAGAGCGCTGCCGGTTCATCCTGGCCACGCGTTGGTCGCCTGGCATGGCGGTCGAAAAGCGCGAACATCTGCTGACGGCTCGCTGGTCCTTCGAAGATCTTGCGGATCGAGATAGGGTCGGACATTGACTGCTCCTTCGGGTTATCCGGACCGAAGTGCCGAGATCCACGACCTCACCTTTCTCTTCAGTCCTTCATGACCCCTCCCCAGCCGCCGACATCGAGGCCAGCCGGGTCAAGGGCCGGCATCGCCGGGCGCAGCCTCCCTTGATGCGGCTGACGAGGATGCGGCACGTCCTCCGTTTTCTGCTTCTTCTTCCTCGTTCTCCTTCTGCTTCAGCACCTCGTTCCAATCCTCGGCCGGCGGCCGCAGGCGCATGAAATCGCAGCTGACCTCCTCGGCGAGCTGGCGCAAGCGGTCGGCAAAAGCATCGCCCTGGGCATCTGCGTCTGTCGCCGCAACGAGCTGAACGTCCGGCGCCTCGCAAAGGCGGCGCAATGCTGCCGCGGTCGCCGGCGCCCAGCCTCCGCCTGTGCTCACATAGGCGGTTCCTGCTCGCATTCCTTCGATCGCAGCCAAGCTCATCGCGTCGATGGCGGCCTCGGTTACACAGAAACGTGTGCCGGGGCCTGCGCCGAGCCGAAAAAGGATTTTTCTTCCGCCGGTCGCAAAGCCACGCCACTCGGGGCCGCGCCCTTCCCATCCGCAGACGGTGCCAACGTCATCCGTATGCGCCGCCCACATGGTCCCGTAAGGGCCCTCGCGGAGTAGGTTCTGAGCGATTGCCGCGCGAATGACAAAAGCGGGGAGTAACCGCTGAAATCGTAGGTAACGCCAGGAGGGAGAGCCCGGCCAAGGCGATTGCCGGCGCTTCCAGTCCTCGGCGATTGAGGCCGTGTCCTTCGGTTCACGATCGTCCCGTCGCCAGACAGACTCGGACGGCTGAAGGCCGCAAAGTACTGCGACCCGCGCGCATCCTTCGACAAAGTCGCACCCCTCGAGGGCGGTCACCAGACCGAAGACATCACCCTTGTCGTCGCTGAGAGGATCGAACCAGCCCCGTCCGGCATGCGTGACAATGATGATCTCGGCGCCGCGGCGAAATTTCATCGCACGCTTCGTACTTTCCTTCATATCCAGGGAAAACCCGGCACCTTCCAGCACCAGCTGGCAGCCCACCTTTTCCCGAAGCCGTTCGATTTCGTTTCTCTTCATATTCCTCTCCGGACGCGTAGCGGCCGACCTTTCATCTCTTTTCTTCCCGCACGGTGCGGGATCCGTTTCCGACAGGCGCGAAGAGCAAAGGCTGCAAGGGCATGGCGGGCAAGGTGCAGATTTGCACCGGCCATGGCGCAGCCTCCCTTGCGGCCGCCAACTCGCAAGCGGCAGCCGGAACGGCAAGACGGGGCTCAGTGCGCCCCGAATGGATGGAATTCGTGAATGACCGCGAGGTCATCGCTGGCGTCGATCTCGTCAGAAGGCAAGACGCCGTATTCGCCGTCGACTTCGAAGACGGTGACCGCGACCATCAGGTCGCGGGAAAGCTGGAAGGCGTGAGACTGGGCGAGAGCGAGATCGTGCGACATTTTGAGAGGCTCCATCGGGAGCGGGCCAATCCCGCTCGATGGCTCCGAAAAGGCCTGGGGCCGGGCGCGATCACCGCGTAGGCGCAGCCAAGCGGCCGCAGCTTGCTAGCGGACCCTTTATGGGTTGATCGTGGAAGATCCGGACTTGGGCCAGGACGCCATCACAAGAGAGCGGGATTGGTCTGCTGCCGGCTGGGCAAACTCTACCGCAGTAAGATCTCCAGCGGAAAACTCACAATCCAGTTTGTTTGCGAAATTGATGTCTCGGTTCGCGACCTTAGCGGCGTTGGCCAACTGATCTGCAGGTCCGCAACAGTTTGAGAGATCAAAAAGTGACATGCACCGGGGCAACTGCGGCGCCCCCATCCTCACCGCGCAAGAGCAATGGCGATACGTATGTGAGCTCAAGCCGAGGTGCGACTTGCGGGTTCGTTGATCCTATCCTGTCGACCGCATCTGCGCGAGCAACTTCTGGCGGAACACCTCGGCCGGTGTCTTGTAGCCGAGGCACTTTCTCGGTGTCGTGTTCAGCTGATCGCAGAACCACGTTGCGGAGCCGATGCCGGCCTGCAGGTAGGGCCAGTCGGTGAACTCCGTGCCGCGGTCGAAGGTAATCGAGCGGCGTGCGCGATGGGGCAGGGCCTGCAGCACGCCGATGAGCCGCTCCATGATTGGCCGAGATTGGCGATCGTTGTTGCGAAAGAGAACGGCGAAACGGCTCACGCGTTCGACCAGCGACGTCACGTTCGCCTTGCCGAACTTCTGGCGAAACTGGATAAGGTCGCATTCCCAATGTCCGAACTGCTTGCGATCGGCGACCACGTCCGGGCGGCGCAGGATGTTGAGGTCCGGACTGAATCGCTGGCCATGTCGGCGCCTGGCATGCCGCGGCCGGCGTCGGGCACGATGTTCCGGCAGGTGTTTCCAAAGCTTGATCGCGTGACCATCCGGCGAATAGGCGAACTTGTAGATCGTCTCGTGGCTCACCGCGATCGGATGGCGCTCCAGCCGCATCCGACCGGCGATCTGCTGTGGCGACCAGCCATGCATGATCTGCTCAATGACGGACTCACGCACATGCGAGAAGCGCGCAAGCCTCCTGAGCTTGGTACGACGCTCGCAAGCCCTGTCATGTGCCGTCGTGCAATGGTAGCCGCTGAGCTCCGGCCATTCCTTGTCGATGTACACGTTGCGCCGGACCTCGCGGAAAATCGTCAAACGATGGCGGCCAAGCTTCTCGGCAATGACGTCGATGCTTACGCCGAACTGCCGCCAACGGGCGATCTTGCGGCGTTCGGTCTGGTCGATGTGGGAGTAGGTGCGTTTCATTGCAGTTTCCTTGCAAGTGACAACCCATTGGTATCATTCGCAAGTCGCACTTCATCCTTGAACCCACCGTAATGGTATAACATATCGCATAATCCAGTTTATGGAACTCTGTTCTCTTTCCGGCGCGGTTTGACGAAACCTAAGGTGCATCCATCATGTCGGAACCAATCTAACAGGTGACTACAGACCGCAGACATATTGAGCACTTCAGAGGGTTCCTCCTTTATGCACCACGATGTAGACACAGCGGCCGCCGGCGGAAACGCGAGCCTGATGACGATCGGTTGAGCATAGGCCGCTCGGCATCTGGCCGGGTGGCACTCCATCACCTGGTGCGGATCTTCCTTTTCGTTGCGGGATCGACGAAAGTGTCCGGGCAAACCGCTGATATCGTCAGGAGTTAGCTGCTCAAAAAAATAAGAGAGGGTCTCTCAGCTCTAAGTCACACGAGCCAGACCCTGCTTCGATTGCTCCATTTGATATGTGAACAAGTGCTACGATCGATAGGGAATGCTCCGCAGCCTTGCATTAAACTCGACTACGGAGCATTTTTCCGCCTTGGGAGACAGATTGTATTGAAACAGACGCGTGCGACTACAGTATCGTCTGACTCTTTAGATCCTTGGGCGACTTGGTAAGAATTTCCGGGACGGAACCTATAACTACGGTGTCATCTTGCCTGAACCCCCCTAGCCCGTGGACGTAGATGCCGGGCTCTACGGAATAGACCTCGTTAGTGAGAAGCGGACGGTGATTGTATGCCATGTCTTCCGGAAACTCATGGCATAGGATGCCCATGCCGTGACCGGTCCTATGGCTGATGTGCTCGTGGTCTTCCCCCTGAAAAGTGGTCCTCCGTGAAGTAGGCTATTGAGCCTGAGAGAGGACGTTGGAATGCCCCAGAAG
>NZ_JBHFEI010000034.1:0-9432 GCF_041928815.1 Ensifer soli | reverse complement strand
CCGCCTTCACGCCAAAGGAATGCCGACACTATTTCGAGGCCGCAGGATATGACCCGGAATAAGTCGAATCTGCTCTAGGCCACCATGGCGGAGAGGGTGGGACTCTTCGCCAATTAGAGCAAAACCAGAGGGTTTCCGCCAATATACTGACAGATAAGCCCGATTTCGATACTTCGAGCGATACATGGCGCGATACATTTTGGCAAGTCGACAATTTTCGACCCCATCCGCGATGCTTCCGTAGCCGGGTATCAAACCTTGAAACCGGGCGACGGATGTTCGCATTTCGGGACATGCTCTCTGACGACTTCAAGCATGGAGTCGAGGATCAGCGCCGTCAGCTCTTACCGCCTTTCAACTGGCATGCCATCCCACATCTCCACCGCAGCGGCGATCTGCCGAATGTGATCGACAGCGCGTTTCTGCCGCTCCTCCGCGGCGATGGCGCGTTTCTCCTGATCGAGCTTTCGCATTTCTGTTCTCCTCGTTAGGTTCAGAGAGCCGACCCTATGCAGCTATCGCATCAGTCACATGACTTCCCGATCAGGAAGTTTTTGCCGCGGCAATATAGAAACTTCCCTTTCGGTAAGATTTCCTGGATTTTGTCTATTTCTTCCTGTACGGTAAGTTCGAAAGTATGGAGGATTCCATGATCCGATCTGCCGCCGAATTCGGAGCGCTGATCCGGGAGCGCCGCAAAACACTGGGCTGGACCCAGATTCAGCTGGCCGAGAGATGCGGCACCGGCGAACGCTTCATCGTCGATCTGGAGAACGGCAAGCCGAGCTGCCATCTGGAAAAATCGCTGATTGCCGCCCGAACTGTGGGTATCGATCTCGGCGACCTGAAATCCGCGACGTCCTCGCCCGCCCCGGCGGCCGACGACGATCTCGGCTACCTGCCACGCTTTTCCTGATCGGGTGCCGCCGTGACGACGATCTACTACGAAAACTGGCCCGTCGCCCGCCTGGCAGATCAGGATGGCCTGTCTCTCGTCTATGACGCCGCTTGGGAGCAACGCGCCTCCGCCTTCCCGCTTTCGCTCACCATGCCCTTGCGTGCCGGAAGCCACGGCCCCGAGCAGGTCATGCCATGGCTCGCCAACCTGTTGCCGGAAACCCACCTCTCCGAGATCGGCCAGCAGCTGAAAGTCTCGCCACAGGACATCCTCGGCCTGCTGATGCGTGTCGGCCGCGACACCGCAGGCGCGTTCTCGATCGGCGAGCCGCGACGGGAGGGAAATAATTTCCGCATCGTCGATGACGAGGCCGCGCTGGAGCGCATCATCGACGAACTGCCGGAGCGTCCCTTCCTGATCGGCGAGCGAGGCGTCTCCATGTCGCTCGCGGGCGTTCAGGACAAGCTGCCTGTCTATATCGGCCCGGAAGGCCGGATCGGCATTCCGCTTGACGGCACCCCCTCGACACACATCCTGAAACCCGACATCAAGCGCCTTGCGGGCAGCGTCACCAACGAAGCCTTCTGCATGATCCTCGCCAGCCTCTGTGGCCTCGACGCCGCCGAGGTGACGATCGGGCGGGCGGGGAAGCGGGACTATCTCCTTGTCCGCCGCTATGACCGGGTTTCGGATGGGCAAGGCATCATCCGGCGCATTCACCAGGAGGATTTCTGCCAGCTGCTGGGCCTGTTCCCGGCCGAGAAATACGAGCAGACCGGGCTCGGTCGGCGCAGCGGCGCGTCCTTGCCGCAAATGTTCGAGGCCTTGGCGCACCTCGTGTCCCCGGCAGAACGCCTTCGACTGCTCGATGCGGTGATCTTCAACATCCTGATCTGCAATTCGGATTCGCATGCCAAGAACTACTCGGTCCTCGTCGGCGCGTCCGGCACGGCGAGGCTCGCCCCGCTCTACGATCTCATGTGTGCGGCACCGTACCGACGGGTCGATCAGTCCCTGCCGCAGATACTGGCCGGCAAGCGCAATGCCGACGAGCTGCATGGAAAGGACTGGCGTCAGTTCGCCACCGATGTCGGCCTCAGCCCGGCAGCCGTCACCAGGCGCGTCGAGGAGCTTGCCGCGCTGGTCGCGGCCAAAGCCGACGAAGCGCTCGAGCAGGTCCTGTCCTACCCGACGTCGAACCGGGAATTCGGCTCCAGCCTCGTCTTTCTCGTGAAGAAGCGGTGCCGACGGATAGAGCGGCAGATTTCCGGCTGAAATCGCCGAGCCGCGAAAACAAAATACAATTTATTGATGCATTCAGAATTGGGGTGCAGAAAAAATTTTCGAGAAATTTCGCCTGTTGGAATCATTGGATAAATCTCGACAAAAAATCGCGAAAACCTCATTTTTCGATTTATATTCATATGCTTAATGAGTCCGGTTGTAACGCCTTTTGGAAATTCGTGTCATCATTATCTCACGGTCGCTGATGAAGACCGGATGAAGCACGGAGACACCGAAGACATGACAAAGTACACGCATAAGAAGATTGCGGGCAAGCTGGCCGCCAAGGCGGCGACGGCGACCGAGGAGGTTTCGCCAGAGGACGTCAGCGAGCTGAAGACCATTGGCGAGGGCATCCGTTCGCTCGGTCGCCGAACGACCGAGCAGGGGTTCGAGCTCGGCGGCTTCCTCGCACGCGCGAAGGCTATCCTGCCGGAGCGCGCTCTCGGCGCATGGGTCAAGGCGATCTGCAAGTTCAGCACGAAGACGGCCCGCAACTACATCGCCATTCATGAGAACCTCGCCGATTACAAGGAGCGCCTGGTCGCGGCCGGTATCACATCGACAGCACTCTTCGTCCTCGCCTATGCGGACTCCGAAAAGGTCGAAGATGTCCTGGCGGCATTCGAGGCTGGCGAGGACCTGACGGTCGCCCAGGTGAAAACCATGGTCGGTGCGACGCCGCCCAATAAGGAAGCGGAAGAGAACCCACCCGAGATCGGCGGTGCGGCAGGCCTGCGCAGGATGGCCGAAATCAAGATCGAGCAGGACTCGGTCAAGTTCTTCCAGCTGACGACCGCTATCCTGCAGCGGGTCAACACGGCCATGCAGCCGCTGGCCAAAAATCGCGCGGTTATAAAGAAATCACTGCAAGACCTGATCGTTAACGATTGCAGGCATGCACATGATCTCATCAACAGCATCGCTGCTCCCCTCGAACCATCGATGATTGCCGGGGTCAACTGGCGGCCGTCTAAACTGCCGAAAGACTCGGCATGGCGGAAGGTCCAGGCCCTGCTTTACAAGATGGGCAGCAAGGAGACATGGCCGGCGCGCGAAGACTTCGTACCTTGGCTCCAGAACGAGGTCGTTCCCCTTCTGCGCTTCGTCGTCCACGGCGAGGCTCTCCCGGCCAACGCAGAAGACCAGAGCCGGGATGACGTCGCCGTGCAGAGCGAGGACGAGGCTGATGACGGGTTGCTGACCTACGGTCACATGCCGCCGGCGGTGCAGGACACGATCGAGGGTGCTCTCCAGATCGTCTCCCCCGATAACCGCGACGAGATCAGGGCGCAGATTCTGTTCGACCCCCGACCGTCGAAGCGCCAGTACAAGAAGCTGGCCGCCTGACGACTGCACCCAAAGAGCCCCGCCACCGTGCAGGGCTTTTTACGTCGGGCCTCCGCGTTCTGCGTTAACCATACCGGAGCTCTACGTTCCGGATGCGTTCTTACCGGCTTGCCGGACATGGAACTCCGGGCTATCGCAACAGGGTCAGCAGAAACGCCTGGTTCTGCAGTGACTTAGCGGCTCCCGCCGGTGCTGGAACACCGAACGAGAGCCTGACCTGTAACCTTCCTTCGAAAGGCCACCGGCTATGTCGACCCTTACCCGCTTTGCTCCGTTCCCGGAAGCATCTTGTCTCCGCCCTCCTGTTGAAATCCGCGTGCCGTCAGCGGTGCCATCCGTTCGGACCGCGCGCTAGCCGCCGTCAGGATCGTCGTCACCGGCATCGATGCGGAAATCATTTCCGCATGTGCGGACCCGCGTCCGTCTGAATGCCGAAACCGCCGATCCTGTCCTCAACAACAGGAGAATGCTCATGACTATCAGGAACGAAGGCACCACCAGTTACGCCCATGTCGTTGACCTCGACGCGATGCGGCCGCAGATCGATGCGCTCGTAGCGGAGATCGTATCATCGGCTTTGTCAGCCGAGATGTTTCGGCAGGCGCTCGCCGCCGGCATGAACGAAATTGCGTCCGTTCTGCGGGCCGTCCCCACCGCGGAAGGACGTCTACTCGAGCGCGGCATCGGCCTCGTCGCCAGAGGCAATCCGGACCTTGTTGTCCTCACCGACAACCTACGCCTGCCGGTCACCAAAGCGGCGTCGGAGCTCGTCGCGATGAACGATCCGTCGCTGGTCAGGTCGCTCAGCCTCGACGCGGACAACGGCGGGCGCAAGAGTTACACGCCCGACCTGCTCATTCTCAACCGTCCAACGAAAGTCGCACATCTCGTGGATGTGAAACGAAGCCTCGGCTCCTATGAGGTCTCGCGGATCGCGGAGTTGAAGCAAAGGATGCTGGCAGCAGCGCTGGTCGTTCCCGACCTTTTGTTCAGGGAACATCGCCGTCTTCACGTCGAAGAAGTCCGCGTCGTGATTCTGAATGCGGAAAATCAACGCACGGATGTCGAGGGCGGCGTGTGGCCATTGAGCCACCTTGATCACCTCGTGGAAGCGACGGGCGCCGGCCGACTTATTGAGCATCTGCGCGGTCTCTTTCGGGATCAGGTCGAAGCGAATTGGTTGGCGGCGCTTGCCGCTCATACCGCCAGCGTCGCCAATCTTCGTCATGCTCCAGGCAACGCGGCCGATCCAATAGTGATGCTGCCTGAAGCCATGGCTGACGAGATAGCGAGCCGAGTTCCGGTATCGATTGGGTTTGCGCGGCCACCCCGAATAGCGGGTGCTTGAGCGCCAGTCTTTTCCATTCTTTATCTTCGAACATGAGCGCCCGCTCGATGAAGCAGGGCTATCGGGAGACGTCTGCCATGACGCTATCGAAATCCAACATTCTGACATTCCCTCTGCAGGCCGAACCAGTTCGGCTCACTGGTAAGGCGGCAGGTGGCACGATCTGCCGCGCGGCGCTGGATAAACTCACAGCCGAAGAGCGCGCCGACTACGTCGCGTCCATCGTCCGGCCGGCAATCGGCTTCGCGCGTCGAAAGGGGCAGCGTCTCGAAAGCCTGCCGCCTCAGCTCCGCGCCTGGCTGCTCGAGCTCTGCATGCTTGGCGACCCGACATGTCTTGTCGTCCGCGACTGGCTCGATGGAAATCCTGCCTTCACGGCGGTGCGGGAGGACACATGATGGAAACGCTGGAGCACCGCATCCGCCGATATCTGCTTGCCCGGCTGCGCCGTCGCGCTGTCCTCGATCTTTACGAGAAGGCGGCGGTTGCCGGACTGCTTGAGGGCCGCTTCATGGGTGAGGATGACGTCTCCGGGACGGCCTGGAATGTCTCCGCTGCGGCCAGCCAATTCCTGGCCGGCGCCCGTCTTCGTGACCGGGAGATTGTCCGCCGGTTGATGGGGTTTGGGGAGCCAAGGCGCGAAATGGAAAGCACGTTCGACTGGAGCGATCCCGCTATCGCCAAACCGCCAGCGGGACGAAAAACGTCGACGCTGACGATCGGCGAAAACAACGGTTCGAACGTCGACTTCTCTTACGTCTCGTTTTTGCTCAGAGAGAGTCTACCTGCGCCCAATCCAATGCACGTAGCCGTCGCCCTTCTCGTCGCCCGCGCTGTTGGAACCAGCCTACCAGACCTTGGCGTACTGACCGAGGTACTGCGGATGACAACGCCATTCGTGTTGCTCAAGGCTCCGGTCCAGCGTTTCGAGGCAAGCCTCGGTATGATGCTCGAAGACGGACTGCTGACGCCTTCCAGAGCGGTGCTGGAAGATGTCATGCGGGATGGCCCATTGTCCGGGCGGTATCCTGACAACCGAAGGCCACGTCCGCAGCGGACGGTGAAAACTTTGGCCGGCTCTGCGGTCGCCAAGGCTGACAACAAGACTGTCCGACGGCAACTTTGCCAAGCCATGCTCAGCGAGCCTGCGCCGATCGTCGTCGCTGATGAAACTCCACTCGCTCTGACACCGGTCGTCACCGAGACGGTCGATCTAGTGGTCGAATGCGGAGGGCTTGATCAAGATATTCTCGCCGACGTTCTTCACCTTTGCATCGGCACGCCGCTTGAGGAAAGTTTGACGTTGATGAATGCGATGAGGTTCGATCCGAGTTCTCTGTCGCTCGACGACCTGGTACTTGCCGTCCGGCCGCGCCGCTCGGCCGAAGAAGTTCTCAATGTCCTTGAAATGCTGGCTGATCGCTTCGCCGCGGACGATGGCACCGAGAAGACGGCAGGTGGTCAGGGCGGCGGCCGGCGCGGCTCCGGAGGCAATCGAAGCGGAGCGGCTCCATCGCAGAAGCGGGGCGAGAAACCATGTCCGCAAGACGTCGGCATCGAAATCATCGAACCGGTGCTCACTGGTGATCGCAAACTGGCAAGGACATCCGAGCCGCAAAAGCAGACGTCCGCTGCTCTTGTCGAAACCCTGTCAGGCTATGGTGCCGCGCGTAACTGGGCCCTGGACCTCAAAGCTGACCTCGCTCTCTGGAGCGAAGGAAGTCTGTCTTGGGATGAGATGAGCACAAAGCTTCTGCTGTCTGGGCCGCCGGGTACAGGCAAGACGACATATGCCAAGGCGCTCTGCAACACACTTGAAGTGCCACTACTCGCGACGTCGGTCGCGCACTGGCTTGAACCCGGATATCTAGGCGATGTCCTGAAGAGGATGTCTGCAGCCTTCGAGCTGGCGTCATCGAGAGCGCCCGCCATTCTGTTCATCGATGAACTCGACAACATCGGTTCGCGTAATGCCGGTGGTGGCCGACCGTACGACGACTACTGGACGTCGCTGATCAACAGGCTTCTGCAGCTTCTCGACGGGGCGACCAAGACCGAAGGCGTCGTCGTGGTCGCGGCAACGAACCTGCCTGAGAAGATCGATCCGGCCCTTTTGCGGTCGGGACGGTTGGAGACCCACGTCCGAATTCCGCTGCCCGACCTCGGGACGTTGGTCGGGATTCTGGGCCATCATCTCGGCACCGACCTAGCCGACGTGATGTCGTCCGCCCCAGGTGCGTCGTCGCGGCATCGCCTCAAGTCTCCGAAAGCAAAGGACCATGTTCCAAGGCAGCTGCGACGGACGTCAGAGAAACGCAAAGTTGACAAGGCGAAAGGAGCTAAGCCGTGAACTCATACGAGATGAATGCAGAGAACACGCTGCTCCCCTTGGCATTGCTGGCGCTCGGAAAGACAGGAGCCGACGTCGAGCGTATGGTGCGTGAGGTCCGCAGGACAGCGCGACGGTCGGGGCGGGCTGTGAGTTGGGCCGATCTGGAAAACGCTCTGCGGTCAGGGCAGGCGGATATGTCGGCCGATCTCCGACGACGCGCTGCCGTCCACGAAGCGGGACATGCGGTGGTCTATACAGTTACCGGTGTCGCCACAGTGGAGTCCGCCAGCATCGGCCTGCATGGGATTGGAATGGTAACGACGACGCCGAATCCGTCGATCCCGCAAAACGAAACCTGGTTGATGCACAGTATCGCCTGTCTCCTTGGGGGGCGCTCAGCCGAGTTGATCGTCATCGGGGAAGCGTTGGCAGGCGGCGGCGGTGCGGACGAAAGTGATCTGGCGCGTGCGACGGCCATGGCTTTGGCGGCTGAGACGAGCCTCGGCTTCTCCGCCTATCAGCCCCTACTGTATCGGTCAGGAACGATGGGAACGAGCGAGCTGACGTGTAATCGGCAACTGGCAGAGCGCGTCAGCCGACGTCTTGAGGGGGCTGAGGCAATCGCTCGCCGCATCATCGAGGAGAACCGCCACGCGCTGGAGGACGTCGCCGCGCAGTTGGTCAATGTCGGCATATTGTCCGGTGACGAGGTACGCAATCTCGTCGGGCGAACGATGGACGTTACCCGATCTCCCAATGCGCCTCTATGACCGCAATCCGCGATTCCGATCTGTGAATTATCGATTCAGAGGTCAGGGAATTCGATTCCGGCATCATGATCGGCGTTGCCGGCACGCAAGTCTGTGGGTCCGTAGTGAGCGAGCGTGGCGGCGGCGAAAGCGGAGACACTGCGCCTTAGATGCGCGTCGATTTGGATTGCGTCATCATATGTCGCCTTAACTTCTCGGCACATCATCTCAATTTACGCTGACGCGATTCAGAATGCTCGGAAACCGTTACCCGAGTCCGATTTTACGATTCTTGGAAAACGGCGTTTGCACTGGACGTCCTATGCGACATGGCTGCCGTCGCGGAGTGGCGAAAACGCTGTTTGTCGCTTGCATGGCCGACCGGCACGATGAGGCTCCACGCTAACAAAGGAGCAAAGTAATGGCGAGGAAGTCGAAGAAGCAGAGGAATGCAGAGCAAGCGGAGCGCCAGCAGAAAGTTCGCGATGAGGCCAAGGTGCGCCGACGTCCGGGCCGAGACGATCTGGCAAGGATGCTGCTTTGGCAGATGATCACGGCCGCGCAAGGCCAGAAGGACCCGTACCGAGCAGTTGGTAAGGTTCGGGACGCACTCGTCGAACAGCTTGAGCGTCAAGGGTTCGACGTCCGGGAGAGTGAGGAAGTCTTTCACGAACTCGCTGACCGGTATTCGGATGGCCTCTTTCCATTTCGCCCGAAGCGCCATCTGACGCTCGGCATCGAAGACTGAACTCTGGTGGGGGACATTAAGTCGTCTCGTACCCAGCGATCTCGGCTGCTTTTAAAGGCCTCTGATGCAAACGCTGTTGAGATTTGGTTTTCGTATTCCCCCCATTACTCCTCATCACGACGTTTAAACCGGAGTTGCAAATAAGATGCGTGCGAAATCGAAGTGGGGCAGCGTTGAACGACAAGAGAATATCCGAGTTTCTGGGAAATTATTTCCGCTTCAGCGTATGCCGCCCAGGAAAACTCCTCTTAGAGGGGCTCGCCCAATTCAAGTACTGTCGGGCCCGACGTCAACCAGTTGCACAAGCTCGTGGCGACTTCCTCCGCTTCAGCAGGTTTTCGCAATGCACACTCCCAGACTATTGCAACTCTCCAGCCGCTTTGCAGTAATTGATCCTTTACTGACTCATCGCGAATTGTGTTGTCCGCGAACTTCTTCTCCCAGAATGCTGTTCGTGTTTTTGGCATCGTGCTGTACCGGCATCCGAAATGGCGATGCCAAAAGCACCCGTGTACAAAGACTGCCGCATTGTATTTTGGAAAGATCAGATCAGGGCGGCCGTGCAGCATCTTTGAGTGAAGGCGATAACGAAAGCCCCGAGCGTGAAGTGCCCGTCTCAACATCATCTCAGGCTTCGTATCCTTCCTGTCCGACATCAGCGCCTGTGAGACAAAATTGGTTGAGTTGAGAAGAGAGGATTTTCGGCTCATCGTAGCTCTATCG
>NZ_JBHFEI010000033.1:0-10289 GCF_041928815.1 Ensifer soli | reverse complement strand
CTACCGCCAGCGCAATCTCGTGGAGCGGTTCTTCAATCGCATCAAACAGATGCGCGGCTTGGCAACGCGATATGACCGCCGGGCAGACAACTACCTCGCAGCACTCAAGATCGCCGCCACGAGGATGTGGATCGCATCAGCTTATGAGTCCGTGTCCTAGCGCACGGTTCCCACAAGCGGACGCGCAAGGCCGAGGAGCACATTGCCCAACATCGTTTTACCGCAGCCGCTGGGACCTGTAATGGCGGTGATGCTCCCCCGGTGGAGGGTCAGGCTTAAGTCTTCGAAAAGTCTGCGATGACCGACCGCGTAGGCAAGCTCCTTGGCGTGGAGCACCGCCGCGGCGATACGACCAACTGCGCGCCGCGGCCACCGATCGGGATCTGCCTCAAGCCATGCGCGGGTGTAGGCGTGACGAGGAGCGTCCAACACCTCTTCCACAGGTCCCTGTTCCAGCATCCAGCCGCCGCGCATTATACCGATATGACCACCAAGGTTAAGCGCGATACGGATGTCATGTGTGATCGCCAAGACTGCTCGGCCATGCTCGAGAAGTTGGCGGACGCGTGAGACCGTTTCTTCGACCCGATCATCGTCGAGGCCTTTGGTTGGCTCGTCGGCGATGACGACCGGGGCCGGCGTGGTCAATGCACCGGCGACCACAACACGTTGAGCCATGCCGCCAGACAGCATAAACGGGTACTGGCGCTCAACCGTCGTCGATGGCGATGGTTGAACGCGATACGCACGAGCGCCTCATCCTCGAAACCGTCGACGCTCTGTCCGAAGGCCTCGGCGAGCGTGCGATGCAGATCCACCTGCAACGCATCGTCGGAGCCTTCGTCGGTTCCGCCCATGGCGCTGGCCAGTTCTACTCGCGCGCCGTGACGGAAGCTCGCGACGCTACGGCCAAGGCCGCCAGGGACGCCCGCAACGACGACCGGGACGGCATTGTCGGTTATGACAGTTCCGCGCAGCGCAAATGGGAATTCGCCGCCGACATGGGTATCCAGGCATTCTCGCTCCGCATGGCCGCCGAGGGCGCGGTCGCGGCTTATGAACACGCCGTCGGGGAATCCTGGAAGCCCTTCGATCGCTTAGTCGACAATCCCGGCCAGGCGCTCGATCGCAAGGCGGCCGAAGCGCAGATGGACGCGCTCGGTTGAGCGGTCAGGCGGGGCTTCGGCCCCGCCATTTCCTTTGCTATCGCGTCCTATTGGCCCTTGGACTCAGCGGAAACTTGGCCGGGTCATCGGTCCATGGATCGAAAATGGCCGCGCCCGAGTGGCGGGTGTCTTTCACGTTGCGCGTGACGAGATAGAGCTCGTACTCGATTGCGGTCGCCGCCAAGAGCGTATCGATCACGGGCGGCGGATGTCCGGTGTCCTTTTTGACCTCTCCGGATATGCGTCCCCAGAGCCGCACGGCTTCGTCGCGAAGGGAAAGCACACGATCACCAAACCGGTCCGCGAGAGCGTCCCGCGATGCGATATAGCGCGAGCGATCCGGATGGTCGTTCGGCAGGTTATGTATTCCCTTGTCGTATTCCGCGAGCGTCAGGATGCTGAGATGAAACGTCTCTTCCTCCTGGCTTGCCGCCCATGTTTTGACCGAGGGTGCGCCCTGCGGGTTGATCAGCGCGGCCACCACATTGGTATCGAGCAGCCATCCCCTCACAGTTCGACATCCCGGCCGCGGTCGGCATCACGTTCGAGATCCAGGCCGTCGAGGTGCAACGCCTCCATGAACTGGACGAACGGCACTCGAGGCGCAGTCGGTGTCAGACGCTCGAACTCCTCGACGCTCATGATAACAACCGCATCGTGACCTCGAACGGTCACGCGCTGGGGACCGTCCTCCCTGGCATGCCGGACAACTTCGCTGAAGCGCGCTTTCGCGTCCTCGAGCTTCCACCGTCCATTCATCGTCGGGTGTACCGGCCTGTTCGTCCCTGAAAATTGTGTCTGCTTACCCATTCGTCTCACCTAGTCAGATGGTCAGATGCATATAGCATGCCTGATGTTCCTTCGCCAGATCGGAAGCGGAAATGTCGAACGACGAGCGCCAAGCGACCCGTCCGGCTCAGGTCCTGCCGGAACCGGGATTCAGCGCAAGGGCTTCGCCCTCCTCCACTTCGTTCCGGCGCTTTGCGTGCGCCGTCCCCCTATCGTTCCGGCTTGCGGACCGCCGTAACGGGGTCGCGATATCCGTCATGGCGGCGACCGGGCCTTCTTCAGCCCTGCGACCGACCACATACAGATGCCATTCGTCGAGAGCTTCAGGGATGCGGCCTCGTACGTGTCAACCCTCACCACGAGGCCACGCACTGGACGGCGCCGGCGCATCGCGTTGGACGCGATCTCAGTCGCTACAGCAAGGATCGCGGCGAACGCGCCCGCGAAGAACTGATCGCCGAACTCGGCAGCTGCTTCCTCTGCGCCGATCTCGGCATTGCGCCGGAGCTGGAACCGCGGTCGGATCATGCATCCTACCTTCAGTCGTGGTTGCAGGTGCTCTCGGATGACAAGCGGGGATCTTCGCCGCCGCCGCGCACGCGCAGCGCGCCGTCGCCTACCTTCACGGCCTGCAGCCGGACGCGGGTGAAGAGCGGGATGCAGCATGATGGCTCCCTATCCCGCAAATCGCCTCCTGATCCTTGCCTGCTCGGCGACAAAGCGCGACGGCCCGGCCTATATGCCGGCCATCGAACGCTATGACGGCCCCCATTGGAAGACCCTGCGGTCGGTCGACCCACATGGAGACAAGGCGAAGGTCGCCTTCCTGTCCGCGTGCCTGGGGTTCCGAGCCGCAGCCACGCCGATTGAACTTTACGACGCGCGCATGACCCCGGCGATCGCGGGCGAGATGAAGGCGGGCGATCTCGGAACGCGGTGGCCGAAGCAGAAGACCAAGCGCCGTGCGATGGCCTCCGGCGAGCATCCCGGAATGCACATCGCGACTTTGACGGGCTATGGACGTGTTCCCTTCTCGGATGTCGCCCTTGTCGGCGGCCATCTCTATCTCGATGTCATGCATCATCTCGTCGACCTGTTCCGTGAAGGCGGTCATATCGTCGGCGACGCTCGGATTGCCGAGATCAACGGTTCCATCGGTATCATGCGTCGCGATCTTCTCCGCTGGCTGGACCGTGAATTCGTGGAAGGACGCTGATGTTCTTCTCTCCGCATGGTCTCGATCCGTCAGAGGAAGGATCCGCCGCCATTCTCCTTCGCGCGGTCATGCGCGATCACGATATTGCGGCATGGGCCGACGCCGTCGCGGTCGAGCAGGCGCTACGCAACGGCATTCGCGGTATCCGTGGCGAGGTCCTCTTGCATCGCTCGTACGTGCCGCTGGACGAGGCCGATATATCGAAGGCCTCTGATCGCGGTCAGCTCGACCTCTGGCAGAACGAATGCGAGGGGATGTGGTGTGTCTGAGGATAGGGAGCGCCGGCACAGGGGGGCAGTCGGTCCCGACTCCTCTTCGAGCCGCTGCGCTGAGGCTCCTACGGCTGCCCTTTCTCCCGCGCCGGCGCGTCACGAATTCCCGAAATCCCGGCCTGCGGCCGTCGCTATGCTCATTTCTCCGATGCTCTTCATCTCTTCAGATCCCGCCTTGCCCGCTTCGCGGCTCTGCGGCGCGATCGAGACCCGGCCGCGCCGGACCCACCACCTCGTCCCTCCCGCCGAAAGGAAACTCCATGACCACACTGCGCCCGCTCACCCGAGCCGAGGAGATGCCATTAGAGCCTATGCCACGGAGCATGGGAGATACTGGAAAGCCAGTCTGCGCGATGACTGGATGAATGCGCGCACAACAGGCGTCATGCAGGCGCTGCGAAATTCCCATGGCCCGAGCTGGTTGGTGTCATTTTCACTGGTGCGGGAGCAACATTCGGCAGGACCAACTCGTGTTATATCCGTCACCGCGGGTAATGGCGACATCTTCGAAGCGATCATGATGGGAGCCGATGAACCCTGGATTATCACATATCCACAAGGGCAGGACCGGTTTTACGGAACCGAACCCGAGGTCCGCGCGCACATCAGGCAGCTCATCCTGTATGGCGCGACGGCGAAGGTCGCGCCGTAGGTCGTTCAACGGAGCCACGCGGATCGTCGGGACCGGCAGGTTCGTCCCGCATCTTGGTTCTGGCCATCGCCTGCGGCGACCGCGCTTGATGCCTCCGGCACGCAGCCAGCCTTCGGCCGTCTCCGCCGATGCCGGTGACGATCGACTTGTCCGGGTCGGCGCTTCGCCGCCTCTAATGTCGCCCCGGCCGCGCTGTCTTCTCCAGACGGGCGCGAATGATCGAGCTGATGGTGGTTGGCGCGGCACCCGGAAGACCGAGAGCGCCCCGCCTTAGCAGGCGGGCTGGGCATCAGTGATCTGTTCGACGGGTCCAGCCCAGATGGACTCGGCGGTAGGGCGCTGCCATGGCAGTAGATGCGCCGAGTGCATGGAGCCGGTGCCCATATGCCTGCGGAAGAATAGGATTCCGTGTCGTGGAGGGCGCTGTCCTCCAGCGGGCACGCGAGGACAGCCCACCGAAAGCCAATGCGGAGGAGCGATATCGAAGGCAGCGGGATCGATCGGTGACGGCGGGCACACCGAATGCACAGCTGCAGCCCGTTGGAGCCGACGTGGTCGCCGCCGGCAGCGAAGAGGTGCTGTCGATGACGGCCCGCCATTTTCGAGAGCCTTCCGGTTTGATCAACCCTGGCGCGGCCATCACGTCCTCGATGTGGCATGTCTGATCGGAGACCGGCTGCGCCTCGATCGTCCTCCCGCAACGGCCGTCTTCGACTTTCTTCCCCTGCCGGGACCCATCCCATTCGACAGGTCGAATGGAGCCCCTGGGCCGCCGTCATTCCTCGCGGGACAAGAAAGCCGCCTCCGGCCGTCCTCCACTTCGTTCCGGCCCAAAGGGCGCGGTCCGATCGTCCCCCATCCCTTCGACAGCCATCGAGGTCGCGATGGACGCGACCCGAGCAACCCGAAAGGATCTCGAAAATGGCTATCATCGGCAACTTCTCCACCAACGGCAACCTCATCAGCGGCGCTGTCCGCACCCTGACGGTCTCGATAAAGGCCCGCCTGGTTCCGATCGAGCGCACCTCCCGCGACGCTCCTGACTTCCGCGTCATGGCGGGCATGGCCGAGGTCGGCGCAGGCTGGAACGCCACCTCCACCGATGGCGAACCCTACATCTCGGTTAAGCTCGACGACCCGAGCTTCAACGCCCCGATCAACGCGGCCCTGTGGCCGAGCCAGACCGACGGCGACTACGACTTGGTCTGGAACCGCCCGAAGCGCGACGCCTGATACCAGAAGCCCCGCCTGCCAAGGCGGGGCGCTTCCCCATAGATGAAGCGGGAAGCGGGCATCGAGCCCGCATCCCGCTTTCTGGGTGCCATACGGAAAGGAAAAGTCTGCTCAGTCCGTCCAAGGATGCCATGGCGACAGACAGGCGCCAAGGACGAGCGGTTCCCCCAAATTTCAGTCCCGTCCTTTGCTGGCCGCGCCAAAAAATTCGGCTCCCCCACTCGCCGGCTCCGCCGGTCGCGTTCCGCGATCCTTGACCCCTGCCTGCCACCATGACCGCGCGGGTCGTCTTTCACAAAACGTCAAGGAGACGACGATGACCTACGACCTCGACCGCACGATCCTGGAACTCGAAGCGGAAGCCCGCAACGCCGATCCGGCCGAACGCCGCCAGATCGAGGCCGAACTCAGGTTGGCGCTGGCTGAACGGGAAGCGATCCTGGCCGAACAGGACGGCCGCACTATCGCCGAGCCGCCCTTTTAGCCAGGCCTCCCCACAGAGCTGCAATCGAAACAATAAGCCAAGTTCTTGAGAAAACTGCAGATTTTCGATTTTTTGACGGTGGTCAACGTTGCAGCACAAAACACTCTGACCCCCTATTCCCACACCATCAGAATCGGCTTCATGTTCTCTCGCCGAAGCAACGAGAGGGCTAACTTTCGTTAACCTTTTATTAACCCTATTTTCCTTGCCGGATTGCGAGAATCGGAGATAATGACGGCATATTATGAAAATCGGTAATTTTACCGCCAGAATGGCCAGAGGCACCATGAACGCGTTCAGTCCGCTCCCGTCTTTTGAGCTCGACGATAAAATTTTGAGGCAGGGTGCCGAAATCTCGCGCAAGCTTAATCAGCTGCGCCTGGAAAATTTTCCGCCCTCCGCGAAGAAAACCCTTCGCCAGTTTTCGGTAGCGGAAGTCGCCCACT
This sequence comes from Ensifer soli, assembly GCF_041928815.1. Classification (NCBI taxonomy): domain Bacteria; kingdom Pseudomonadati; phylum Pseudomonadota; class Alphaproteobacteria; order Hyphomicrobiales; family Rhizobiaceae; genus Ensifer; species Ensifer soli. The sequence goes on along the minus strand of NZ_JBHFEI010000033.1, from coordinate 4,031 downwards.
ATCTCGGCGTCACTCCGAGCAATCTCAAACGCCTGTATCTTGATGGCAAGGGGCCGATTCCGACGACCATGTCGGGGAACAGGAAATTCTATACAGCCGAGCAGATGTGGGAGCTTCGACACTACCTCGCTGAAACCGGGAAGAGCGAGGCTAAGAAATACGTCCCGCAGCGAAAATCCGGCGACAAACTTCAGGTGATTGCCGTCGTGAACTTCAAAGGTGGGTCAGGCAAGACGACCACGGCCGCTCATCTTGCGCAGCACCTGGCTCTCACTGGTCATCGCGTACTCGCAATCGATCTCGATCCGCAAGCGTCTCTTTCGGCCCTTCACGGCTTCCAACCGGAGCTGGATGAGAACCCATCGCTCTACGATATGATCCGCTACGACGATCAGCGGAAGCCCATCGCTGACATCATTTTGCACACCAACTTTCCCGGCCTCGACATCATCCCGGCGAATTTGGAACTGCAAGAATACGAATACGACACCCCGCTGGCGATGCAGGCAGGTAGCGAGGGCAAGCGATTCTTCACTCGCCTCGGCAAAGCCCTCTTGGATGTCGATGACCGTTACGATGTCGTGATTATCGATTGTCCTCCGCAGCTTGGCTATCTTTCCCTGACGGCGTTGACGGCCTCGACGTCGGTCCTGATCACGGTTCACCCACAGATGCTCGACCTGATGAGCATGTCGCAGTTCCTGCTCATGCTCGGCAACATCACGAAGACGATCAAACAGGCTGGCGCAGACGTCCGCTTGGATTGGCTCCGCTATTTGATCACCCGCTTCGAGCCACAGGATGTCCCGCAGGTGCAGATGGTCGGCTTCATGCAGTCGATGCTTGCGGAGGAAATTCTGAAGACGCCGATGCTTAAAACCACAGCGATCTCTGACGCGGGCCTGACCAAGCGGAGCCTGTATGAATTGGATCGCTCGAACTTCAACAGGGACACCTACGACCGTGCGATAGAATGCATGGACGGCGTGAATTTTGAGATCCAAGGTCTGATCCATCGGGCATGGGGGAGAATGTGATGATTTTGACTGCCGTAAAAATCTACTTTCAGCCCAAGACTATCAAGCATTTAACTCAATTTCCAGGATAGCGATATGGCTCGGAAAAACCCCTTCATGAATGTCATGGGCGACGCAGCGCCCAATGACGACGAGGCAATCCTTCAGTACACGAACAAGGGAGCCTCGAAGTCGCTCATTCACTCTCTCGACGAATTGGCCGCGCAAGCGGATAGGTTGCTCGAAGGGGAGGCGGTGGTCAATCTCGATCCCGAGATCATCGACGGCTCATTCGTTCGCGACCGCCTCGAAGATGACGAGCAGGACTTTAACGAACTCGTCACAGCAATTCGGGATCGGGGACAGGACACGCCGATCTTGGTCCGCCCGCACCCCTTGACCACGGGCCGCTACATGGTGGTCTTTGGCCATCGCCGACTTCGCGCGGCTAAGACGCTCGGTCGGAAGGTCCGAGCAGTCGTGAAAGATCTCAAGGACAGTGATCACCTAGTTGCGCAAGGCCAAGAGAACTCCGCACGGGCGAACCTGTCGTTCCTCGAGAAGGCGCTATTCGCCGCCGAGATCGCCCGCCGCCAGTTCGATGGCGACAACGCGATTGCGCTTTCCGCTCTCTCCATCGACCGGGCGACCTTCTCGAAAATGCTGGCCGTTGCGGCCATTCCTAAGCACGTCCTCGATGTCGTCGGCGCGGCTAAGGGCATCGGCCGCGACCGTTGGTATGAGCTGAAGAACCTCTTGGAGAAGCCTTCGTCACTCGAACAGGCGTCAGCCTTCATCCAGTCCGAGGGCTTTAAGGCAAAAGCCGGGGACGACCGATTCAATTCGCTTCTGGCTTTCGTGAAAAGTCTCGGGAAGCAGTCTCGGCCGAAAACCACCAAGGCCCAGAAATGGGCGTCGGATGACAACGCCGTGTCAGCCGATATTCGGAACGACGGCAAGACATACACCTTCGTTCTCAAGGCAAAGGATGCAGGAGGCTTTGGCGACTACATCGCTGAGAACCTCGCCGACCTGTATCGGGCCTACAGGAAACAGGATCAACAAGGAGTGTAGCAGCAAAAGAAAAAGGCCCCCAAACGTTCCCGTCGTGGAAGCCTTCCTCAGATTCCTAGCAAGATCGAGAATCGCATTTCCACGAATCCTAGTCAAGAGTCTTTGGCACCGTTTTGGTGAGCGGATTTTTTTTGCCTAAACATAGGTGAGAGAATCATGGAGAATGTGCATGTGACGACGCCCTTTGGGCGGCGGGCGATGTCGCTCGGCATGTTGGCAAGCCAACAGATGGCCGAAAACATCGAGCCTGGAACTGCGAAAAACAAATGGAAGCTGTTCAGAGCAATTTGCGAAGCACGGCCGTCGCTGGGCGTTACGGATCGCGCACTTACCGTCCTCGACGCGCTGCTGACCTTCTATCCAGATGACGAGCTGTCCAAGGAGCGCGGCCTAATCGTGTTCCCGTCTAATGCACAGCTGTCGATCCGCGCAAGAGGGATGACCGCTGCGACGCTACGGCGGCACTTGGCAGGGCTCGTGGACGCGGGACTGATCCTGCGGAAGGACAGCGCCAATGGAAAGCGCTACGCGCGCAGGGGGAGGGCAGGGGATATCGAGGAGGCCTTCGGCTTCTCGCTTGCCCCACTGTTAGCACGCGCGGCCGAGATTGAGGCTTTGGCAGCACAATTGGTTGCCGACCGAGAGCAGCTGCGGATCACGAAGCAGCACCTGACGATTTGCCGTCGCGATATTGCCAAGCTGATCGCCGCGGCGATCGACGAGGGGGTGAGGGGCGAATGGGAGCGGATCACGCTCTTGTTCAGATCGATGACGGCTCGACCTTCTCGCACGCCAGGGCTCGACGAGTTGGAATCGTCGCTCGAAGATATGGAGATGCTGCGCGAGGAGATCGTCAACCTGCTCGATGCAAATAAAAAAACACAAAAAATCGACTCCAATGAGTCTCAAATTGAGCGCCACATACAGAATTCAAATCCCAAATCCCATTATGAATTTGAACCAAGCCTCGAAACGAAGCAGGAGGCAAACTCAGCAGATCACATCGGGTGGAAGGACGTGCCGATGGCCGACGGCAGGAGCATCTCGAATTCCGCCGACGATGGGAAAGAAGTATGGCGAGAAGGGCGAAAGGCATCGGCCTCAACTGGGGGCGGCCCACTGAAGTCTTTCCCGCTTGGACTGGTCCTGCAGGCTTGCCCGGATATCGCCGACTACGCTCCTGGCGGGCAAGTTGCCAACTGGCGAGACCTCATGGGGGCTGCCGTCGTCGTCAGGTCGATGCTCGGCGTCAGCCCGTCGGCATACGAGGCAGCTTGCTTGGCAATGGGTCCGGAGAATGCGGCGACCGTCATCGCCTGTATCCTCAAAAGGGTAGGGCATATCAATTCGGCGGGAGGTTACCTCCGCGATCTCACACGACGCACCGAGGCGGGGGAATTCGCAATTGGCCCCATGCTCATGTCGCTTGTTCGCGCCAACAGCGGTGTTAACGGTAAGGCGGGTTAGAGGGATTGGTAATTCGACACGGCGTCCTGCTCCAGACGCCAGCATGAACTGCCAGTGGGCGGTGTGAAGTTCTGTCAGCGAAACACACTCGTCCGCCCCATACTTCAGCTTGGAGCCGGGCGTCGTCAGGAAATGCTCGACGGAGTTGTTGTCGGCAAACATCTCGGTCACGAGTGTCTCATGCGATGCCGGCAGCGTGAACCGACTTGCCCGAACCTGCCTGGCCGTACAGCAAAAATGCCTGCTGGTAGTCTGTGACTTTCCCCATCAACGAGACACCGATCATTTCCTGCAGAACCAGAAGCTTCTCGCGATAGTCGGGATCATCACCCCAGCTGGCGCTCAGAAACGGGATGAACATCCGCATGTGCTCGGCAGCCTCGGGAAGATAGCGATAGGCCATGGAAACCATCTTGTTGTTGCGTGCCCCGGCCGGCACGAAGTCCAGAGTCTTCATGCGATTGCCAGACGAGA
>NZ_JBHFEI010000032.1:0-15275 GCF_041928815.1 Ensifer soli | reverse complement strand
TTAAATCAAACCGCTAGCGAGCCGCAAAATCCGTTCTTACAAAGCCTAAAAAGTCTCAAATCATTCGACGACGGACACTCCTACACTATCACGCCCGCATCGTCTGTGTGGCATGCGGGCGGTTAAGGAATGATCAAAGCTCAAGCGGCTACCAACATCACATTAGACTGGAAGGCTTTCCATCTTTTTTGAACCTCCAACGCTCCCCGTCTTCTTTTTGCCCTCTTGTTTACAATCCACTCGTAAAGACACTCCAAGCCTTGCGTGATCCAATAATCACCGTTCTCTGAAACCGCCCCGCCTTCCTCGTTTAGCTCTGGAGAGGTGACCTTAAGCATGGCGCGGCCTATCCATTCTTTATCGCTGAAGAATCTAATAACGAAGGGATCTATGCTTTTAGGTAATGCGCTCGCGTTGTACGCTTTGAATATTTGCTTTGAGATTTCATAAGGACCGGCATAATCAAGAAAGTCTGTGATTATTACCAGAACATGCGAATTTATATCTCGGTCAAACGCCCAAGTTACAAAAGCCGCGCTCAAGCCCAATTCGGAAAGGGCTTCATCAAACTCTTTTCCCGCTTCTAAATAACCGTGCGGCAGAGGCGCTAGATGAGTGATTTTAACCATTCCACGACCCCTCCGCTTCCAAATGCGGCTTCCACCATTTGCCGAGCGATCTTGCGCGGCATTCGTCTCGGGTCATAGCCTTGACCCCTCCGCCAGCTTAGCACAACATGCCAAGCAGCGGCAGCGTTATCTGACGGATATATTGTGATGTCGGCGGCCCGCAAAAGGTCGCGCAAGTCGTGGGTGTAGAGGTCTGGCCTAGCCTGCTTGGAAGGCCAACTGTTGAACCTCGATCTCTTAAAGATGAGAGCCTTAAGTACACATTCAACGCCGATCCCCGCATGCCAATGCGCTTGCGCAGCGGCAAGGCGGCTTTCCGCTACTAGGCGAGCGGTCTGTTCATGCTGACCGGCGAGCCTCAGCCAGTCTTCCCAAGTCTGAGGGTCTGAAAACTGATCAGGACGATACGCACCCGGCCCCTGCTTTGCCGACGACTTATCGTTAAACCCTTGCCGTCGCTTTTTGCCCACTAACCGCCCCCCTCCGTCTATCTCCTCATCAAGGTAATGCATGGGTAGGATGACGCTCCACGCAGGACCTCCGCGTTGTCCTGATGATGTTTTTTCACCTTCTTATATGCTCTCGTCCTTCCCTGTAACGCCACCTCCTCGTTTAATAGCCGAGATCGCCCTTGGCGCGGGATTCCGACGCGATCACAGGGTACTCTCTGGGAGCTAACTTTTGAGTTGATAGAGGTTGGCGGGATCCTTGGCTTAACAAGCAACCATGCTTCGAGGAGCTTCGCAACATGTTGCATTCCATGTCGCATGGATTTGCGGTCAGTCGCGGTCATCCGTTGAAATTGCAGAAAATTCCAGCGCAACACGAACGCGACATGGCTTGTGCCCGTTGAACACTTTAGCCTGATCAAGCACTTGAATTCTTTAGAGAATTTTTGGTGCCCGGAGGCGGATTTGAATTACCGACACGCGAATTTTCAACAGACCCAGTTCTCGGCGTGACCTCTTTCAACTTGAAGCGTTCTGTTTCAACAAGGCATTGATCGCGCATTATAAAGAAGCTGCATTCTATGTCAGATCGATGCAAACGCAGTAATTTGAGCTCAGCGGTCGCGGCTCCCATTTGAAATCCAGTGCAAATGTCATGACCACCTGCAAAGGCGAGGCTACGGTATGATCGCTGATTTCGACGACGACCACAGAACAGCGGAATTGCGGCACAGCATTCCGGTCACCGATTCACTCAGATTTCTTGCTAATCGCTATCTGCGTTTAAAGTGAGCAAGCCTCAATATTTGATAAATTCAATAAATGACAATATACCGCATTCATTCATTTAAATTCGCGAAAACTGATAGATATTTTAAATTTTCGTCTCGCCGCATCGTCACGCCTGCCGTATCGACTGATACAATATGCCAACCTTGAAAAGTATCACCACGGCGCAAAATCGTCCGGCTGTCGTCACTAAGGTCGAGAATATGGGCGACAGCACCTTCAGGCGAAGCGACAATGCCAAGGAGAAGAATATTGAGTTCTGCCGTTTCCTCGGGTGCTGGCTCCTGCAATTCCAACGGCAAGGGCTCTGGTGATCGCGCCCTGGAAGGCGAGAACAGGGGCCTGTCGCGAAATCCCATCAGCGATTGAAGCTCGATCCGGGCAAGAGGGTTGAGAACACTCCTATCAGTATTTCCATCCGCAGCATGACCGCCATAAGTTATACTGCACAGCGATAGGATCAGCACCGCCCTATGAAGACATGGTTTGATCATTGAGGTGAGCCTTGTTGTTTCCAGTGGGCGCGCGTAGTGATGTCGACACGGAGGAGTTGGCCATCCTGTGTTGCCGGGTCGGATGACAGCCGTCGCGCCGACAAGGTGTCGAGGCTGATGAGTGGCACCTGCGTTTCCAGGGCATAGAGCAGCTCCAGCAATCCGTCATTGTCGATGTCGAATGTCGCGCGCACGCCGATCTGCTCCTCCTGTTCGTCGGGCGCGACCGGCAGGTCGATGACGGCAGTCTCGATCACCTTTCCGGAAGCGGATGCAACAGCGGAGGAAAGCTGCTGCTGCAGGGTGGCAACCGCGGACGTTCTCGTCGCCCCGGGTACATAGATCGATGTGATATCAGGCGTCCGGCCGTTTCCATGGCTCGCCAGACGGCGGGTCAGCACGGTGATCTGGTTCTCACTTTCCTGGGCGGCATGCGTGTCCTCGGAAAATTGCAGGCATTGGGAGACGGAGAGCAGGAGCAGGGTGGCGGGCAGCGCGATAAAGAGCAAAATCGACAGCGCGCGCCGCGCCGTCGCCGTCCCGGCGTTCATGGCACAATCTCCGCAGCGACAAGCCGTCGCCGAACGGAAATGTCGAAGCGATCGAGGCCGCCTTCCTGGCGCGTCACGGGTGCTGCGAAGACAGCTTCGGAAAACCCAGGTTCGGCTTCGAGAAGGGGAATCAGCGCGGACGCGTCGGCGGAATTTCCGGCAATCCGTATCTGTGCAGGACCGATGTCCAGCGCATCGAGAAAGGTATCCTGCGGGATGATGGTCGCCAGCCGGTCGATCAGCACGAACAGGGCGTTTTCCGGTTTCTTTTCGGCAAGCAGGGCCACCTCGCGCTGGCGACCGGTGACGCGCCCCGAGCTTTGCACCAGCTGCTGGCGCAGTTGCGCAAGTGTCGCCTGGTGGTCGGCCAGCCTCTGGGCCGCCGATACTTGCGCGATGAGGCTGCCCGCGTAGACAACAAGAGAGACCAGCAGGCAGGCCGTGGCGAGGAACGCCAGACGCCGGCGATGCCGGTTTCGTGCCGTTTCGTTCGAACCGCGCAGCAGATCGATACGCAAAGGTTGCTCGATCCTGTCCGCCGCAGGTCCGACGCGCGACGGCGTCAGCCCAAAGGCTGCGATCCGCGCCAGGCCAGGGGCGGCTATATCGTGCGATGTCGCGGCAAAGGCGACATCCACCTGCCCGTCCGGACCGGGCTTCGCCGAGGCGTCGAACCCATAGAGAAGCTTCTCCGTCGCCCACGGCGTTAGCCGGTCGAGGCGGCTTTCGACAATTTGCGGCACATAGGCCAGTGCCTCGCGCGGCACCTTTATGCTGGCAAACACCAGCTTGTCCGCCGGCAAGCGCAGCTCGACATCTCCTTTCCGGAATCGTCGGACCACACGCTCACCGCGATCACGCAGCCCGTCCCCATTGCCAAGAAACGTCGCAGTGCGACCGTGAACCTGATAGAACGACATGCCATCATCTTCGTCGGCGACCGCGATCAATCGGGTGCGACTTCGCCGGGACGAGAATACCGGCTCGATCACATCGACAAAGGCATCGACGAGAGGCATCACGTGGCGACCGATCAACGTGTCTCGCGCCGCTGTCATCGGTGCACCTGACAGGAATGAAAACGACATACCTCGTCGCGAACGGCAGGTATGAGCCTTCTTGAAATCCGATGCATCATCCCTGTCGCTAACCCGTTGCCCGCAGCACTTCCTCGACCGTGGTCAGACCCGCGGCGCTCTTGGCCAGTCCATCCTCCAGCATCAGGGTCATTCCATCCTGCCGGGCACGCTCGGACAATAGGGTCGGCGCCGGATTTTCGCGGACCAGCGCGCGGATCTCTTCGTCTGCGCGCAACACTTCGAAAACGCCGATGCGTCCACGATACCCCGTGTGGCCGCACGTCTCGCAGCCCGTGGCCCGATGGTAAGCGCTCTCTTGTGGAAAGCGCAGGGAGCGTCTTTCGGCCAGTTGGCGTGCGCTCCCAGCCGCAGCCTCGTCGGCGATCTTGCAGCGGTCGCAAAGCCGGCGAACAAGCCGCTGGCCGATGATGCCGCGCAGGCTGGAGCCGAGCAGATAAGGCTCGACACCCATGTCGATCAGCCGGACCACGGCGTCGCTCGCGGAGTTTGTATGCAATGTCGTCAGAACAAGATGGCCCGTCAGCGCCGCCTGCACACCGATGCCGGCGGTTTCGCGGTCGCGCATTTCGCCGACCATGATGATATCGGGGTCATGGCGCAGGAACGATCGCAGCGCGCTGGCAAAGGTCAGGCCGATCGACGGCTTGATCTGGGTCTGGTGAATGCCGGCGATCTGGTATTCGATCGGGTCTTCGACGGTGACGATCTTGCGCTTCGGATCGTTCAGCATCGAGATCGCCGTGGCGAGCGTCGTCGTCTTGCCGCTGCCCGTCGGTCCGGTGACGACAATGATGCCATGCGGCTCGGCAAGAAGGCCCGCGAGGCTTTCCTGGTCCTTCTCGTTCATGCCGATGCGGCCAAGGTCGAGCAGGCGTGAATCGCGCAGCAGGATGCGAAGCACCGCCGTCTCGCCATACATGGTCGGCATCACCGCGACACGAAGATCGGCTTCGGCCGAGCCGATGCGGAGATTAGCGCGACCGTCCTGCGGCAGCCGCCTGTCGGCAATGTCCAGTCCCGCGAGAATCTTGATGCGCGAGATGACGGCGGGCGCCATGGCGAGCGGCAGGCGCTGATCGCGGCGCAACTGCCCATCCACCCGGAAACGGACGCGCAACTGGTCGCGTTCCGTTTCCAGATGGACGTCGGTCGCGCCGGTGCTGACGGCGCGCTCGAGAATTTCGTCGATCAGGCGTACGATCGGCGCGCCGCGCGCCAGATCCTGCATCGATTGCAACGTGTCGTCGAGCGCTTCGTTGTCAACCGTCTCGTCGGCGGAGACGCCGGTCACACCCTCGTCCTGCTGCGCCGTCCGCTCGAACAGCAGCTCGATGTCCTCGAAGGAGACGACGACCAGATTGGGCCGGCAGCCAAGCGCCAGTTTGAGCGCCTTGATCGCATCGTCCCGCGTCGGATCGGCAATCGCCACGCATACGGCATCCTCGCCGCTGAAGGGAAACACGTTGCATTCGCGCAGATAGCGACGGGACAGGTCGGTCAGCAGCGCCGGCCGGGCAGCGACCTCGTCGAATGAAGCGCGCGGCAGGTCGCAATATTGCGCGAAGCAGTCGGCAATATCGGCAGCACTGGCGACACCATTGCGCCAGAGCTCCTGTGCGGAGCTGGCCGCTTCGACTGGAACGGCAACACCGATGCGGGCAGCGAGGAAAGCTGGAAAGCCCTCCGAAACGGCCGGCGACGGTGCGGGCGACGGCATGTTGAACATTCCTTTCTTGGCCTGGAAGCGGAGTAAAGCAGCAGCGGTGGCCAAATTGAAGCGCGAATCCATTGAAAGCGCGTCTGCCGTCCTGATCTCGACACCATGCGCCATAATCGGCAAGAAAAAGCAGCCCGCGCGACGCGTGGGCTGCTCTCGGTTTTGGCGGGCGCCGCTATCAGGCGATGCCGCCATTCAGCTTGCGCGGGAAGAAGCTTGCCGCGCTTGCGCTGTCGCCGAGATAGACGATGTTGAGGACCTGTTGCGGTGACCGGCTGAAAGCGAGGCCATTGCTGTCGGTCGGCACGATGTTGACCGACTTGTCCATGCGAATGCCCTGGTCGAGGTCGCTTTCGCCATCTAGGGAATCGCGTGCGTCGGAAATGGCGTTCGCCTGGTCGAAGAGACCACGCGAGGCGAGCAGGCTGCGGATCTCGCCGGCGTGGTAGGCTTCGACGGCCAGCAGGCCGGCCGCCGCTTCGAGATAGTCCTTGTTGGAGATGAAGCGCGCGGCGCCCTTGTAGGCGGTGACGCCGACATCCTCAAAGATGAAGGCGGCCAGCAGAAAATTGTCTTCATTGGCGAAGGCGTCGAATTCCGTCTTGGAATCGACGAGCCCGGCCGCACGCGCCGCCGCCGTGAAGCTCGACTTCAGATTGATGCCGGGTCGGGCGACCTTGGCGCTGCCGAGCGCCTTGCGCAGGAAGCGGACATGCGCCTGCTCGTCGCGGGCGATTTCCGCAGCATAGGCCTTGATCAGCGAGGTCTTGAAGTCGACGGCCCGTCCGCCGATGACGCCGCCGAGACGACCGCTGCCATCCGTATCCGCATCGATGAGGCGGCGTCCGAAGGCGGCGATCAGGTAAAATTCCGCTTCGAGATATTCGAGATTGAGCGCGAAGTTGAGAATGGTCGCGTCATCGAGTTCTTGCGCCTGCGCATTTTCGGGCATTCCGGCAAGGCCAAGTGTGGCGGCACCGGCGGCCATCAGACCGGCACTCCTGAGGAACGCCCGGCGACCGGCTTCCAGATTGACTGGCTTCGGCGACCCGGCATCCACGTTTTGCTTCAGATTGAACATGCGACCCTCTCCCGTGATGGGTAAAATTCAAGACTATCTTGAATTTTTGTGCATTAGTGCGATTTTATATTCAGAAATACTGACGATGTAGATCTACATATTTAAATTTATACGTCAACGTCTATTTTATATTTATTTTCATATTGAAAATCTGAGCAAGGTATAGCGAAGACGCTCGACGAGCATCTTGTTCCTTTGATCATTGCCGGACTTGCTTGCCGTCGTGCGGACAGGCTTGCGTCACTCCCATTGCGCTCATCCTGACAGACGACCAAGACGAGACCCGGACTCGAAAAGTTTCACGCGCATTTTGAGGAATGAGGAAAATTGGACTGCGCGCAGTGAACAACGCGACGGAATTTGTGTTCCCGGTTCATTTGCACCAATATTGGGTGCTTTTTTCTCTGGAATGCCGAAACTTTCCCGCCGCCTCTCCCGTAACAAGGTGGCTTGGACATGGTTTTTTCGGCGGCGATTCCGTCGAAAAACCGAAAGCGTCTGTGAAGTCGTCTGAGCTGTTCGAGGTTTCACCTTGCGTGGTCGGGCATTTTCGTTTGTGATGGCGCCGGGTTCGAGAGGTTTCGCTTTCGTAACCGGAGGGGGTAGTGCTGACGTGCAGGCGTTTCGAGACATTGCCCGCGTTGTTTTGTTGTCCGTTTTGGCGATTTCTGCGGGATGTCAGACGGGTGAAAGCGATTCGTCGTCGGATTCGGTTTTCGCCGGTGGCGTGTTCAGCGATCTCCAGGCAAAAAACCCGCGCGAGCATGCGGATGCAACCTCTTCCCAGAGACTGAACCGGCGCGGCGGAACGCAATCCTATGGGCCTGAACCGGGCCTGACGCCAATCGGGTCATCCGACAGCGCCGCTGCCGGGCAGTACACGCTCAATTTCGATAAAGCCGATATCAAGGATGTCGCCCGCGCGATCCTCAACGACGCGCTGCATGTCAATTACACGATCGATGGCGATCTTTCCGGGCCTGTGACCATCTCGTCGATCCGGCCGGTCACGCGCGAACAACTGCTCGGCCATCTCGAAACGTCGTTGTCCTCGTTCGGCTTCTCCCTGATCAAGTCCGGCGGCGGCTACCGCATTGCCGCATCGGGACCATCTGGCGGAACGGTCGATTTCGGCACACGCACACGCGCCGGCTACGGTGTATCGATCATACCGTTGAGCTACGTGTCCGCCTCGACCATGTCGGAACTCCTGGCGGGTTTCGTAACCCAGGGCGAAGGGCTGCGGGTCGACAGGGCGAAAAACAGCCTGATCGTGCGCGGATCTGGTCCGCAGCGCGCGGAAGTCGTCGAAGCCGTTCTGTCTTTCGATTCCGATTTCATGCAGCACCAGTCCGTGTCGATTTTCCGCCTGTCGCAGGCGCGGCCTGACGAGATCGTTCCCGAACTTGAGCGCATCTTCAATGCGAAGGGCGATGCCGGGGCGATCCAGTTCCGGGTTGTCAGCCGGCTACGCGGCATCATGGCGATTTCCAGCAATCGCGGCTTGCTGAAGCGTGCCGAGACCTGGGTCCGCCGGCTCGACCAGCAGGACGGCGGTACGGGGCAGAATGTCGTCGTCTACAAGGCCCGTTATCGCAAGGCCGACGAACTGGCCGTTGTGATGAACAATCTTTTCAGTGCTGGCGGCGGGAGGTCGGCGGCGGCGCGCCAGCCCATGCCATCTCCGGATGAAGGGCCGACCGGCGACGGCTCCGACGCCGATGGCGCTGTTTCCGGTCTTTCAACACAGGCGGATATGCGCGTCGCGGCGGCGTTCTCGCCGACCTCGGCCAGCGATGCGAATGTCGGCGCGGTGCCGAATGTCCTCGATCTGACCTCGGAGGCAGTGGCGCCCGAAAGCCCGCTGCGCATCAGCGCCGATCCGTCAAACAATTCCGTCGTCATTTACGGTGACGCCGATCGCGCCGATGAAATCATGCGGACCTTGAAGCGGCTGGATGCCACGCCGGTGCAGGTTGCCATCAACGTGACGATCGCCGAGGTGAGACTGACCAAGGAGCTGAAATACGGCGTCCAGTATTACATCAACAGCAAGCATCTGGGGCTCGGCAACGACAACGGTTCCGTCAGCCTCGTCGACCAGGCGAGCAGCGTGCTGAAGAAGCAGATCCCCGGTCTCAATTTCGTCATTGGCGCAAACGCCAATCCGGACGTGATCATCTCCGCCCTCGATGTGATCGGCGATGTCGAAGTGCTGTCGTCGCCGTCCCTTGTCGTGCTCGAAAACCAGACCGCGACGCTGCAGGTCGGCGACGAGGTGCCGATCACCACGCGCCAGTCGCAGAGCCTTGAAAGCGGTGTCGCGCCGGTGATCAACCAGGTCGAGTTCAAGAATACCGGCATCATCCTCAACGTCACGCCGCGCATCAGCCAGAACGATGCCGTGACGATGCAGATCGAGCAGGAGATTTCCAACGTCACCAGCGGCGCCAACACCCTGACGCCGACCATTTCGAAGCGGCGGGTGCAGAGCCAGATTTCGGTCAACGATCAGCAGACGGTGCTGCTGGGCGGACTGATCAGCTCCGGCTCGAGTGCCGGTCGCAGCGGCGTGCCCGGGACGGCCAAGGTGCCGATCCTGAGCGAACTCTTCGGAACAACGGCCAAGACGAAATCGCGCACGGAACTGATCATCCTCATCCGCCCGGTGATCATCCGTGATGCGCAGGATGCCGCCAATGTCGCCGAGAGCCTGCGCGCCCAGATGTCGGTTATCGGAGGCCGTGGCGGCGGAACGCTGAAATGACGCGGACATTGCCGAAACCGGATGGTCTGGCCGTCCTGGCGGGTTGTGTGGTTGCGGTCCTCGTCGTCGCGATGCCGGATGCCGCCGGGCTCGACACGATGGCGGCATGCCTTGTGCTGGCATTGACCTGCTGGATCGCCGCACAGGATCTCGCAACGTACACCATTCCCGACGGGCCCGTGGTCGCCATCGCCCTCATCGGCGCGATCTTGCGTTTCGTCGATCCCTGGGGCGGCGGGGTGCAAGCCCTGGGGGCTGCGGCGCTCGATGCCATCCTCTGCGGCGGTGCCATGCTTGCCGTACGCGAAGGATATTTCCGGCTGAAGGGCAGCGACGGCCTCGGCTTCGGCGACGTCAAGCTCTCTGCCGCCTGCGCCTGTCTCGTCGGGACACTCGGCTTTTCCCATGCACTGCTCGGCGCAAGCATTGCGGGCCTTGCCGTCGCCATCGTCGTGATGCGCCGGACGGCTGGTACCCGGATCGATCGCTTGCCCTTCGGCGCCTTGCTCGCGCCTGCCTGCTGGATCGTCTGGGTCCTTGCCCCGTAAAGAGGCTGGCGCCGATCTGGGGCGCCGGTTCTCGCATCGTCAATGCATTCCGCTGTCGAGGGAACGAACGTGGCGGTCTTTAAATATCGCGCTCTGACGGCTGGTGGGAAGATGGTCGTCGCGACGATGGAAGCGGAGGGCCGCGCCGACGTGATGGCGCATCTCGAACGCATCGAAGCGACGATGATTTCCGTCTCGGAGACGGTCGCCGGCGAGACGCGGTCCTGGCGCGACCGCCTGACGATCGAGCCGGGCACTGAGGACATCACCGGCTTCACCGTCGATCTGGCGATGTTGCTGAAGGGCGGCGTGACGCTCAACGAGGCTTTGCTGATCCTGACCCAGATGGAAACCCGCCGCTGGCTCGTCAGGCTGATCGAGCAGTTGCATGTCGATCTCTCCAGCGGCAAAAGCTTTTCCAAGGTGCTGGCCCGGCATCCGCGCCTGTTCCCGCCGATTTATGTCAAGATGATCGAAGTGGCCGAAGTGTCGGGGCGCCTCGAACAGGCGCTGACCAGCATCGCTGAGGAACGGCAGAGGACTGAACGGCTGCGCAAGCGGCTCGTTTCGGCGCTCGCCTACCCCGCCTTTCTCGCCGTTGCCGCCCTTGGTGTACTTGCCTTCGTGTTGCTCTACATCATTCCGCAATTCGAAGGCGCCATCGCCGGCTTTCGCGACCGCATCTCGCCCTCGGCGCTGTTCGTCTTCCGGCTTTCGGAACAGTTCCGCGCCCATGTCGATATCGTTCTGATCGCGATCGCCGCTCTTCTGGTGGCTTTCATCGCCGTCAAGCGCTTTGCCCAGAAACGCGCGCTGTGGGTCGAGGTGCTGTCGGCCCTGCCTTTGACCTCGCGCATCGTCACCTATCACCTGACGCTGACTTTCTGCCGGACGCTGCAGATCCTTCTGGAAAACGGCGTCGATATTTCCACGAGCCTTCGGCTCGTCCGCCAGATCCTGTCCCTGCCGAGCGCTGGTCCGAAAATCGATGCCATCATCGCCGATGTGCGCGGTGGGAAACGCCTGTCCCAGGCGCTGGCGCGCCACGCGCTCGTGCCCGGCCATGTCGTGCAGATGCTGCGTGTCGGCGAGGAATCCGGCCGGCTTGGCGAAAGTGCCGGCCGCATCGCCGGCTTCTACGAAAACAAGCTCGACGTGGCACTCGGACGAATGACGGCCATTGCCGGCCCGGTGCTGATGATGGGCGTCAGCATGCTGATCGGCTGGCTCATCCTTTCGATCATGAGCGCGCTCATGAGTATCAACGATCTATTGGTGTAATCATGCTCGGAACAATGACCCAAATCAGACACAGACAGCGGCGCGATCGCGCCGGAGGCTTCACCCTTGTCGAGCTGCTCGTCGTACTCGTCATCCTCGGGCTGGTGATGGGCCTCGTCGGCCCGCGCGTGCTCAACTATCTCACGAGTTCTCGGACACGTGCGGCGGCGTTGCAGATCAGTTCGTTCAAATCGTCGCTCGATCTCTTCTTTCTCGATACCGGACGTTACCCGTCTGCAAGCGAGGGCCTGAACGCGCTCGTGGCAAAGCCGACGTCGGCCGACGGCTGGAATGGTCCCTATCTGCAACAATCGGCTGTGCCCGCCGATCCCTGGGGCAATCCCTACCAGTATGCCGTGCCGGGAGAAAAGACGCCCTACCGCATCCTCTCGCTTGGGGGGGACGGTGTCGCCGGCGGGACAGGCTCCAATGCCGATATCGCCAACGACTAGCCGCCGCCGGCGCGAAAACGATGGTTTTTCGATGCTCGAAACCGTGCTCGCCCTCGTTATTCTCGGCTTGCTGGCCTCGCTCGGCCTTCCCTTCAACCGGTCGCTATCCGGGACATCCGAGCTGAAAGCGAAAACTTTTGAGATCGTGACGCTGCTGCGCGCCGAGCGGAATGCCGCGATCCGTCGCAACAGGGTGGGATATATCGCCGTCGACGTATCAGCGGGTGTCATCCGCTCCGAGCGTCTGGGCGCCGTGGTCAGGCTGCCGCCGTCGCTGGCCATGCGGCTGCGACAGGGAGGGCTTGCGGAAATCGCCTTCTATCCCGACGGACGCGCCAGCGATGCCATGCTCTCGATCATGTCCAAGGAAAGATCAGTCGACATCGGCATCAATGCGGCGACCGCTGCCGTCTCTATCGCTGACCCGCGCGATGCGTCCCGATAATCAAGACCATTGCATCGCATCGACGCAGCGGCGCCGGCCGATGGCGGGGCGGGATGGTTTTACGCTCATCGAGGTGCTGGTCGCCTTCGTCCTGCTCGCCGTCGTCACCGTGGCGGTGCAGAACGCCATAGGCGTGACGCTCGGCAGTGGCGCCCGCGCCGCCGACAGGACCCGAGCCGAGCTCGTGGCCCGCAACCTGATGTCTGCGCCGCTCGGGCCCGGCACAGGCGTTCCCGCGCCGATGAACGGCGACATGGATGGCTACGACTGGTCGCTGAGCTTCACCCCGGTCGATCTGCCAACGACGACAGCAACAGGCGAACCTGCCGCCTGGATGCCGGTGCGCATGATCGTCACCGTCACCGGCAGATCGCAGCGCTCCCGCCCGCTCAGGCTCGAAACGATCCGTCTTGCGAGAACAGGCGGATGAAGGTTTTCAGACGCCCAGCCTCGACGTCCCCCAGACCGCGAAGAGTGTCCAGCGGCGGCTTCCTGATGGTGGAGGCACTGGCGACGATGACGATCAGCGCCTTTCTGCTCGTTGCCCTGGCATCCGTCGTCGCACTCGTGATGCGGGCATCGTACCGCAGCGCCCGTCTGAGCGAGACGGTCGAACAATCCAGCCGCATCGTCGATGCACTGGCTCGCGACATCGGCGCGGCCGCGCCGATCCGCTGGGCGGGCGGTGGCTTCGTCTTCACCGGCAGTCAAACCGCCCTGACATTCGCCCGCACATTGCGGCAGCCGGACGGCGCATCGACGATCCAGCTCGTCAGCCTCGCGGGCAAGGGAAACATGACGATCGAGACCGCGAGCGGCCTGCCGCCCGATGCACGCGGGCCGACCGACATTACCGCTGAAGGCCAAGGCATCGTGTTCCAGCAAGGACGTACCATCCGCTTCGCCTATTTTTCCCGCCTTGAGGACGGCCGGGAGGCGCTGACGGACACATGGACATCGCCGGACGCGATGCCGGTCGCCGTGCGCGCCACAGTGCGCGACGCGACCGGGGCGACGCTGGGCACCGTGCGCATTCCATTCCGGATCGATGCCGAGCCGGGATGCGCGGCGCCGGAGCGGGGGCATTGCGGTCTGGCGCCGCGCGTGGCGGACGACCCTGGGACCGAGCCTGTCGATCAGGGGCCGATCGACCCGGACGACGCGCTCGGCTGGCTTCGATACGGACAGCAACCATGACCCGCAGAGCGGATGGCGGCTTCGTCCTTGTCTCGGTCCTCGGTGTGCTGGCGCTGGTAGGCGGCCTTGTCGCCGCGCTGTTGCTCATTGGGCGCAATGCCGTCGATACCGCGATGCTGGCGAGTTCGGAACTGGCGCAGGATGCGGCGATCCAGTCCGCCCTCAATCTCGCGGCCTACCAGCTGGTCGTTCTCGGCAACCCCGCGTCCGGGGTGGATGGCCAGCAGATACGGCTTGATCAGGGCGTGGTGACGCTGCGGGTATCGCCGGAAGCGGGAAAGGTCGATCTGAACGGCTCCGGCAAGATCCTGCTCGCCGCCGCCTATCGCGCGGCCGGCCTGACGGCGATGACGCCGGATACGTTCGCCGCTCGCGTCATCGACTGGCGCGATGCCGATGATGACGCCGAGAAAGAAGGCGCCGAGGCGGCAGACTACGCCGCCGCCGGACTTTCCCACACGCCGCGCAATGCCGACTTCCGATCGATCGACGACCTGCGATGGCTGATGGGCATGCGTCCCGGCGATCTTGCCGCCCTCAGCGGCTATCTGACGGTGTTCAACCCGGCCGGCCGGCTTTCCGCCTATGCCGCGCCGAGGGAGCTGATCGCCGCCATCCCTGGAATAGCGGGGGAGACGGTCGACGAGGTGGTGTCTGCCCGAAGCAGACCGGGTGCCGCGACCACCGAGCTGATCGCAGATCGGCTGCTCGTCCAGTCGGCCCTGATCGATACGTCGCCGAACCGCAGTTACAGGATCGGCATGGAATTTGCCGGAGGCACTGCGCGAACCAACCGGCGCAGCACCGCCGTCATCGCGGCTGGCGCCACACCGGCCCAGCCGTTCCAGATTCTGGATTGGGTGGAGACATCACCATAGGCGAGGCGTGACGCCACACATCTACAGAACGACGACCCGCGCTCCATCCGGTGCCCGTGCGTAGAGATCGATGATGTCCTGCTGGAATAGCCGCACGCAGCCTGACGAAGCGGCGCGACCGACCGTCTGCCATTCCGGCGTTCCGTGGATGCGATAGAGCGTGTCTCTGCCATCGGCGAAGATGTAGAGCGCGCGCGCGCCGAGCGGGTTGCTCAGCCCCGGCGCCATGCTGCCGGCTTCCGTCGCATAGCGGGCCAGTCCCGGCTTGCGCACCAGCATCTCCCCCGGCGGGGTCCATCGCGGCCAGGCGCGTCGCTGCGCGATGACGCCCTCGCCCTTCCAGGCGAACCCCTCGCGCCCGATGCTGACGCCATAGCGGATCGCCTGTCCGTTCGGCTCCACCAGATACAGAAAGCGACGGGCCGTATCGACGACAATCGTCCCCGCCGCCCGACCGGTCGGATCAGCGACACGCTGCCGGTAGTAGCGCGGATCGACCTCGCCATAGGGAAACCCTGGTATGCGATAGCCGCCATCGTCTCTCGCCGCATACATCGTCGAGGGATGATCGAGATAGCGCGCCGCAGCCCGGTCAGCGTCCTGGCGAGGAAGCGACTGGCAGCCCGCAAGCGGCATCGCGGCCAGACTGGTGATGCTCTTGAGGATCATTCTGCGCGATACGGACATCCGCCACCATGAACTTGCCTTGACTGGGAGAACGCTTCGTCACAGCCCGAATACATCGAAACTCTCATCCGGGAGAATGCGATGCAGTGTCATGGACGGCAACAAAAAATCATCAGCGATGATCCGCTCGTCGTGGTCTTCCCCCTGAAAAGTGGTCCTCCGTGAAGTAGGCTATTGAGCCTGAGAGAGGACGTTGGAATGCCCCAGAAG
>NZ_JBHFEI010000031.1:0-16197 GCF_041928815.1 Ensifer soli | reverse complement strand
CCGCCTTCACGCCAAAGGAATGCCGACACTATTTCGAGGCCGCAGGATATGACCCGGAATAAGTCGAATCTGCTCTAAGCCGAAGTCAGGCAGAAATTCCACTTATCCCCGCTGTGCAGATCTCCCGAGCCAGCTCTGTGCTCATCGGTATCGGTCTTTAGTTCAGGTTGTCGCGTAAGGTAGCTTCAAAAATCCTGTTGCTCGGTTCCAGCTCTTCAAAATCTTCATCAAAACACCCGCGAGTGAGCATCAAGTTGAGGGTAGCTTTTGCCACAGGCGAGATGCTTTCAAGCCAACCGGAAGCAATAACCGCGTCGTCGTCGAAATCACCAATATCTGCAACTGCAGCGTTAACGACTGAAAGAATCTTGGTAACGGCATCCACCTCCGGCGGAGTCATCGTCCCGGGTGATCCTTTCGGCCAAGGCCAAACAGGGTTCTCGTCATCCACCCAATCATAAAACATCTCGAAGAACTCTTGCGCACTCATTCTTCGAACGGCCTGAGCGCCCTCCGCGAACCAATTCATCGAGTCCATGATTCTATTTCGAATACGCTGTTCGACCAGGCGTTTAGATGGCTTTTCGCTCACTGCTGCCCACCGTTCATTTTTTCAAAGTTCACTATGGAAACTCTGACACCCTTCGACACCATGGAGGAAGAGCTGTGACCAACATCTACTCCGCAGACATCATGATCTGCGCCACCGTCTACGTCCGAGCCGCGACCCGTGAACAGGCACTCCAGAGCATCGCGAACATGGACCGCGGCCTCGAACTGCGAGAAGGCGGCATCATCTCGGGTCGCGGCTATGACGACCCTCGCCTTCCTGACCTCTCGCTCTCGCCGGCGATGACCGTCTACCCACCCTCGCCGAGCGAAATCGACCTCGAACAGGTCTCTTAACCGAAACCCTCGCCATGACCAACGAAATCTACAATGTGCTCGACAGAGCGCAATCGCTGATCCGTGACCCCAAGAACTGGGGCCGTCACGAGTATGCCCGCACCAGCGACGGCACCCTAACCGACATCACAGACCCCAACGCTTTCTGCTTTTGCACCGCTGGCGCTGTCTATCGCGTTCTTGGCAGTGTCGGAGGATTTCCTGCCTCTCTACAGATCCTCGCCAGAGCCATCGGGGACTCATCCGAAGGCTCGATCTACCTTTGGAACGACAACTGGCGACGCACCCACGCCGAGGTGATGGCCGCATTCGACAGGGCCAAAGCACTGTCTCTCAACCCCTAAAATATAGGACGACCCCCATGCACGTTTCACCTGCTGCAGCCGCAGCGGGCGGCTTTGTGCTGCCCGCAGATACGATTTCCGTTACTCCGGCCTGCGACGGCTTCTGGGACGACACCCGGTTCGCCAACGATACGCACTATCATTCGAGCGTCTACCTGACACCGGAGGGCAACCTTCAAGCCACCTACGGACTCTGGCCCGGTCTCAAATCGATCGAGAAATTCTACGCGGATTTCTGCCAGCACGTTCACGTCCTCCGGCCCAGCAACGACTTCAGTCTGGACGAGGAGGTGGACGCCTGCTTCTCGACCACCCCCTGGCTGCGCCACCAGTGGTTCAAGGACAACTTCCTTCGCTGGATCAAGATGCTACCGCGGCCAAGCGAAACCCAGCCGGGCAGGCTTTCCTATTTCCAGACGCCGGCCAAGAGGGCCCGCAACATCCGAACCCCCATCAAGCCCGGCCGCTGGCTGACCAAGGTGTTCGGCGACATCCTCACCGAGACCCAGATCCACGATCTGGCACTGGAATACAGCAACACCCACGACCTCAAGGCCGTCCATATCACGCAGAATGCCGACGAGATCGAGGCGATCTACCGCAACGGCCCGTATTCCTGCATGAAGCGGGGCTACGACCACGAGCACCCGTCCCGCGTCTATGCCGGGCCGGATCTGGGCATCGCCTACACCGGCACGCTGGCCGAGCCCACAGCCCGTGTCCTCGTCTGGCCCTCGAAGAAAATCTATACCGATGCAGCCTATGGCGATGGCCCGAGGATCAAGGCGGCGCTGGATGCGATTGGCTACGAGGAAGCCGAAGATACTGAGTTCGACGGCGCCCGCATCCGGCGCCTGACCTATCGTGGCAACATCATCTGCCCCTACATCGACGTCGCCGATCGCGCCTACGACACCGGCATCTACCTCATCCTCGGCCGCGGAGACCTCGATGTTCAGGTCACCCGCGGGCTCTACGCGGAAGCGGAGCCGGAATACACCTGCGACGAAGGCATGGATGAGGACGAGCGCAACTACATCGTCAGCATCGACCGTGACGTCTGCGACCATTGCCACAGCCGCAACTACTTCTACTGCGAGGGCTACGAGCAGTCCTACCAGAACTCGGATCTGGCGGACACCATCTCGGGCTTCTACTCCGACGATTACTGCCGTCACTCCGGCAAAATGTTCTACTGCGATCGGACGGATAAATACTATCCGCACGATGATTATGACTGTGTCGTTACTTTGGAGGGCGAGACGGTCGAGTCCAGCCATGTGACCATCCATGGCTTCTTCTGCGCCAACACCGAGGAATGGTCCCTCGAGACCCAGCATCAGGTCAGGCTGATCAACGGAACCTCGGTCCATCGCCATCACCTCAAGGACGGCGACACCCCCCTGCCCCTCACTTTCGATCTCGCAGCTTAAATAAGGACGCACCGCATGCACGTATCCCCTGCTGCAGCCGCAGCGGGCAGCGTTGTGCTGCCCCATCACATCGTCTTCCACAACCCCCAGCTGAGCTATACCGAGCCCACCGAGGGCCTGGAGCCGGACGCCAGCTTCCTGGGTAAGCACCGGGACGACCGGCGGTTCTTAGTCATCGGACTGGATCAGTCCGGAAAACTGTACGTCATTTACAAGTGCACACCGGGCATTCAGCACCTCGACCATGAGTTCTCGTCTCGTGGATGGAGGGAGGGCCACGAGGGCCACGTCTTGCGGACCTTGCACTCGGAGGAACTGGACTCTGTCCATGAAGCCCTCGTGTTCATCGACGGTCGTGATCGTCACCCTTGGCTCCGGCACAACTGGTTCAGAGCCAACTTCCGCCGCTGGGTCGAGCTGCTGCCTGTTCCAAGCAAGACCCAGCCAGGGCGACTGGCCTATTACACCTCGTCGGCCAAGCGAGCGGCGCGGCGCGAGACGCCGATCAAAGCGGGTCGCTGGCTGCAGAAGTATTTCGGCGACATCCTTACCCAGGAGCAGATCAAGGAACACGCCCTGGAATGGGAAGCAGCCTGCGGCCCGGTCGATGTCCACATCACCCAGGACGCTGACGAGATCGAAGCTGTCTACAGGAGCAACCACAACGGCTCCTGCATGTGGTTCGGCGACACGAGCTATCGCGGTTCCTGCCATCCGGCCCGCGTCTACGCCGGCCCCGATCTGGGGATCGCCTATATCGGCACAACCGACGACGCCAAGGGGCGCTGCCTCGTCTGGCGCGAGAAGAAGATCTTCTTCTACAAGACCTACGGCGATGGTGACCGGCTGAAGTCGGCCCTCGTCACTGCCGGTTACACCGAGGCAGGCTCGGACGCGTTCACCGGTGCTCGGCTTCAGCGCATTCCGTACGAGGACCGCTACGTGATGCCCTACGTCGATACCCACGAAGCGGCCACCGACGATGGCGAGTTCGTCATCCTCGATGACGACGGCGAGATCGGCTGCAGAAGCAGCGACCATATCCGTGGCCTGAGCTACCCCACCTACAATCGCCGCCGGGAGGCCGCATGACCGATATCGAAACCATCCTCGACATGTTCCGCTACTGCCGCCCCGCCGGCAGCAAGACCGAACGCCGCTTCGTTCAGAAGTACCTCTCTCACTTCCAGCGCGACCCGTACAAGAACCTGGTCAAGGTCATCGGTGACCGCCCACGCATCCTGTTCTCCAGCCACGTCGATACTGTCCACCACGAGGGGGGCGTTCAGGCCCTCTCCTACAAGGATGGCATCCTGACCAGCCTCGACCGCAACTGCCTTGGCGCCGACGACACCGCCGGCATCTGGCTCATGCTGGAGATGATCAAGGCCGGCATCCCCGGCGTCTACGTCATCCACCATGCCGAGGAGAAGGGCTGCATCGGCTCGACGGATCTGGCGAAGTTCAATCCCGGCTTCTTCAAGGACATCGACATCGCGATCGCCTTCGACCGGGCCTACTATGACGAGGTCATCACCCACCAGATGGGATTGCGGACGGCGTCGGACGCATTCGCCTGGTCGCTCGCCAACCAGCTGGGGCAGGCCTACCGCCCCTCCCCTGACGGCGCCTACACCGACACCAACGAGTATGCTCATCTGGTGCCGGAATGCACCAACATCGCGGTCGGCTACTCGGGCCAGCACACGAAGTCGGAGAAGCAGGACGTTCCATTCCTGATCGCGCTGCGGGATGCCCTGCTGCAGGTGAAGTGGGACGAGCTGGTGGTGTCCCGTGATCCGGCGAAGATCGAGTACCAGGACTGGGGTTGGAGACCGCCGGCCCGGAAGCGCGATGTGATGACCCAGATTGTCGAGGACAACCCGGCCGCGGTTGCAGAGATCCTGCGGGCCTATGGTCTCAACGAGCGGACCCTGTTCGAGGAGATCGATGCGACGTGGGGGTTTGTGGCGGCGTGAATAAAGCCGGCTTCTCCTCTCATCTCCCTTCCCCCCACATCTCGATGGAGGTCTCATTGCCGACATTCACACCGACACTGCCCGGGAATTCCGACCGTCTGTCCCTCATACTCGAAGCGGCGTTGTGCTGCTGGGAATGGATGATCGAGAACTCTGAGGACCTCCCGCTGAAGCAGGTCTGGTCGGACCTCGGCGCCTCGGCCATGCGCCATTGCGCCATGCAGGCCGGCGAGATCGTGCTGGCCGTCTGGGACCGAATGCTCAGCCGCACCATCGCGTTCGACGGCACCTATGACTGGGATTTTGTTCCGGCGGTGCTCAACCGGCTCGACTGGCCGAGGCTCACCCGACACAACCAATACGGCGGCGCAGTCTATGCCCCCGATCCCGACGCGATCCTCGCTGACATGATGGCGCAGGTGCCGGAACAGTTCGAGACGCCGCAGCAGCGCTGGCTGGCCGAGGAGAGACACGCGGCCGGACAGATCTGGGCCTATCCGGATCTCGTCGAAGATCATGACGAGCGGATCGATCTCGACGAGCCACCAGCGGAATGGTCGAGGCGTATCGGAGATCAGTACGACCTGACGCCCGCCGCTAAGCATGCATTTTTGTAGGAAGTCGCCACGAGGCAACTTTCGATCGGATATCTGTTTTGCCGTACGCTGATTGGCGTGGTCATCGGCATTCCGATCGTGGCTGCCGCCAGAAGAATCCGAGACGTTCAGCCGACCTGAGCAGGCCTTTGTCTGTGTTGCAAAACATGCTTGTAGCCCAGCCCCATCCGTCCCGGTGTTCGACGATGGGCTCTGTCAGTCGTAGATGATCGTCGCAGATGGCCAGTACCGCGTGTTGCGGTGATCGACATGGATATCGCGGTCTGTCGCCAGGTTCGGCCTGGTATCACCCGTAACCCTTCGCCTTTCACCTGTGTGTCTTCAGCATATCCGGCGCGATCAATGTCACCGTCGGAAAGTAGCTTTGATACCGCCTGGCGTCCCGCGTCAACAGCGGCCATTGCTGAACGGCTGCCTGTGCCCCGATGAAGAAGTCCGGCAAAACACCGGTGCGTGCCCCGCCGGCCCGGCGGTACTGTGTAAAAACCTTGGCCGCCAGGAATAGGGCTTCTCGCGGCATCGGCATGACGAGAAGTCCCGCCTCGTCTATAAATGCGTCGACATCCTCGATGCGCTGATATCGAACGGAAAGCTCAGCGTAGATGGCGTCGTTGATCAGCAAGGGGCCAGCCAATGCCGCCGCTTCCATCTGCTCGATCGACCAGTCCGCCCAGGCCGGATCATTGGTGACCAGATCGAGCAGAATATTGGTATCGACCAGTGTCACGGCTCACCACGGGTAAGCGCCATGATCGCATCCGTGTCCAGGCCCTGGCCGGCATGGCCGCGCAGCTTGCGAAAGCGGCTGGCCGGCTGTTGCTGGTCGGCTCTTATGAGCACCACCTGTCCGTCGGATGAGCGATGAAAGGCGACCTTGCTTCCCGGGATGATGCCGAGCAGCTCGCGCACCGCTTTTGGAATGGTAACCTGCCCCTTTGCCGTGACCGTCGTTGTCATGTTTGTGATCCTGTAATACCTCTTTAAGGCAAGGTATTACCGTTCGGCTGCAGTTTCAAGCGGGTAGCGTAACGAGGTGCAGGCCTGTCATTGGCCGAAGCTACGCGTCAGCAGGCTCAATCTCCATCAGCGGTCGATTGCAAGGCGAGCATCCACGCTGATCTGCGAAAGGCCGCAGGACTGTCACCGCAACGCTGAAGACACGCGTGTCCTCAAGGTTCCTCTCTTCATTTTTCCGTCCCCCCCCCCCTGTGACCCGCCCCAGAGGCGGGTTTGTTCGTTCAGGAGACCATCATGAGATTTTCCAACCCCATGCTGACCTCCGGGCGGCTGACCGTAAAACAGCACAACCGCCCTCCTGATGGCTTCGGCGCCGGCGTTGCGATCAACATCTTATGTTCGGTCTGGGAGATCCTCGACCTGTGCGGCTGAAGATCTACGTTATCGCGCCCGGGACTGGCGAACATGTACCGGCATCGATGGTGGCGCGGATGCGGCTGCCGCTGCGCTACGGCTGGGATGCCTGGCTTCTGGAGGACGAGGCCGGCCGATCCATCCGCTTTCGAAGTTATCGCGCTCTCAGGGCGCATCAACGCTCATCTGACCCGCCCTCGCCGGCGGGTTTTTTATTGCCCGAAAGGATCAAATGAATCACAGCCTCACCCGCATCACCCGCATCACCCGCAATGCCAAGCTCGGGCCGATGCCCGCCTCCACCTCATCCAGATCCACCTGCCCGACCAGCTGTCCGTTACGGGATGGCGGCGGTTGCTATGCCGAGCTCGGCCCGATGTCGTTGTTCTGGGGCAAGGTCGACCGTGGCGAGGCGGGCTCCGACTTCGACACCTTCGTCAAACAGGTCGAACGCCTGCCGCGTCGGCAGATGTGGCGGTATGGCCAGGCCGGCGACCTGCCCGGCGATGGCGACGACATTGACCGGGACCAGATGCTCAAGCTCGCGCGCGCCAATCGCGGCCGGCCGGTGATTGCCTACACCCACAAGCCAATGACCCCTCAGAATCTGGGGGTTCTGCACGAGGCGGTCACCCTCGGTTTTCCTGTCAATCTCTCGGCCAACAGCGTTGCCCATGCCGATGCGCTGGCCGTGCATGGTCTCAACGTCGTTGTCATTATGCCGGTGGAGTACGCCCGCAGACCTTCGGAAACGATATCGCAGTACCGACAGCGGATCGGCGACTTGCCGCGCCACACGCCTGAAGGACGCCGCATCGCCATCTGCCCGGCCAGCTATACCGACACCACCTGCCTCGACTGCGGCGCCTGCGCCGGCACGGATGTCCGCCCCGCCATCATTGGCTTTCCCGCGCACGGGACAAGGAAGCGGATGGTTTCGGCCATGGCCTCTGCCAGCGAAGACACCACCCCTGACCACAGGAGACCGAATGCCCGTCATCGACGTGCACCGACCATTGTTCCAGCTCATCCATCAGTTCAACACCGCACCCGGATGGCAGAAGCAGCTGATGATCTGCGGCGGACTGCTGACGCAATGCCATGAGCTGCTGCCGATGTCGTCAAGGTTTTACCTGCGCCGGTTCTGGGAGCGCGAGGCGCTCCGGCTCGGCGTCGACATCGCCAAGTGGAAGACCTGGAGCTGACCCGTCTCAACGGCTCACGCTCTCATCTCCTCCATTCGCGAAGCGCCCCTCCCGTCCGCTCCTCGTGCACCCACTCTCTCCCATCGTCTCTCCCCCACATCAAGGATATCCTGATGAAGATCCTCTTCGAGGTTCCCGACGGTGACGCCGTCGCGATCCATGACCCCGGCGTGCCTGCATCGACCTCGCTCAAGGGCATCGCCCGCGAGGCCACGCTCGCCGGCGCCGCCCGCATCCTGACCTTCTGCCCCGACACGCTTGAGGTCGCGGACATCACGCCAGCCGTGTTTGCCGCCTATGCCGGCGCGTTCGACGAAGATGCGCCACCGTTTGTCCGGCTCCATCCCGACTTCGACGATTGCGCCGCAGACGAGGCGCGTCACGTCCGGGAATGGGCAGCACACATCCGTGCCTTCCGTCGCGTCGCCTGAGGGCACGGCCATGCACCAACCCACCCTCCGCGACGATCAGATCGCCGACCTCGCCTTCTACATGGCCAATGACAGATGCCTCAATCTCTCCGACGCCGGCGCCGGCAAGACGCCGTCGGTCTGCGTCATGCAATGGTATCTATGGTCGGAGCTGCGCATCGGCACGGTCTGGGCGATGCCGAAGAGCCTGCTGAAGAAGAACAGGCGCGAACTGCTGCGCTTCACCGGTTTCGGCGACGAAGATGTCGTCATCGTCGATGGGACACCGGCCGAGATTGCACGGCAGCTTGGCCTGCCGGCAAAAGTGTTCCTGATGGGGTTTCGCCGGCTGACGCTCAGCTGGCGCAACCTCCCCGCCCATGTCACCGCCGTCCATGTCGACGAGATGCACATGGGCTACAAGGGTGCCGGCAGCCAGCAGAGTGCGGCGCTGTTTGCCCTGTTCGACAGCGGCCGCATGACGCATTTCCTCGGCATGACCGGCACGCTGATCGATGGCAAGCTGTCATCGGCCTATCCGGCGGTCAGGATCATCGACGCCGGCTCCTATCCATCGCCCCAGGCCTTCGACGACGAACACGCTGTCTTCGATCTCGACGGACGGATCGCCGGCTGGAAGAACCATAACCGGCTGGCGCGCATCCTTGGCCGGCATGCCATCCGCCGCAGCTTCGCCAGCATTCACGGTGAACAGGAGGTCGTCCATATCCCCGAACCGGTCGACATGGAGGAGCGTCAGCGCGGCCTCTACGACCGGTTCCACCACGACGCGGTGCTCGAGCTCGAGCGGTTCACCATCGACGGCACCCGTCCCGGTGTCGCCTTTACCCGCGCCCGCCAGCTGATGGAACATCCAGGTGCCTTCCCGGACCTGTCGGCACCCGGCCGCTTCATCGACATCCTCGAGGGTGAGCCGACAGCCAAGGAGGAGCGGCTCAAAATCCATCTCGAGGAACATCACCTCAACGGCAAGCCGCTGATCGTGTTCACGTCGATGCTGCCGCAGCAGGGGCGCATCGCCCGGCTGCTGCAACAACACGGACTGACATTTGCCCTGATCAGCGGCGGCATCTCGCGCAAGGCACGCGACGCCGCCAGCGACGCCTTCATCGACGGCCGGGTGCAGGTGATGCTGGCAACGGAGCGGACCGCGTCCTTCGGCTACAACTGGCAGGTCTCGGGTGGCCGGGAGGTCGACCACATGATCTTCGCCACGCTCGGCTTCAGCGACGCCAGCTTCGTCCAGGCGCGCCAGCGCGCCATCCGCGGCAGGCGCAAATCGCCACTCCGGGTGACAACGCTCGAATATATCAGCTCCATCGACCAGCACATCTGCCGCATCGTCCATCGCAAGAGCCTCGAGGCCCACCGGGTCGATCCGTCCCGGCCGGTGCTGCAGCTGTCGGGCTGCAACGACGCACATCATCCAGCACACGCAACAGGAGACATCCCATGAGCAACACGACCATCGCCGACGCCATTGCCCGGGCACAGGCCGCCGCCGCCGAGATCCACCATCACAACGTCAACCAGAGGATGCCAGTGGTGATGCCAGCCCAGAACGCGGTTGCCGCCCCGATGCCCGCAGGCCCGCCGCTCGGGCTCGACGACATGCTGGCCGGCGGGGTTGCCGTCGATCACTGGCTGAAGGTAACGCCCTACGGCCTGACCGTCGGCGACCGGACCCGGCCGATCGACGCGATCGACGTCTATCTCGACATGGGCGAGATCGCCTACAATTACGCGATCAAGTACACGGTGAACGGCCAGGCCATCTATCACAAGAGCTACGACAGGGTGACAGACGCCCGGGGCGGGTCGTGGATGGCCTCCCTGCAGAAGGCACAGGCGATCGATCCGAACGCCTATGAGTACCGCTCGGCCGAACTGCCGTTCATGGCAGCCAGCGACATCGTCGGCAAGGACGGCAAGACCATGGCTGCCCATGAGGGCGACCGGCTCGGCCTGGCGCTCGCCACCACCGCCTGGACCGGGTTCGAGCGTTTCATCCGGGACATCCGCCGGCGCGGCATCGATCCGACGACAACCGTTCTCCGACTGACACTCGGCACCCAGGCGAAGCAGAAGACCGGCGTCAACGACTGGGGCGTGCCGACGTTTGCCAATGTCGAGGCGGTCGAGGCCCTGCCGACGCCTGAAACGAGGCATTGAGGAGATGGACATCATCGAACACGGCCAGCGCATCACCCTGCTCGGCGACCCGCATCTCGGCCGCAGCTTCGTCCACGGCGTGCCGCTGCACCGGCGCGGCGAGCGCGAGGCGACGGTCTGGCAGGACTTCGTCGCGTCCATCCGTCAATCGGACGATTGCGATTATCACATCTGCCTTGGCGATCTGTTCGATCGATGGATCGTTCCCTTTGATCTGATCCTCGATGTCGCCGACGTTTACAAGGCTGCAGCGGCCGAGCGGCCGGCGACCACCTTCGTCATCCTTAAGGGCAACCACGACTGGACGCGTGATCTCACCCGTTGCTCGGCCTTCGACGTCTTCGCCGCCCTGGTCGCCGATATCGCCAACATCCTGGTCGTCACCGACGTGGTGAAGCGCGACGGTCTCACCTTCTACCCCTGGCATCCGCTCTGGCAGGCGAAGGACAAACTGAAGGGCCTGTCTGGTGTGCTGTTCGGGCACTTCGATGTTGAGTTCGGCGATCACAACCAGGTGCCGACGAAACTGCAGTTCGAGCGGATCTACACCGGCCACGATCACAAGGCGCGCCGGCTGGTGCGCGACTGCACCGAGGTGATCGTCGTCGGTTCGATGCAGCCCTATGCCCATGGCGAGGAAGGCAATGACGATCTCTATGTGACGCTCAATGCTGCGGACATCGCACCGGCTGAGATGATGTCCGACACCCGCGACAGGCGGTTAGCCAGCCTGCGCAACCGATGCGTCCGCATCGTCGGTCCCTTCGACGGTGAGATCGATTGCCTGCAGCTCACCCTGGCGCGGGACAGCACGGCGTCGCCGGATGGTGAGATCGGTACAGTCGCGCTTGGCGCCTTCGACATGGAGACACTGTTTTCCGAAGCTTTCGCCGAGGCCGGCGTCTCGGCAGCCCGCACCGCCGACAGTCTCACCCGATACCAGACACAGCGCAGCGCCCAGGGCGGCGGTATCTGACGCACATTCATGGAGACTTGATGCTACAAAAGCTCACCTATTCCGTCACCTTCCCGACCGGCCGCCGCTTTGACGAGACCGTGCTGTTCCAGCGCGGCTTTGGTGCCATCGTCGGTGCGAACGAAAGCGGCAAGTCGCTCGTCATCGAGATGATCCGCTTCTGCCTGTTCGGCTCGGCCGCCTTGCGTGGACAGGCCGACGACTATCGCACGCTGGAAGCGGAGCTGGCGTTCCGGGTGAAGGATGCGAACCTTCGCGTCCAGCGATCGGCCGGCAAGGCCATGCTCTACGAGAACGACCAGCCGATCGCGGTTGGCATCCGGCCGGTCAGCCTGAAGATTGTCCAGGCGCTCGGCTTCGGCCTGGCGGTCTTCGACATGGCCTGTGCCGCCAACCAGAACCAGCTGCTCGAGCTCGGCGAGATGCGACCGGCCGAGCGCCAGCGCGCCGTCGATAGCATCATCGGGGTCTCCATCCTCGACGACATGGCAAGCAACGCCGGCGAGGAGGCGAGCGCGCTGAAGCGCACAGCCGATAGCCTGGCGGCATCCATCCGCGAGCCGATCGCACCGATCATGCCAGAGGGCTACGAGCAGAGCGCCGTCCTCGCGCAACGGAAGCAGGCCCTCGACTGCGTCCGATCCGAGGCCGACCGGCTGCGGGGCTGGCTGGCCAATATCGTGCGCATGCCGGTGGCACCGGTGGAGACGATCGACCTCGACAGCGCCACCCTCCAGCATCGGCTCGATGTCCAGACGGAACGGCGGGTGCAGCGCCAGGCGCTTGGCGCCGAGCTCGCCCGCATTCCGGAGGTGCCCAAGGTCACTGAGGCTGAGCTGGTCGATGCCGAACTGCAGCTCGAGCGCCTGCGACAGTATCGTGACCGCTGCCAGTTCCTCACCCACCACAGCATCCCGCAGCTCGATCAGCATCAGATCGACAGGCTCACGGTCGCATGGGTTGGATACCGCAATGGCCTCGCCCTTCGCCATGCCGAAACCCGCAAGGCGGACCTGCTGGCGAAAGGCGAACACACATGCCCGAGCTGCCAGCATCGCTGGCCGATCGCCGGCGATGCCATCGCCGACCTCGAGCGCGAGATCGCAGTGCTTGCCACCTGCACCGTAGTTGAGCAGGCGCCAGCGGTCTCCGAGCTCGACATCGAGCGGCAGCAGGCCATCCTCGATGCCTGGAACAGCGTTGCCGATCAGTGGACCGCTATGCATAGCCGGGCTCCGGACACGCTACCTGTCACCCGCTGGAGCTCCACAGAGATCGCCGACATCCGCATCGGCCTCGCCAACCGCGACCGGCGTGAACGCCTGCTGTCGGAGATCGCGGCGCTGACACCGGCAGCGCCTGAGCCGGACTATGCCGCCCTGCTGCGGCAGCGCCAGCGATACGAGGCGCAGCGTGCCGCCTGGGAAACGCAGATGGCAGAGTACGTCGCCTGGCAAGCTGAACGAGACCAGAAACAAACCAGCCTTACCAAACTCGAGGGCGAGCTGCAGTGCTACGACGATCTGGTCGTCCGGCTGGAGCAGGCCCGTCTCTACGAGCAGGCGCTTGCCGCCTATACGGTGCAGCGCGCGACCTTCGACCGGATCGTCGCAGAGGTCGACGGCTACCGCGCCGACACCTGCGACTGGCTGAAGGTCCGCGAGGCCCTTCGGCTTCTGCGGCTGAAGATCAAGCAATTCCTCGTCCCCAGCCTCAACCGCGTCGCAAGCCAGCTGCTCGCCCGCATGACCGGCGGCGACCGCCAGACCGTCACCGTCGACGAGGCCTTCAACATCACCGTCGACGGCCAGGCGATCGACACGCTCTCCGGGTCCGGCAAGGCCGTCGCAAACCTGGCGCTGCGCATCGGGCTCGGCCAAGTGCTGACCAACAACGTCTTCTCCGTCTTCATCGGCGACGAGATCGATGCCTCGATGGATAGCAATCGGTCCAACAGAACGGCAGACGTGCTGCGCAGCCTCGGCGAGCGGATCTCGCAGCTCCTGCTCGTCAGCCACAAACGGCCAGATGCCGATTACTACATTGCGGTCGGGGCGGATGAGATGAGAGAAACAAACACCGGTCTCGATGATGGCGACAATTTGCGCTAACGAGCTAAGTCGTTGGTTGTATTGTTCGGAGATCGCAATATTCTGTCCCCACCCGCGAACTGGCGCACATCGAAGTTGGTAAAGGGGATGCCACGATCATGGCGGCCAGGGATTGATCACATTCAATCCTGCGGCTTCGAACGGGCTTGCGTCGCGCGTTGCGACCGCGAAACCATTGGCCAATGCCGTGGCTGCAATGTAGCCGTCTGCCTTGCCGATCGCCTTTCCTGACAGTCTGGCGCGTGCCATCAGGTTCGAATAGGCAAGCGACGTTGCAAGGTCGAAAGGCAGAATACGTCCAGAGAAAAGAGGTAGAACATCTGCTTCAAGGCGATCCCGAAGCGTCGTCTGCCGTTTTCCGGACGGCATGGCCGCGATGCCGAAGCGAAGCTCGGCGATCGTGATCGCAGAGATGAACAGGGTCTCGACCGTCTGGGCATCCAGCCACGCGACTACGGTGGGTTCCGGAGCCGGTTTCCATGGCTCGGAGATCACATTGGTGTCCAGCAGGATCATTCAAACGTCATCGGCTCGGCAGGCGTTTGGTCGCGATTTTGCCGGAGGCTGTCGACGTCACTGTTGGAAAGGTCGGCGTCACGGCCCATGGCGGCCAACAGCGAACCAAGCTTTACGCGTTCGTCCGGACGAACCGCAGCCTCAAGAATGTCGCGGATCTCGGCTTCAGTGCTACGGCCGTGATGAGCCGCGCGCACCCGCAAGGCGCGATGTGTCTCTTCAGAGAGATTGCGAATGGTGACTGCCGGCATTGATATCAGACCGAGAGGCTTGATGGTGTTGATATCAATTTACAGGAAATGATGAAAAATTCAAGAGTACGCCTTCGGAGAGGCGGGTTGGTTCAACTTCCTCTAATGCGTTTCTAAAGCTCTTGAACGGATTAGAACCTGCGGCACCCCAAAGCAATCGTGCAAATATTTGAATGCATTGGGTTTATGAGATCCGGTGCCGTTGTCGCGGTATTCGGCATGCCGATAACATGTTCACATATTTCCGAGTTATGTGAATTTCAATTCCCGTTATAGTTGTAATAACCGCGCCGAATTGCAACTCGACAAGTTATAAATTCTGCAAACCAACGTATGCGGTGTTGGTTTCCACGCGGAACTGATACGCAGCCTCGCTGACCTAGACTCTTTGACTTCCCAAGAGGCGATGAATCTGAATCTCTGGCGGAAATCGGAGGTCTGCGATGCGCCCAGGGATATCGTTACGGGAAGATTTTGATGGAGAAGGCCTGCGGCGTCTGGCGCGGCAGACGAAGGACGCAGATCAGGTGCGACGGTTGTTGGCACTTGCGTCGATCTACGATGGAGGTTCGCGTTCAGATGCCGCCCGCCTCGGCAATGTGACGCTGCAGATCGTTCGGGATTGGGTGATACGTTTCAAAGAGCGCGGCCCTCAGGGCCTAGTTAATGGCAAGGCTCCTGGCCAGCAGTCTCGGTTAGACGACCGGCAGCGTGCGGCTCTGGCGCAGGCCATCGAGCGTGGACCGACGCCCTATCTCGACGGTGTCGTCCGTTGGCGTCTGTGCGATCTGGCGCAATGGATTTGGCAGGAGTTCCGCGTCTCGGTAAGCGAGCAAACGCTGAGCCGCGAAGTGCGGGCTATGGGCTATCGCAAGCTGGCTGCCCGACCCAAACATTACGCTCAGGCCCCTCAAGCCATTGAGAGTTTTAAAAAAGTTTCCCCGCCGCTGTGGCAGAAATCGTCGCCGGATCAGCCCAAGGAAAACGGATAGAGATTTGGTTTCAGGATGAGGCCCGGGTTGGGCAGAAGAACAAGATCACACGCCGCTGGGCCCGGCGCGGAACACGGCCTGCAGCACCGCACGACCAGCGAACAAGGTCGGCCTATATCTTCGGTGCAATCTGCCCGAAGCTCGGCAAAGCGGCGGCACTGGTCATGCCATGGTGTGACACATATGCAATGACCCAGCATCTGACCGAAATCTCCCGCCATGTCGATGACGGTGCGCAGGCTATCCTCATCATGGATCAAGCTGGCTGGCACATGTCCAACACTCTCGTCGTCCCCGGCAATATCACCATCCTGCCATTGCCGCCGAAGCCACCGGAACTCAACCCCGTCGAAAACCTTTGGCAGTTCATGCGCCAGAACTGGCTCTCCAACCGGGTCTTCAAATCCTTCGACGACATCGTCGATCATTGCTGTGATGAATGGCGAAAGCTCGAAAGCCAGCCATGGCGCATTATGTCTATCGGACGCAGAGAATGGACCAATGGGTTCTGATCAGTGAGGCCGCGTATAAGCAACTCCACAGACATGAGCGGACGCTAGCAGCTTCGCCCCGTGGCAGCAAGCAAACCGGTGCTTCAAAGACAGCGAAAACCGGTCAAACTGCAGCCGGTCTCATCTTTCTGTCCGTCCCTTCCATAAAATGGCAAGCCTTGTCAGGACGCAATCAGTGAAGGCGCGTCGATATCGATCGCCGGCGCGATCGACTGCGCGATGATCCCGGCGCGATGGGCGTTGAGGCTCAACAATGTATAGCTGATGCCATGGGAATGTTCCGAGTTGCCGAGGAGATAAACACTAGAGCAGATTCGACTTATTCCGGGTCATATCCTGCGGCCTCGAAATAGTGTCGGCATTCCTTTGGCGTGAAGGCGG
>NZ_JBHFEI010000030.1:0-19369 GCF_041928815.1 Ensifer soli | reverse complement strand
CCGCCTTCACGCCAAAGGAATGCCGACACTATTTCGAGGCCGCAGGATATGACCCGGAATAAGTCGAATCTGCTCTAGAAGTTGTCATTGCCGGCTGGTCACCGACGATCGGTGCGCTCCATCGTGTGTTTTGGACCGACCGCCACAAAGACGTAGAGCCCTTTACGTTGACGGTGCCGGAGGCGCTTTTCTTCGGCGTGCCTCTATCTGAGGACTTCGATCCACCTTCCTGGGTGGCGGCGCGGCCTGGCGAAAGGCCTGACGCATGGGTGCGCCGTGTCGGCGCCGACCTTCTCGAGATCTTTCGGTCGCATCGGGGTGCCGGCGCGGACGGTCGTGCAGTCGAATGGCACTGCGTCGGCGGTCATGTCGATTTGACAGTCATCAGGCAAGACGGCGTCACGACCGAAAGGCTGCGGACCTGGCCGGACACGATCGGTGAGCGGATCGTGCCGGAAAGGGTGGCGGCGTGAGATACATCGCGAGGCCACTAAACCCCGACGGCCATCACCGGCTCGCCGCGCCCATTGTGGCGGACCCCATCTTCACGCCGCTATTTCTGTCCGTTGGAACAAGCCTGAGCCTCACGGGTGCCACGCTCACGGCTTTCGCCGGCACGGCCTCGGCAATCGCTACAACATCAATCACGAAGGGAATCATCATCCGATGACTATGGTAAACATACTCCGCCTCGACAACGTCGTTACGATGCTGACCGATACGAAGATTACCGCCGATGGAGCCGGCAACCTCGGCAACTGGACCAAGTTCGCACCCATCCCGCATCTGAGCGCAGTCATCGCAACGCGAGGCCCGATGAAGGCGCTAGACCTTGTGTGTCGCATGACCGTCTCAGAGGCGCGGGACTTCGCTCATCTGCGCCGGACATTTGAGGATTTTGGCCGGCTGTTTTTTAATCAGCTTCGGACGAAAGAACCCGTCGGCGATGTCGACATCTTCGTTATCGGATGGGACGACGGGTCGCAGGCATTCACGTTATCAACACACGACAAGCACGGCGCAAAACCCTTCGAGGTTGTCGACATTCCTCATGTGCTTGTCACGCCGGCAACGAAGGGTGGATTCGTCGACGCCTTACAGGGCGATGGCGCCATCGCCGCAATGATGCGCCTCGTCGCTGAACAGGCGAGGATCGAACCAGCGGTGGGTGGCCGTGTAACGGCAGTCACGGTTCGCGAAGGCGGGGTGATCGTGATCGAGCCGTTTGGGCAGTTGAGCGACGAGCCGCTGGATCTGGCGATGACGGGGTAGTCATGTCCGTCAGAACACTCTCTTGAGCTAACCTGTAGCAACGGCGATTATGTGATAACTATCGCCGTTCGGTATCGATAAGACGTGAGTGAATAGCTTCTAACAATCGGATCGCATTCGTTCTAAACTCCGGAGACAAATCGACGATATTCTCTGATGCCAAGCGCTCTTGAAAAAATCGTCGAATCTGATTTTTTGTTGGCGCGTCAGTGCTATTGATCGCAGATTTAATTATATCAAGTGCAGGTTCATCAAGAAGATTCTCGATTTCTTTTAGCCCTTCAACCAAGGTGTCTAAGCAAACGATATCTCCTGGACGGACCGCAAGCGTTGAAATGTATCTTTCTCTTTCAACGCGACCTTGCTTATCAGAATCCAAGACAAACAAGTAATTTAAGCCCCAACCT
This sequence comes from Ensifer soli, assembly GCF_041928815.1. Taxonomy (NCBI): domain Bacteria; kingdom Pseudomonadati; phylum Pseudomonadota; class Alphaproteobacteria; order Hyphomicrobiales; family Rhizobiaceae; genus Ensifer; species Ensifer soli. The sequence continues at coordinate 17,690 of NZ_JBHFEI010000030.1, read as the reverse complement.
AAATGTATTGAAATTAACGAATCGAGTGTCCCGGCTCCCATTGCGGGAACCAATGGCAAATCTGCACGGCGTAGAAGCGAAGAGGCATATCTCAAAATGTAATAATCGGACTTTCCTTCCATTATAACAGATTGCCTAGCGATGTCGAAACGAGAGGGAACTACATCAAGACGGTCAAGTATTGGTTGAAAATAGCTTGTTTTACTGGGATGGTCGTTGACAAATGACCTATACTTTGTGGCGCGCACATCAAGAGATTCGTCGTCCAGGGAAACCGCATCCATTATAGATGCTGGGGGAGCATCCGCTCTATTTGTAATAATAAAGGTTTGCTCAAGCCATTTTGGTTCAATCATATAGTGAGAATGAGTGGTATATATAAGCATATTCTGATTTTTTGCAATCGCTGGAAAGCTTTCTATGAGTTTTTGCTGAGCGGCTGCATGTAGATTTGCAGCCGGCTCGTCAAACAGGAACAGGACAGAATTCGTTCTTTTTCTAGCGACACGGAATTGCGTAAATAGCATAAAGGCGAAAAACCAACGGAATCCCAATGACCTGTCATTAATTTCGAATCGTCGAGTTCCATCTCTAATATTAAATTTAATAAAAACGTTGTGTTTATTTATTTTTTCGAGTACACCTGCTGAATTCTTCTTCTCCCCTTCGGAAATTTCGTAGCTTATAACAATCTCCTTTCCGGCGGGCTTTTCTCCAAATATTTCATTCCACCTCCCCAATACTAACTTAGTAACGGTCGCGCCTGCTCGGTCCATTACCTGCTGGATCTTATCTTTATCCCTGTGTGATGACCACGAGGATAGAAATGATAGCCACGGCACCTCAAATTCTACATTTTGAACACGTTGGACAATGGATTGCTCTATACTATATCCTTGGCCGTCTTGGTCTAATATATCTTGGAAAACTTGTCTATATAGATTATCTTTTCGACCAAATTCACCGCTAAGATAAATTTTCTTCGGAAAGTCAAATACAAACGTCGGATAATATGCTATATCTGGAGTTTCGGCGTAATAGTTATGCCAGATAGAATCTTTTTCTTCTTTGCTTGGTTCGCGAAATTTTTTATTTCCTTTCGTTTTAATTCTAGGATATGAATCGACTAAATTTTCTTTTGAAACGTTATTTCCGTTCACGAAATGATGGCAGCGAGTGAGCGTAACCTCATCGGGAATGATATCTAGCGTCATTCCTTCATCTTGGTTTGAGGCTATTATCTTTGTGCGGTCTGTATTGTCCAGTCGCAAAGTCGCCGAGATACTAACTATACCTGTGAAGCTGGCCAGCAGATGGCGTGGAACGTTGTCTTCAACTGTGTCAACGCGATCGCCAAAAAGCCTGATGCTGCTGTAATCTGGCGAGAAGCTGTATATTGCCTCAAGGATCGTTGTCTTTCCGCTTTCATTGAGGCCGACTAATGGAAAGATCGAAGCATCTCCGTTTGAGTCCAGGTCAATTGTCGTGTCCTTGATACCCTTAAAATTTTGAATCCGAAATTTTGTATAGCGCATCTTAATTTCCTCTGAGATCAATGAATTTTCTCCGAGGCGTCTTCGGTTGTCTAGATGCATTTCGAGTGTAACCTCACTACTGCTGGTCCAACACTAAAAACCCCGCCGGTTGGTGAATCCGGCGAGGCTTCTGGCAGTGCTGTGGTGGCGGAAGAGGTGCCGCCGGCCGTTGAGGAGACCGGCCGACGGCGAGCGCGCCCCAACCCATAAGGGCGCGGTAAGGAAGAGCCGGGTGCCGCCCGAAGGCGCACGCCGGCAGGTGCCCGCCATGCGGAGCGGGTCAGGAAGGCCGTGGGCGGCCGTTGGCGTGTGGTGGCTGTAAAGTGCCGCTTTGGCACTGATGCGCGTCAGCGGGGCTGTGCGGGCGGTTGTAGGGCGGCTAAGAGCGCGCCGCCTCGAGTTCGATGTCGAGCGGCGGTAGGTCAAGGAACCGACGATACATGTCGACATCTGCGAGCGACATGCAGGTGATCTCGATGATCCGGAGGCAGGATAGTTCCTCGATGGTGATAAAGGCGTAGTTCGGAGTGCCGTCATAGACCATGACATCGGCGTTGTTGCCACCATCTAGGCCAAGGATGGTAACGCACCGGCGGAAGCCGTCCGTGCCGACATACGTGATCATGTCTCCGACGGCAAACCGCGTCGGGGGCGGATTGTTGAGCTGGCGCAGAAGGTCGAGCACGCACTGCGGCGTTCTCGGAACGAGGCGTCTCGGCAGGGCAATTCTGTCCGGTTTGATGGCATGGCTCTGGGTTCGCATTGGCGGCGGGATCCTTGCTATTGCGTTGCGTTTTCGCTACGGTGTGGAGAATACCATCCTTATTCGCTACGTCAAGGCGATTTTCATACATGGAAGCGATTTTATCGCCTGCACAATGCCGCATGGCTCGCGCTGCTCTCCAGATAGGGGTGCGCGAGATCGCAGAAGCGGCTCAGGTATCTACCAACACGCTGACACGCCTTGAGCGTGGCGAGGAACTTAAGCCTCGAACCCTCGCAGCCATCCGCACCGCCCTGGAAGCGGCGGGCGTGGAATTCATCGATGGCGGTGTGCGACTGAAGGACACCCAATGACCGAAGAACCTGACGTCGACTACTCGGAGCTTTCCGGCGAGTTCACCGAGGACGGCGTAACCGTGCTCGTCGACATCTCGCGCCCGGCCGGAACGAATCTGGACTGGCGGATGATGGTGATCACCGAGGATGAAGACGTGACCGAATGGGAGGAGGGGTTTGCAACCGATCGCGAGGCCTTCGACGAGTTCCTTGCGACTGTCGCCAAGGAGGGCATCCGGTCGTTTTTCTCAGACGAAGAGCCGCCACTGGTCTCGTGAGCGGCAAGCTTCTTGTTGATGATGCGCTTGCTGTCACCAGTCAAATCGGACAGTTCTGCGGCGAATTGCTTCTCATGCTGCGGGCCCTTGCGCCTGCCGTCCTTCCTAAGATCGTTGGTGGAAAAACTTTTTCCACCAACGACAGTCTCTTGATGCCCCGCTTCCCGCTTGATCCGCTCCACCAGTTCCTCGTGTCGAAGCAGGTGATGACGCTCGTCTGCGGGGCCGAGATCGGCGCGGGCGACGTCCCCCTGATCTTCCCCAGCACGATCTCGCCGAGCTGTTCGCCGTTTCGTGTAAGCCTATGGACGGCAGAAGGGCTCCTTCCCGTGGCCTTTGCGCGCTCTTTGTGAAAGGCGTCGGGCTTTTTGTCGTCATCTGGCAGATGGCCAAATTGGCCATCTGCCACCTTCTTGCCGCCTGTGTATTGGTTGCCGCGATCCCCACCTCTCTTCGTCTCCGGATGCGCCAACTGGTAGAGCTCTTTCTGCCGCGGCAGGATGATCTCCAGTTGGTCGTCGCGGGCGACACCGACAAATCCAATCCACAGCCACCTTTCAGAGCCCCATTGACTCCTTCTTTTGCCGGAACATAATAGGAACATCACCGCGCATGAGGCGCCTTGTCCCGCACCCCTGAAGGAGAATGGCTATGCGCGCCGATCGCGAACCCGTGACCAATGTCGACGAGATTGATACGGCCATCGCCTGGCATGGGGGCGATGCGCGGGCGACAATCGGCACCCTGATCGAAGACTGCCGCCACCTTCGCCAGCAGTTGGCGCTGGCTGAAATCGCCATGAGCTGCGGCTTCACTCGCGGCTGGCGTCCTACTCCAGACCGTGATGCCTGAAGAATACCGGCGCGGCCTCGTGCATCCCTATCGGCACGCCCGCCTATGGACACTGCGTAAGGCCGCCGAGATCGGGCAACTGGTGCGGGTTACCTGCAAGCGCTGTCGGGTGACGCGGACTTATATGTGTGGCGACCTGGCGACGCTCCTCGGGGACATTGAGGTTCGCGACGTTGAACAGCGCATGCGTTGCGAGGGTTGCGGCAGCAAGGATTATCTCGCCGCGAAGACGCTCTTGCCATCGGCCGAAGAGCGGCAGACGATGGTCATCCGCCGGTTGGTCGAGGTCAAGACACGGCGGGTGCCGATCTGGCAGGATGTGAAGGGCGGATAGCGATGTGCAACCTCTACAATGTCACGACGGCGCAGGAAGCTATCCGCAGCCTGTTCCCTGGCGTCAAAGATAGCCTCGGCAACCTCGAGCCGTCGATAGACGTCTATCCAGACCGGATGGGGCCGATCGTCCGCAATACCGACGCTGGGCAGGAAATGGCGATGGTGCGGTGGGGGTTGCCATCGTCCAGCAAGGCGCAGTTCGACGCGGCCACGAAGCGTGCCGACAAACTGCGCGCGAAGGGCAAGGAGGTCGACTTCGACCATCTCCTGCGCATGGAGCCGGATGGCGGCACGACCAACGTCCGCAACACTGCGTCGAAGCATTGGAAGCGATGGCTGGGGGTCGCGAACCGTTGCGTCGTGCCTGTGACGCGCTTTGCCGAGCCGGATCCGGCAAGCAAGGCTGAAGGCGGCCGGACGCCGAACGCCTGGTTTGCGCGTGACGAAGGCGAACCGCTGATGTTCTTCGCGGGAATCTGGGTGCGAGACTGGACGAGCGTCCGAAAGGTGAAGGAAGGGGAGATCACCGTCGATCTCTATGCTTTCCTGACCTGCGATCCGAATGCCGTGGTCAAGCCGATCCATCCCAAGGCCATGCCGGTTCTTCTCACCGAGCCGGACGAGATTGAAACCTGGCTGACCGCACCGTGGAGCGAAGCCAAGGCGCTGCAGCGGCCCCTTGCCGACGACAAGCTGGTGTTGTTGCGGGATTGATGGGGATGCTAGGGAAAGGCCTCGGTCTCCTTTGCTGTCACCTTCTCACCACTTGCGACCCGTTCAAGCACTTCGGATCGGACGGGCTTGACGGCGATCGTCAGGCTGCGGCGCAGTTCGGACCGTTTTGCCTCATCCGACTTCCCATCGAGCTTCGGCATCTCGCGGACCGCGAGGGAAAGGCCGCCTTCGTTGCCTCGTCCAGCACCTACCTTAGAAAATTGGTCAAGTTGACCAATTTTCCCCGCCCTTAGCCGGATCCACTCTTCCCTGTGGTCAGCGCGTTCCTGCTCGGTCAGGTCGGAACGGTGATTCCCATCGGAAACGTGTTGCATCCGTGTTGCATGGACTGATTTGCAACACGACGACACCCATTGAAATCATTGGTAATTCGTTGCAACAGGATGCAACAGGAAAACACCAAGACTTTAAAAGCTAAGCTATTGATTTTATTTGTGAATTTTTGGTAGCGGGAGAGGGACTCGAACCCCCGACACGCGGATTATGATTCCGCTGCTCTAACCACCTGAGCTACCCCGCCACGACGCTTGAGGCGATCATCTTTCTAATGCCCTCGCGTTGGTGCCGGGCTTATAGTGCGCCGGTCCGAGCCGTGTCAAGCAGGGCAGGCGCCGAAATTCCGAATTGTGCGTGCTGCCCGGCCGTGGTGCTTGAGGTCAGGCCGCCGGACGGCTGAGGAGGTCGCGAAGGGCGGCTTCCGCCGCCGCGGCGCGCTGCGAATTCCGAATGAAGCCGCCGCCAAGGACGCGCGCGTTCTCGCCCGGCGCCGAATAGAGCGCGCAGGCCTGCCCGGGAGCCACGCCGGCCTCGCCCTCCCTGAGGTCGACATAGATGCCGCCCTCGTCCGCGTGAAGCCGCGCCGGGGCTGGCTGACGGGTGGAGCGCACCTTGGCGAAACAGTCGAAACCCCCGGCGGCAACGCGCGACAGTTCCTCGTCGCCGAGCCAGTTGACGTCTCGCAGATAGAGGCGGCGCGTCTCCAGCGCCTCGCGCGGGCCGACGACGACGCGGCGCGAGCGGGCATCGAGATAGACGACGTAAAGAGGCTCGCCGGTCGCGACCCCGATGCCGCGCCGCTGGCCGATCGTATAATGCAGGATCCCCTCGTGACGGCCGAGCAGGCGGCCGTCGATGTGGACGATTTCGCCCGCAAGGGCGGCCTCGGGCTTCAGCCGCGAAACGATGTCGCTGTATTTCCCCTGGGGCACGAAACAGATGTCTTGACTGTCGGCCTTGGCGGCGATCGCCAGGCCCATCTCGGCGGCGAGTCGCCGCGTCTCGGCCTTGGTCAGGTGGCCGAGCGGAAAGCGCAGATAGTCGATCTGCTCCTGGGTCGTGGCAAAAAGAAAATAGCTCTGGTCGCGGTCCCCGTCTTCCGGCCGGTAGAGCGCGCGGTGGCCCGGGCGGCCCGGCAGCGGGTGGGCGCGCGAACGGATATAGTGGCCGGTCGCCAGCGCATCGGCGCCAAGCTCGCGCGCCGTCTCGAGCAGATCGGCGAACTTGACCGTCTGGTTGCACGCCACGCACGGGATCGGCGTCTCGCCGGCGACATAGCTTTCGGCAAAGGGATTGATCACCGTCTCGCGGAAACGCTGTTCGTAATCGAGGACATAGTGCGGGATGCCGAGCGTCTCGCAGACCCGGCGCGCATCGTCGATGTCCTGGCCGGCGCAGCAGGAACCGGCGCGATGCACGGCGGCACCATGGTCGTAGAGCTGCAGCGTGATGCCGAGAACGTCATAGCCCTCGCGCTTCAGGAGCCCGGCGACGACGGAACTGTCGACGCCGCCCGACATCGCCACGACGACGCGCGTCTCACCGGGCTTGCGGTCAAAATCGAGGCTGTTCACGCGTCTGTCATCCCTTTTGCGCGGCGGTCGTGCTCATCATAGCCGTTTTGTCCAGGCCGACCAACCGGTTTCCGTCCCGTCACCCCGGCGTCCGCATATAGAAATCGGGCGCAGCCGCCGCAAGCCTCGGCATATCTCACGCGAAGAGTGCGCCAACCGGTGCCGGTGCTCGGCCGACCGCGCCCTTCAGAACAGACGCAGACGGATGGCGCGGGCGATCGCCTGCATGCGGTTGACCGCGTCGAGCTTGCGCGCCGCGCTCTTGAAATAGCTTGCGACCGTATAGCCGGAAATGCCGAGGATGATGGCGATCTCGTCGCTGCTCTTGCCGGCCGCCGCCCAGCGCAGACATTCGATCTCGCGGGCCGAGAGCGCGTCGCCGTCGCGTGTCGCTTTCTCGAACGTGCCTTCGAGATATTCGAAAAGGCGAATGACGTGGAGATAGAGCCCGGCCAGTTCGGCCGCTTCCGGCGCGGCACGACGGCCGGACAGCAGGAAGAGGAAGGGCTCGCCGAGCGTGCTGTGAAGCAGCATCGCGCAATGCTGAATAAAACCCTCGGCGCGGAACCGCTCCGCCAACGCCCCGGCCTCAGCCGGATCGCCATGCATGAGGGCCGCCTCGGCGAAGACGGGGATCTTCGTCGTCCGCAGCCGCCGCACGAGCGCGCTTGCGGCAAACTGGCCGGACTGGTGATAGGCATGGACGAGATCGGCCGGCCAGGAACTGATCACCAGCCGTTCGGCAAAATCCGTGTCGGCGCCGAAAGGCATGCGGGCGACGAGAAACCCGGCATAGCCTGCGTCCTGCGCCATCTGGCGGATCAGCCGCAGCGCCTCGTATTCCGTCGGGGCGCCTGCCCGCGGCGCCGGTTCAAACACCTCGCGGCGCGCCCCCTCGATGGAGGCACGTTCTGTCCTGTCCGTCATTTTCCCACCCCGTGCCCGGCGATCGCCGGCGCCAAGAAGACCACAGCAAGCCGGATTTTCCGGCGCCCTGCCCCTGCTCGGCTCCGCCTTCGCAAGCATCGCGGCCATCCGCGTCCGGCCGAAACGCCGCATCTTCCGAAACAGGAAAACGACGGCTTCGCCCGCGGGTGGCCCTGCCTTGCAACGACGAAAAACGCGCGCCACGAATGTGGCGTCGCTGTCATGGGCATGCGTCTGGGAGGTATCCGGCAGCGTCTTTCGACGCCGACCTCGTCATGGCTGCCGATATATGCATCATTTGCACGCGAATGAAGCCTCAGCTTTGCATGGCTCCCATGCGGCCGGGGCGGCGGTCGCAGCCTTGGCGCACGGCGCCGGAGCCGCGGGAACGGGGGATCAACAGCCCCGGCGAAGTCCCTCAAATGATGAGAAAATTGTTACTCGCGGCTTAGGCAAATGTTAAATCTGGGTCTGTACGCTTCGCCACAATATGGTCTTGAGTGTGTAGAGAGTCCGATGACCGAAGTGATGCGACCCCGTGTAAAATACGTCATAGGCCCGGACGGCAGCCCCCTGACGATTGCCGATCTTCCGCCCGCGAACACGAGACGCTGGGTCATCCGCCGCAAGGCCGAAGTCGTGGCCGCGGTCCGCGGCGGCCTGCTGAGCCTTGAAGAGGCCTGTGAACGCTATACGCTGACCGTCGAGGAATTCCTCTCGTGGCAATCGTCGATCGCAGACCACGGGCTTGCCGGACTGCGCACAACGCGGATCCAGCAGTATCGCCACTGAGGCGAACCGCTTCCCCCCATTGACGACAAGACCTCCCGGCCCCAGAAGGGCCGGTTTGCTTTTTGGCGGTAGCCTTCTCCGCCGCCGGCTGACATGATCCCGCCGGCGGTCGAGACGCGGCCGCTTCAGGGAAGGATGAAGGTCGATGGACATTGTGACGAACGAGACCGGCGCGCATGGCCGCTACACGACGACGGTCGAGGGCCACGAGGCCGAGATGACCTATTCCCGGACGTCGCCCTCGCTGATCATCATCGACCATACCGGCGTTCCGGACGCGTTGCGCGGCAAGGGTGTCGGCCAGGCGCTTGCCGCCCATGCGATCGCCGCCGCGCGGGAAGGCGGCTGGAAGATCATACCGCTCTGCCCCTTCATGCGGGCCCAGGCCAGGCGCCACCCGGAATGGAGCGACGTCATCCAGGGGTGACGCGGCCTACCGGGCAAATGCCGAAATCCCCGTGCAAAGGCTCTGAAACCTTCACACGGGGATAGGGACGATGTCCAACGCCGGGTAGCGTCGGTGCCAGTCTCGCGGTCTCAGGCGCGGATACGAATATCGCGTTCCTCGATCGCGGCCGCCTTCTGATGCTCCGCCTGCGCTTCCTCAAGCGCGATCTCGGCGGCATCCTGCTGGACCTTCAATTCGCGGATCGAAACCTGCAAATTGTCCGCCCGCTGGCGTGCCGCCTTGGCGAAGGTCGGATAGGCGAAATGCGACGGATCTGAAATGCCCGACTTCTTTTCTTCAAAGGCGATCTGGCCTTCCAGATCCTTCGCCATCCGCTCGAATTCCGACATCATCAATTGAAGCTGGCTCAACTGACGCCGTTTCTCCTTCACCTGAAATTCCTTCAGGCGAACGAGGCTCTCACGTTGCTTCATACGCAATACTCCCGCGATGCGAGAACCCTGTTGCAATACGGTCCGGGATCCCGGACCGTCACTCACCCGTCCGCGAAAAATTTCCCGCGATCTTAACAAATGCCTACCGCTGGTAACCTTTCGTTTACGGGCATGGTTAATCATAGGGTCGATCATTTAAGGCGGGGTAAATGGCGAAAACCAAATTTGAACAGCCCGCCATTGTCGAGTCCAATGAATCGGTTACCGGGTTATCCTCAGGTTGAACATGAGGTTCCCGATTTCAGATTCGCATGAAAAATCAGGAGTCTGCATAAAATTTTTAACAATTCGGACAGCCCTTGCCAGAGGGAATCAGAATTTGTTAACCATTTGCTGCTAGCCTCCAGTTCAAGCAACGACTGGATCCGTATCGCGTTGGGGCCGAAGCGACCTTTCAGCGGCGGAAAAGGGGAAAGATATGCGGGTTCTACTGATCGAAGATGATAGCGCGACGGCGCAGAGCATCGAACTGATGCTCAAGTCCGAGAGCTTCAACGTCTACACGACCGATCTCGGCGAGGAAGGTGTGGACCTCGGAAAGCTGTACGACTACGATATCATCCTGCTCGATCTCAATCTGCCGGACATGTCGGGTTACGAAGTGCTGCGCACGCTGCGCCTTTCCAAGGTGAAGACGCCGATCCTTATCCTTTCCGGCATGGCGGGCATCGAGGACAAGGTGCGGGGCCTCGGCTTCGGCGCCGACGACTACATGACGAAACCCTTCCACAAGGACGAGCTCGTGGCCCGCATCCACGCGATCGTGCGCCGCTCGAAGGGCCATGCCCAGTCGATCATCGCCACCGGCGAGCTGATCGTCAATCTCGACGCCAAGACCGTCGAAGTTGGCGGCCAGCGCGTGCACCTGACGGGCAAGGAATACCAGATGCTCGAGCTGCTCTCGCTGCGCAAGGGCACGACGCTCACCAAGGAAATGTTCCTGAACCACCTTTACGGCGGCATGGACGAGCCCGAACTGAAGATCATCGACGTCTTCATCTGCAAGCTGCGCAAGAAGCTCGCAAACGCCGCCGGCGGTGCCAACTACATCGAGACCGTCTGGGGCCGTGGCTACGTGCTGCGCGAGCCGGACACCGGCGACATGCTCGAAACGGCGTAAGATCCTCCCAGACCTTTGTCCGCTCCGCTTCCTGGGCCCGCTCGCGCGGGCCTTTTTGCGTCATGCGTGCCGCACCGAGCCATCTCCTGGCCGATCCATGCGCTGCCCCGTAACGAGAAGGACGACGGAATCAGCCGCAATGAGCCGGATTGAGCGGCACGGCGGTCGGACGAGGGATGTCTCGGGAAATATGGGAGAAGGGCCGCTCCAGGCCGCGCGGGCGCCGCTCCGGCGCCCGGACACCGGCGGTCAGGCGGCGAGCGACAGGTTGGCGAAGACGCTGGTCAGGATCTTGCGGTCGAAAGGCTTCAGCAGGAAATCGTCGGCACCGGCACGCTTGCCGATCATCATCTTCTTCAGATCCGCCTCGACGACGCAGTAATAGATGCGAACCGACTTGCCTTCCGGCATGTTGCGCACATTGGCGATCAGGTCGAGCGCACCGTCGAGCCCGGCATCGACGATCAGCACATGCGGCATTTCCGCATGGCAGCGGGCGAGCGCCTCGAGGCCGTTGGTCGCCTCGAGCACCAGAAAGCCCATCCCGGTGAGGATTCGCTTTCCGACCTTCCGGACCACGTCGGAATTGTCGGCAATCATCAAGCGCGGCATCGTCAACTCCATCACACACTCAAGCCTCGGGGCAAACCGGGCCCCACGCAACAAGTGTAGAGATGTTTGGCAAACAATCCGTTACCCGGCACACGCGGCAACCGCTTTTCGGTTGTCCTCAGTCCGTGACCCGGGCGCTGAACACGATGTTCTCCGGCGTGCCGACCACGTCGAGCACCATGCCGGCCTCTTCCGCGAGAAGGACCGTGTAATAGGGCTGGATCGAATGGGCGTCGATCGCCTCCTCGACCGTGCCGTTCAGGAGTTCCGTCAGCTTCTGCGGCACCCGCATCATCCGTCCCTTCACCGTGACGGTGAAAAGGGCGTCATATTCCGGATTTTCAAGCACGACGTCGAGCACGCCGCCGCGCGGGATCGCGCCATAGGCGATGAGGAACATGTTGAGCAGCAGCTTGACCCGGTTCTTGGCGATGATCGCGCGCGGACCGGTCCATGTCACCTCGGTCTTCTTGTCGCTGGCGGCGAAATCGCGGGCGCATTTCTCCGCCTCGCCGGTATCGATCGACGCGCCGACGGAGCCGGAGGCGCCGAAGGCGAGGCGGGCGAACTTCAGCCGTACGGCGGCGTTCAGCGCGCTGGTGCGGATCAGGTCCATCGCATCGGCATCCGAGCCGCCCTCGTCGAGCAGTTCGAGGCCGTTGTTGATCGCGCCGACCGGCGAGATGATGTCGTGGCAGACGCGGCTGCACAGGAGTGCCGCCAGATCGGGGCCGGTCAACGTCAGATTCGGGTTCTTCGCCATGTCAGTCCTCAAGATCTCGTGTTCCTGTCGCCATCGCGACCGCTCTGCCTGAATGCCGTTCCCGCCATCCCTACGGAAAGCCCGTCTCCTCGCCTTGCATGTCCCCCGCCGGCCATCCTGACGGACGAAGGTTGCGCGGGCATCGCCAAGGAAGCGAGGCGACGACCTTTTTCCTGCATCGGCGATCCGGCCTTTGCATGGCAATCCATCCCGCCATAAAGACACCACACGTGGTAAACCGATTGTTAAGACGATCGGTCCAGAGTGCGGCGCAGGCGAAATGGCCATATCAATCAGCCGATGGAGGAGACGATGGCGCCATTCCTGAACCGGGTGCATGCCGCACGCCTCGCAGCCGCGCTTGTCCTTGCCGTGTTCCTGTCCGTGCTGCCGCAGCGCGATGCGGACGCCCAGGAATACACGATGCAGGAAATCATCGACACCGGCCATTCCTTCTTCGGCACGACCTCCGGGGGGCTTGCGAAGGTGGTCGAGCGCGCCTTCCAGAATTACGGCCTGCCGAACGGCTACATCCTCGGCCAGGAGGGCTCGGGCGCCTTCGTCGCCGGCCTCACCTACGGCGAAGGCCAGCTGCACACGAAGAATGCCGGGCAGCATTCGGTCTACTGGCAAGGCCCCTCGCTCGGCCTCGACGTCGGCGGCCAGGGCAGCCGCACGATGATGCTGGTCTACAACCTGCCGAGCGTTGCCGACCTCTACAAGCGGCTCGGCGGCGTCAGCGGATCGGCCTATGTCGTCGCCGGCGTCGGCATGACGGTCCTGACCGACGAGCGCATCATCGTCGTGCCGATCCGCACCGGGCTCGGCGCCCGGCTCGGTCTCAATGTCGGCTATCTGAAGCTCACCGAACGGCCGACCTGGAACCCGTTCTGACGAACCGTTCCAGCCGGCGCTTCGTGCTTCTTTCTTTCGTCCGTTAGGCTTAACGGATGATTTCGAACGGGCCGCGCTTGCGGTGCGGCCGGACGCATGGTTAGACAGTCACGGGAAGATGAAGGCGCCCGCCCCGGCCGATGCCGGCGCTCAATCGGAGATGACGCCCCGTGATCGCGTATGCGCTCCTATTCACACTGGGATTCCTGACGGCAGCGCTGTTGGGCATGCTGGTGGCGCCGGCGATCTACCGGCGCATCGTCCGCTTCGCCGAGGAACGCCTGAAGGCGACCGTGCCGCTGACCGCGAAGGAGATCCGCGCCGGCCAGGACGCGATCCGCGCCGGCTTTGCCGCCGAGAACGCCCGCCAGTCCCAGGCGCTGAAGCGCGAGCGCGAGCGCGGCGTCGCGCTGATGCTCGACGCCGAGACCGCCATTCGCGACCGCAAGCGGCTCGAAGCCGAAAATGCCGAGCTCCAGGGACAGATCGCCGACATGAATGTCGAGGCGCAGGATTTCCGCACCTCGATCCGCGATTTCGAAGGCCGCGTCGAGCGCCTGAAATCGGCGCTCGCAGCCGCCGAGCAGACCGGGCTCGACAAGGCCGAGGAAGGCCGCACGCTGCTGCGCCAGCTCGACGCCGTGTCGGGCGAGGTCGACGGGCTGAAGATCGATCTCGCCGCGCGCGAGACCGAGGTCGACAGCCTGAAGAGCCGCATCGCCGGCCTGCGCGACGAGCGCGAGACCCTGCGGCTGCAGGTGAAGGCGGAAGCCGCGCGGGCGCGGGAGATGGAATTGCGGCTGTCGCGCGAGGAAAGCCGCGTGCGCCATCTCGAGGCCCGCCTCGCCGACCAGATGGCGGCCGGTGCCGACAAGGACGGCATCATCGAGCGCCGGGGCGGCGAGATCGAGCGCCTGCGCAACCGCCTCAAGGAACAGATGAACGGCGCGGAGGCGACGGGCCGCCCCTCCTTCACCGTGGCGCGCAACGCACAGAGGATGACGAAGGACATGCGGGAGAAGGACGGCGCCGGCGACAGGGACGAGACCCAGCCGAAGAAGGTCCGCCCGCCCTTCGACGTCTCGCGCATGGCCGAGGATGCGCGCAACCGCGTTTCCGCCCTCTCCGAGCGGCTGACCGGTGCCCGCAGCAGCGAGGGCGACCGGGCGATGCGCGACGAGATCGCCGGCATCGCCGCCGCGATGGTCGCGGTCACCGCGGCCGAGGAAGGCCCGCAGTCGCCGATCCGGCCGCTTCTCGCAAAGGCATCCGCCCCGTCGCCGCGCGGCCGGCGAAGCCTCGCCCAGCGCGCCAGCGACCTTCTGCCGCCCGAATAGGCAGGGATCAGATCAGCCCGTTGATCAGCGCCGCGTGATGCAGCGCGATGCCGGCCGCCGTCGCGACGTTCAGGCTGTCGAGGCCGGGCGCCTGGCGGATGCGCGCCGTGCGGATCGTCGCGAGGATCGCCGGCGGCAGCCCCTCCCCTTCGGTGCCGAGCAGCAGCGCCGTGCGCGCGGCCGGCGCAAGCGTGCCGAGCTCGGTTTCGCCCCTCGGCGAGAGGCCGAAGAGCGAGAAGCCGTTATCCAAAAGGCGCTCGACCAGCCGCCCCGTGCTGCCGCCGCGCACGAAGGGAACGGACAGCACGGATCCGACGGAAACCCGGATCGCCTTGCGGTAGAGCGGGTCGCAGCAGGTCTCGTCGAGCATCACGGCTCCGACGCCGAAGGCGGCGGCGTTGCGGAACAGCGCACCCATATTGTCGTGGTTGGAAATGCCGCAGGCGGCGAGCACGAGGCACGGTTCCGGCAGTCCGGCAAGAAGCAGATCGGCATCGACCTCCGGCGGCCGCGCTCCGAGCGCGAGAATGCCGCGATGCATGTTGAAGCCGGCGATCGCGTCGAAGACCGCGCCGGAGGCGACATAGATCGGCATTTCCGGCGCAAAGCGGTCGAGGAGGTCGGCGACGCCGGCCACGCGGTTTTCGAGAAGCAGGATCGCCTCGGCCGCAAAGCCGCGCGGTAGAGCCGCCGCGAGCATCGCCAGCACGACCTTGCCTTCGGCGATGAAGCGTCCCTGCCGGCCGGCGAGGTCGCGCTCCTTGATCGCAACGAAACCGGCGATGCGCGGATCCGCGGGATCCTCGATCCGGACGAGGTTGCGCATCGCCGGTCCCGTCAGTTCGCGGTGACGAGGACGTCGGCGACGATGCGGCCCGCGGCGATGTCGAAGACGAGCGCCTTCGTCTCGCCCGCGGCCGTGGTGCCGTAGAACAGGATCTGGCCGCCGGAAAGCGCGGTGCTCGTCACCGCGAACCCCGCCGGCAGCGTGGCGACTGCCGACACCGGCTCGCCGGAGGGGACGCCGGCGCCCGCCTCGCGCAGCGTCGCGCGCGGATCCGGGCGGGTCACCTTGTAGACAATCGTGCCGAGCACGGCCATAAGCATGACCAGCATGATGCCGCCGGACACCAGCTGCAGCTTGACCATCTTGCGGCGGACATTCTCCATCGCCGGGTCGAGCGGCTTTTCGTCGAGGTCGTCCCGGTGGTCGTCTGGGTCAGTCGAGGACATGGCCGGCCTTTGCAGTCAGGATTGAGAAACGCATGAACGATCCCTTTAAACAGGCCGGCGACAATAGGAAAGTGCTGAGCGCCGACGAAGACGCGGATGGCCGGCTCGACGCCTATCTCGCCGATGCGCTCGGCGGCGAATTCTCCCGCAACCGGCTGAAGGGGCTGATCGAGCAGGGCGCGGTCCGCATCGACGGCGCGGCCGTGACGGAACCGAAGCGCAAGGTGCGCCCCGGCGACCGGATCGAGATCCTGCTGCCGGAGCCGGAAGACCCTGAGCCAAAGGGCGAGGACATCCCGCTCGACGTGCTCTACGAGGACGACGACCTGATCGTCATCGCCAAGCCCGCCGGCCTCGTCGTCCATCCGGGCGCCGGGAACTGGACGGGCACGCTCGTCAACGCGCTGATCCACCATTGCGGCCTGTCGCTTTCCGGCATCGGTGGCGTGCGCCGGCCCGGCATCGTCCACCGTCTCGACAAGGAGACGAGCGGCGTCATGGTCGCGGCGAAGAACGACGCGGCGCACCGCCACCTCTCCGACCAGTTCGCCGACCACGGCCGTTCCGGCCCGCTGGAGCGCGCGTACCAGGCGATCGTCTGGGGACGGCCGCGGATGCTGCGCGGCACGATCGACGCACCGCTCGGCCGGGCGGGCGACCGCACCAAGCGCGCGGTGAAGAAGGCGGAGAGCGACGACGCGCGCGAGGCGATCACCCATTACGAGGTGACGGAGCGCTATGTCGAGCAGCCGGACGGCACCGCGCTCGCCGCCATGGTCGAATGCCGGCTGGAAACCGGGCGCACCCACCAGATCCGCGTGCACATGGCCCATATCGGCCATCCGCTGGTCGGGGATCCGGAATATGGCGCCGCCTTCCGCACCAAGGCGAACAAGCTCGACGCGGCGACGCGGGCGGTGGTCAACGCCTTCGAACGCCAGGCGCTGCACGCCTATCTGCTGAGTTTCGAGCATCCGGCGACCGGCGAGACGATGAGCTTCACCGCGCCGCTGCCGGCGGACATGGAGGCGCTCGCCACAGCGCTTCGGGGCGCGCACGCGGCCGCCTGAGCCGCCATCACGGCGGCGTGAGCATTGCCGTCTTGAATAGTGATGGACCTCATCTTATTTTATCTCCAAACGCTGGGTTGTTTGCCGCGGGACGCGGGCCGGATGACAGATCGGCCTGCGGTTTCGGCATGACTGTCACGACGGCGGATGACGGCGCATGAGGTGGCGCCGCTCCGCCAACGACTCCGCGACGCGGCTTGCCGACCGGAGGCCGCTCTTCAGGAAAGGGGGTGCTTCGTGGCCCGTAACAATCTTCCGATCATCAGTTCCGGCGAGGGCGGCCTCAACCGCTATCTCGACGAGATCCGCAAGTTTCCGATGCTGGAGCCGCAGGAGGAGTACATGCTCGCCAAGCGCTACCAGGAGCATGACGACCGCAAGGCGGCCCACCGCCTCGTCACCAGCCATCTGCGCCTGGTGGCGAAGATCGCCATGGGCTATCGCGGCTACGGCCTGCCGATCGGCGAGGTCGTCTCCGAAGGCAATGTCGGCCTGATGCAGGCGGTGAAGAAATTCGACCCGGAACGCGGCTTCCGCCTCGCGACCTACGCCATGTGGTGGATCAAGGCCTCGATCCAGGAATATATCCTGCGCTCCTGGTCGCTGGTGAAGATGGGCACGACCGCCAACCAGAAGCGGCTTTTCTTCAACCTGCGCCGTCTCAAGGGCAAGATCCAGGCCCTCGACGAGGGCGACCTGAAGCCGGATCAGGTAAAGCAGATCGCCACCACGCTGAACGTGTCGGAGGAGGAGGTCATCTCGATGAACCGCCGCCTTTCGGGCGACGCCTCGCTCAACGCGCCGATCAAGGCGACGGAGGGCGAATCCGGCCAGTGGCAGGACTGGCTCGTCGACGACCACGACAGCCAGGAAGAAGTGCTGATCGAGCAGGACGAAATCGAAAGCCGCCGCGCGCTGCTCGCCGATGCCCTGACGGTGCTGAACGAGCGCGAGAAGCGGATCTTCACCGCCCGCAGGCTGACGGAGGACCCGGTGACGCTCGAGGACCTGTCGACCGAATTCGACATCAGCCGCGAGCGCGTCCGCCAGATCGAGGTGCGCGCCTTCGAGAAGGTGCAGGACGCCGTGCGCAAGGCCGCGCTCGAGCGCGCGCAGGCGCTGCGCGTCATCGAGGACGCCTGACACCGCGCCCATGGTCCGCCATCTTCAAAGCGGAAAGCCCGGCGATCCCCTCGCCGGGCTTTTTTTCCGAACAATTGCAGGAGGCGCGATCCTGCCACAGCCTTCCGCTGGAAATGCTGCAAAAACAAAAGGGAAAGGGCACCATTCGGTGAACCGGTGTTCACGAGCGTGCTCTAGAGCGTCTTCGATGAACGCGGAGTCGGATTGATGATTCACGCGGTCGGGCTTGTCTGATTCACTGGTCCTGGTGA
>NZ_JBHFEI010000029.1:0-20656 GCF_041928815.1 Ensifer soli | reverse complement strand
TCATCAAGCCAGAATTCACCTGCCATGCTCAAACACTCCTGCCTCCGCAGGTAATGAATCATGGATAAGCAACATCACCTGTTTGATTGGGTTTCGACCCCAAGCCTGTCCTCCACCCGCTGGATCCATTCAGCGACGTGCTCGTTTCGCTCAAGAACGGTCAGGTCGGAGCGGTGGAGGTTTTCGGATACCTCCCAGAGGCGTACCTATATTTTTCATTCCGGGAGATAGCTTTTATTACCTGCCCCCGTGGCGACTCAAGGTCTGAGGGAGCTGAGAAGTATCGCCTAAGCGTTTGATTTTATGGTCGGAATGGCCGGATTCGAACCGACGACCCCTTGACCCCCAGTCAAGTGCGCTACCGGGCTGCGCTACATTCCGAATTGACGAGACACCTACAGAAACCGGTCTCTGGGCGCAAGCCCTGATTTCGGTTGCCGGACACAAATTCGCGTCCGGTCAGCGCTCGCCGGCGAGGGCGCGATAGACCGCCTCCGTCCTGTCGACCATGACGTCGAGCGACCAGCGGTCGCGGCGTGCCTGCGCAGCCCGTGCCATCGCGCTGCGGAGCGGCTCCTCTGCGACCCTTTTCATGGCCGAGGCGAGCGCGGTCAGGTCGTCAGAATTGTCGACGATCAGCCCGTTTACCCCCGCTTCTATCACAGTCGAGGCGCCGCCGATGGCGGTGGCGACGATCGGTTTGCCGGCGGCGGCGGCCTCGAGCATCACGTAGGACATCGCTTCGTAGCGGCTCGGCATCACCAGCGCGTCGATGGTGGGAATGGCCTCCGGTCCCGAATGGGTGTCGGTCAGGTGGATCCGGCCCGCGGCGGATGAGGCGGCGATTTGCCGGCGCAGCGCCGGTTCGAGTTCCCCTGAGCCCACCATCAGCAGATGGGCCTGCGGAATAATTGCGGCCACCTGGCTGAAGGCGCCGATCAGCCGTTCGGGCGCCTTCTGCGCGGAGAGCCGGCCGACGAAGCCGAACAGGAAGGCATCGGGAGGAAGGTTCAACGCGGCCCGGATCGCTTCCGCCTGCGCAACGGGCGGCGTCTCCACGCCGTTGACGACGAGGCGGAGGCGCCGTTCCGGGATGCCGAGGCCAAGGGCATGGCTGTATTCATCCCCTGAGACGGCGATCAGCGTTCCGGTGAAGAAGCGGCCGAGCAACCCCTCGATCGCGCCATAGACCAGCCGGCCGCCGCGCCCGAGCGTCGGGTCGAGCGTGCGGAAGGCGTGGGGCGTGTAGACGCGACCCGGTCCCTTTACGCCGGGCAGGCGCAGCCGCGTCAGCGCGCCGGCTTTGGAACTGTGGCCGTGGACGATGTCGAAGCGGCCTTGCGGGCCGAGGATGCGGCGGATGGCGAGAAAGGCGGGGAGATCGGACGGGCCGGGAGACCTTGCCATCGCAACGGCATGGACCCGCGCAAGGCCGATCGCCTCCAGTTCGGTGACGAAGCGGGGCTCGGCGCGCAGCGGCGAATAGATCGCCTCGACATGATGCCCGCGTGCGGCGAGCGCGCGGCAGAGATCGAGGAAATGGCGGCCCGAGCCGCCACCGGACGGTTCCAGCACTTCGAGGATGCGCAGAGGGCGGCCGGCCTGCGGCGGAGAAGGGACACTCACGATGCCGAGGCTCCGGACCGGCGCAGGGCGGTGCGGTGGCGGTATTCGAGCGCGCCGCATCCCCAGACGATGCCGAGAATGAGGAAGAAATGCCGCCAGTGGTCCGTGTCGATCACGGTGCCGATGGCGGTGTGGCCGATGAGCGCGATCCAGGCGATCATCAGGAAAGGCTGCCAGGGGCGGGCGAGCAGCAGGAAGCGGAACCCCATCGCGATCGTCCAGAGGATCAGCGTGAAATAGGAGAGGAAGCCGAGCCAACCGTAGCTCGTCAGCGATTTCAGCCAGATATTGTGCTCGTCCTCGGGATAGATCGTGCTGAACACCATCGGGCCGATGCCGAGCGGCTGTTCCATCGCCTGAAGGAAGCCGAGGCGATGGCGCTCGAACCGGCCGAGATGGCCGCCGTCATACTCCTGGACGAGCTGCGTGCGGCTCGAAAAAAGGCTGGAGACCTGCTCGAACTGCAGCGCGACGACAAGCGCCACCACCATCGCCATCGCCCCGCCGATCGACAGCGTCAGGATCTTCAGGCGGAAGGCGCCGGTTCTCTCCCTGATCAGCATGACGAGCACCATGGCGGCGATGCAGAAGAGGTAGAGCGCCCAGGCCGCGCGCGAGAAGGAGAGGAACACGCCGAGCGCCATGATGAAGACGCCGAGCGCCTTGGGCGCGGCCGTCGCGATCCGGCCGGTCAGCAGGCCGTGGACGAGATACATCGAAGGCGCCACGAGGAAGGGGCCGAAGACGTTCGGATCCTGGAAGGCGCCTTTGGCGCGGTCGTAGAGCGTGAAGGCCGCGCCGCCGGGAATGGCGTTGAAATAGCCGAGGATGCCGAGAAGGGAAGTGATCACCCCGGCGAAGGCCCAGGCGTTGAAGATCAGCGGCAGGCGCTGGTGCCGGTCCTCGATGATCGCGGCGTAGAAGACCGAGGTCAGCACGAGGAAGCCGGACACGGCCATGTACATCGGCCCGCCCGCCATGTCCTCCATCACCGTCAGCGACAGGATGCCCCCGGTCATGAACAGGATCAGCAGGACGAGGAGCGGCGCGACGTTGCGGGAGATCCTCAGGCCGAAGAGCGCCCAGAGGCCGATCAGCCCCGCCATGAACAGTTCGTAGGGCGCGGGCTCGGCGATGACGAAGCCGGACAGGAACACGCCGACGGTGACGAGCGCCGAGCCGGCGAGCGCGATCGCCGCGCGCTGCGGCAGGAAGGCCGGCGGGGCGGTCGAGAGCGGGGTGTGGAGGCCGCTCAATAGGCGTTTTCCGTGTTGAGCAGCCGGATCGGCGTCAGGAACAGGATCTTGAGATCGAAGAAGACCGACCAGTTCTCGATGTAATAGAGGTCGAAGGCAGTGCGGTACTTGATCTTGTCGTCATGGTCGATCTCGCCGCGCCAGCCGTTGATCTGCGCCCAGCCGGTGACGCCCGGCTTGACGCGGTGGCGGGCGAAATAGCCTTCGACGACGTCGGAATAGTTGCGGTTCTGCGTCTGGGCGAGCACGGCGTGGGGGCGCGGGCCGACGAGCGACAGTTCGCCCTTCAGCACGTTGAAGAGCTGCGGCAGTTCGTCGAGCGAGGACTTGCGGATGAAGCGGCCGACGGGGGTGACGCGCGGATCGCCCTTGGTCACGGCATTGCGCGCGGTTGGGTCGCTCAGATGCGTGTACATCGAGCGGAACTTGTAGACGTTGATCGTCTCGTTGTTGAAGCCGTGCCGCTTCTGCATGAAGAGCGCCGGACCCGGCGAGGTCACCTTCACGGCGATCGCCACGCCGAGCATCACCGGCCAGAGCAGCGCCAGCGCGATCAGGCTGAAGGTGACGTCGAAGATGCGCTTGGCGACCGAATCCCAGTCGGTGATCGGCCGGTCGAAGATGTCGAGCATCGGCAACTGGCCGATATGCGAGTAGGTGCGCGGCCGGAAGCGCAGGTTGTTGGCGTGGGCGGCGAGCCGGATGTCGACGGGCAGGATCCAGAGCTTCTTGAGAAGGGCGAGGATGCGTGCCTCCGCCGTCAGCGGCAGGGAGATGATCAGCATGTCGATGCGGGCGACGCGGGCGAAATCGACGAGTTCCTCGACCGTGCCGAGCTTCGGGTAGCCGGCGACGATGTTGGGCGAGCGCCGCTCGTCGCGGTCGTCAAAGATGCCGCAGATGCGGATGTCGTTGTCGGCCTGCTGTTCGAGCGAGCGGATCAGGTCCTTGGCCGGCTGGCCGCCGCCGACGATGACGGCGCGGCGCTCCATCGTGCCGTTGCGCGACCAGTGGCGGATCGAATAGGCGATCACGGCGCGTTCGACGACGAGGAAGGCGGCGCCGGCGAGGAACCAGCTGCCGAACCAGACGCGGGAATACTGCTCGCCGGACTTCATGAAGAAGAGAACGAGGGCCATCACCCCGAAGGCGAGCGTCCAGCTGCCGATGACACGCGGCGATGCCCGGCGCCAGGCGCGCAGATAGGGGATCTGGTAGGTGTCGGCGAGCTGCAGGAAGGCGACCGTCAGCGCCGAGCCGCCGAAGAGGATCGCCCCGTAAAGCACCCACATCCCGGCCTCGTATTCGACATAGGCTGCGTTGACCGCATAGCCGATCACGATCAGCGCCGTCATCTCGAAGAGCCGCAGCAGGCCGATGATCATCGCCGGGCTGTAGGTCTCGGCACCGAACTGCTGCGCGATGCGCTTGGCCAGCGGATTGAGCTCGCGCGGTTCGCGTGCCGTCGGCGTTTCGCCGGGCGCCAGCGTGCGAACCTCGGTGATCTTTTTCCTGAGGGCGTCCGTGTCGAAGATCTCGGGCTTGTCGATGTGGTTCATGGCGCGATTCCGGAGGGTCCGTCCTGCCTTTCCGGATAGCAAAAAGCCCCTAAGAAACGCTTTAGCCGATGGATCGATTTGTCCGCATCGCCGTCTTGGATGGCCCGATACGGCTCAGGAGCGCGCGATCTCGCGGAAGGGGGCGACGGGCCGCACCCTTTCCTCGGGCCGGTCGGCCAGGCGCTCGTAGAGACCGAGCATCGAGGCCGCCATGGTCGATGCGCAAAAGCGTGCGCGGAACCCCTGCGGCTCCGGCATCGCGGCGCGCAGCCAAGCCGGCTCATTGATCGACCGCGTCATGATCTCCGCCAGCGACGCGGCGTCGCAGGGACGCGCCAGTGCGGGGCTTGCCGCGCCGAGCACTTCGGGAATGCCGCCGACGGCGGACGCGATCAGCGGCTTTTCGGCCGCCAGCGCCTCGAGCACGATATAGGGCATCGATTCGCCGCGCGAGGGCACGACCACGGTGTTGGCAAACGAGAAGGCGTCGCGGGTGCGCATCGCCGGCAGCATGCCGATGCGCCGGCCGAGCCCGCGCTCAAGCATCATCTGCTCGTATTCCTGCTTCTGCGGACCGTCGCCGATCATCATCGCCGAAAGCGGCCGGCCGACGGCCCGTTCCGTCCGGGCGAAGGCGTCGATGAAGAGGTCCGGCCCCTTCAGATCGCGCAGCATGCCGATATAGAGGAAGTCGACGGCGCCGGCCCGCGCATGTACGCGGGAAAACTCGCCGTCGTCGATACCGTTGTAGACGAGCGCGCTCGACACGCGCGGCCGGCCGACCTTCGCCTCGTAGGTGCGCCGCTCGAAATCGCAGACGAAGACGATCTGGTCGGTCGCCCGTTCCTGCAGCCGTTCCATGGAGAAGACGGCCCGGCCGGTCAGCGTCCCCCGGTCATAGTGAAGGCTGCCGCCATGCGGCGAATAGAGGCGGGCTACGCGATACCTGTTCGCCCGCAGCACGGAACCGATGATGCGCGCGACGGCACCGCCCTTGGCGCCGTGCCCGTGCAGCACATCCGGTTTCAAACTCCTGATTTCCTTGTAGCTTCTCCAGAACGCCGTCAGGTCTCCGAGACCGACGGACCGGTGGATCGGCAGGCGGACGAGGCCGAGCGCCAGATGCGGGCGGATCTCGTCGAAGAGCGCATCCTCATGGGCGCCGCCCGTGGTGCTGTCGCAAAGGATGCCGACCTCGTGGCCCGCCCGCGCATGCGCCTCGGCGAGATCCCGGACATGGCGGAAAATGCCGCCGATCGGCGATCTGAAGCAGTGGATGATGCGCAAGGGGCGGTTGTCCGGCATGATGAACAGGCATTTCGTCTGTGGGTCTTCGTCGTCGTCATCTTTTCGAAGTGTGCCTGCAATCCTGATAACGAAAGGTGAAGGACGGCGCGTTTGCCCGGCGCGCCTTCCGACCGGCTAGAACAGCCGCTCGCGGATGTAGATCGTGTCGCCCGCCAGAACCGGATCGCTGATCGGCACGCGGCCGGTGACGACGCGGCCGTTCACCTTGCGGGTGATGTCGACCGTGCCCTGATAGGCGCGCGGCGAGAAGCCTCCGGCGATCGCGATCGCGTTCTGCACCGTCATGCCGGGCACGTAGGAATACTGGCCGGACTGGCCGACCTCGCCCATGATGTAGACGGAGCGGTAGCGGTCGACCTCGATCGTCACGTCGGGATCGCGCAGATAGCCCTGGCGCAGCTTGCCGGCGATCGCGCCTTCGAGTTCGGGGAGAGTGTGGCCGCGCGCGGGAATGCCGCCGACGAGGGGAAAGGCGATGTAGCCGGCCTGGTCGACGGTATAGCTGTTGCTGAGCGTCGGCTGCTCGAAGACGTTGACCCGCAACCGGTCGCCGCTGTCGACGCGATAGGGCTGGATCGTCGCCTCGCTGAAGGCCCGCGGCGCCGGCCTGTAGCTTGAGCAACCGGTGCCGGCGGCGGCGATCAGCACGACGGCCAGCGCCAGGCCTTTGTGGGTCAATGCGGATGTCATGGGGCTCGTCGCGCTCCGGAAGTCGTCACCTTGGCGATGTTATCGATCCGTTAGGGTTAATGCGCGGTAAAGGCGAAGACGGAATTTCCTGCCGCGCGGCTCCGGGCTGCGAGGGGAGGGGCAAGCGCCGCGCATTAACCCTTGTGTTACCATGATTGTTTACGGTCGGGCCGTTGGACCTTGTTCGGAGTGGGTTATGTCGGGCCTCAGCGGCGCACATCAGGATGTCGATATCGATCTGAGCGCGCTCTTCCGCGCGATCTGGAGACGTCGCACGCGCGTGCTTCTCGCGACCGTCGCCTGCGCGGGCCTCGCCTTTGCCGGCGCGAGCCTGATCAAGCCGGATTTCCGCAGCGAGGCGCGCCTTCTGATCGAATCGCGCGCGCCGACGCTTGGGGCCGGCGCGAGTGCGGCCCAGAACACCGCCCAGGCCTTTGACGAATCGGCGATCACCAGTCAGGTCCAGGTGCTGCGCTCGGTCGACCTCATCAAGCAGGTCGCCCGCAACATGAAGCTCTACGACATTGCCGAATTCGATCCGACCGCCAATCCCTCGGCGATCTCGGACCTGCTCGTCATGTTCGGCGTGAAGAAGAACCCGCTCGATCTCGCGCCCGAGGAGCGCGTGCTGAAGGAGTTCCAGGAGAAGCTGCAGGTCTACCAGGTCGAGAAGTCGCGGGTGATCGGCATCGTCTTCACGTCGAAGGACCCGGCGCTGGCGGCGGCCATTCCGAACGAGATGGCGAAGGTCTACCTGTCGCTCCAGAGCGGCGCCAAGCTCGACACCAATTCCGAGGCGACGCGCTGGCTGGAGCCCGAGATCGCCAACCTGCGCGAGAAGGTGCGCGAGGCCGAGGCCAAGGTCGCCGCCTACCGCTCCTCCGCCGACCTGCTGCCGACCGGGCAGACCTCGACCTTCGCCGAACAGCAATTGAACGACATCTCCCTCGAACTCGCCCGGGTGCGCGGCGAGCGCGCCAGCGCCGAGGCGAAGGCGGAAGGTGTCCGCAACGCGCTGTCGAACGGCCGGCCGGTCGACACGCTCTCCGATGTCGTCGGCTCGCAGATGATCCAGAGGCTGAAGGAGACCGAATCGACGATCCAGGGCCAGATCGCCGACCTGTCGACCACGCTTCTCGACGGCCATCCGCGCCTCAAAGGCCTGAAATCGCAACTCGAAGGCATCCGCGCGCAGATCCGCGCCGAGACGCAGAAGATCCTCGGAAGCCTCGAAAACGAGGCCTCGGTCAGCGAGCTGCGCGAGCAGCAGCTCGTCCGCCAGCTCAACACGCTGAAGGCGACCTCCGCCCGCGCCGGCGAGGACCAGGTCGAGTTGCGCGCGCTCGAACGCGAGGCCGCGGCCCAGCGCCAGCTCCTCGAAACCTACCTCGCCCGGTATCGCGAGGCGACGTCGCTGACCGGCGAGAACGCCACGCCCGCCGATGCGCGCGTGATCTCGGGCGCGGTCGAGCCGACCGAGGCGAGTTTCCCGAAGGTCGGGCCGATCACGCTGGTCGCCGCCCTCGCGGCCTTCCTCGTCAGTTCGGCGGTCATCATGCTGATGGAACTGTTCAGCGGCCGCGCGCTGCGCCCGGTCGGGCTCGCCGCGACGGCGCCGGCCGTGCCGCGGACCCGCGCCGCGCGGCAGGGATCGCTGCTCTCGGTCGAGGCAAGCGCCCCGGACGCGGCCCCTGAACTGAACGAAGCGCTCCCGGTAGACGACGAATTCTCGATCGACGCGGTGTCGCGCCACATCGTCGAGAAGGAGGTCCGCGTGGCGATCTGCGTGTCCCCCGGCGGCGACGAGGGATCGAGCGGCACCGTGGTGCTCGCGCGGCTGATCGCCGGCGCCGGGCTGAAGGTCATTCTCGTCGACCTCACCGGTTCGGCCTGCCCGTCGCGGCTGATGCTGTCCTCGGCGGCCCTGCCGGGCATCACCGATCTCCTGACCGGGGACGTCGCCTTCGGCGACATCATCCATCCGGACCGCCTCTCGGGCGCCCATGTCATCCCGCAGGGCGGTGCCGATCCGGGCCAGGCGATGCGGGCGATCGACCGGCTGCAGATGATCGTCGGTGCGCTTGCTGATGCCTATGACACGGTTCTCGTGGAATGCGGGCCGGCCGGCGCGGAGGCGGTGCGCCGCATCACCCGTTCGACCGAGGCGAGCATCGTGCTCTCCGCCCCGGACGTGGCCGACAGCGACCTCGTCGAGATCGTCACGGAATTTGGCGAGGCGGGGTTCAGCGACCTCATGCTGATGACCGGGCCGATGGTGCCGGAACCGTCGCCGGACCGGCGCGCCGCCTGACGACAGCGCGCTGGGGTCGCGGACACGCTCAATCCTCGCTGTCGGTCCCGATCGTCGTCTCGCCCTGGCGCCTCCGGCGCAGGCGCTGGATCAGCCCGTAGGCGTGCCTGTTCTTCTTGATCGCCGCCTTGGTCCGCACCAGCGCCCGATGGCAGGCGGCGGCGGCATGGCCCTTCAGCGTCAGCGGCAGGACGATGTCCCTGAGCACGGTCTCCTGCGGGCACCAGGAGCGCTTGTAGGGCTGGTCGCCGATGCCGAAGTCGAAGACGGTGGCGCCGTTCTGGCATTTGTCGCGGATCATCAGGTAGAAAAGCAGTTCGCCCGGGCTGCTGTCGGGGGCGATGCTCTCGTCGATCGAGCCGAACTGGCAGATGACGTGGCCTTCCTTCTCCGAAAGCCCGGCCACGGCGACGATAGCGCCCTCCGAGGCGCCTTTGAGCCGGATCGCGTGCAGCTCCAGCGGCGCGTTTCCCGCACGGTGCGGCATCGATGCCAGTGCATGGAAGAAGTTGCGCGTCGCCGCGTCCTGGAAGGCGTTCGGCAGTCCGTTGGCCTTGAACCGCTCCGCCTTCTGCCGGAAGAAGACGTCGAGCAGGCGGTGGGCCTCGCAGGGCGTTCCGGCGGTCACGTGCTCGTAGCCGCCGAGCGCTTCGAGGCGCCTCTCCGAAACGCGGAACTTCTTGCGCCGCCGCTTGGCGTTGACCTGCGCCAGAGTCGCCTCGAAGTCGCCGAGAAGCGGCAACTGGAACGAGGCGTTCTGGTTGCGCACCGCCGGCATGGCGGCGAGCGGATGGCGCCAGCCGCACCACTCGAACGGCATTTTCTCGAGCGTGACGATGTCGGCGATGCGGCCGAGCTTGGTCGCGAGCGCGGACAGGATGGCGGGGCCAAGGGTCTCCGGCGGAACCGGCGGCCGATCGGTCAGGAAGAGGCCGGTGTTGATGTTGCTGTGCGGCGCGCCGATGAAGCGGGCGATGCGGAAAATCCTGCCCTGCACGATCTCGAGCGGCAGGATGAAGAAGGTGCGTCCGGCGATCGCGCCGCGCACCACGACGACCTGATGCGGATGGTGGCGCGACCAGGCGTCGCACCAATCGAACCCCTGGTGCAGCGAGATCGGCGCCTGCGCCTCCAGCGCGCGCCAGTCGTCCTCGACCGCCGCCATGTCGACATGGACCGAGACGGTGAGATCCAGGGTGCCGCGCTGCGCGGCGGCCAGCGGCGGGCAGGCCGGGACGGCGATCTCGCCGGCGGCTATCAGGTTGAAATCCACGTTCGCCATCGTCCGTCCGCCATTCCCGGGGGCAAGCCCATCGCATGAAGCGAGGGCCAATATGCCGGGGGATGTGTCCAAATTCGATTGCGGAACGGCTTCTCCGAGGCAAAACCGGCGGACGTGGTTATCAATCCGATAAGGAAGCGGACGGTTCGTTCATCCAGCCAGTTGCGAGCGCCCCGGCCCAGTCCTGGCGACCGCGCGCACGGGCGAGGGACGCCATCGCCGCATGGTCATAGGCGATCTCGTGGAACGTCGCGCGCCAGCCCGAGACATCGCGGGCAAGGGTGGCGTAGCGCGCCCGGGGCGAGCCCGTCTCGACGCGATGGGGAAAGGGGGTGTCGTCGGCATAGGCCGGACAGCCGACGCTGCCCGGATTGACCAGCAGCCTTCCGTTGGCAAGCAGCACCGACCGTGGAAGATGCGAATGGCCGCAGAGCAGCACCGGGCAGGCAATCCCGGCACCATGCGCCTCGATCCGCGCGCGGGGGGCGAGGCGCATGGTGCCGTCCGGTTGCGGTTCCTCCATCCAGTAGGCGTCGTCGCGCGCCGGCGTCCCGTGGCAGAGGAAGATCTCGCCGCGATGGACCCGGCTTTCTGGCATCGCGGCGAGCCAGCCGAGATGGGCAGGGGAGATTTCGTCCCGCGCATGGCCGTCCGACGCACCCATCCGCGGGCGCGGCGTCTTAAGGAGCGCCCGGTCGTGATTGCCGCTGATCGCGACGATGGCGCGCGCCATCAGCATGTCGGCGGTCAGCGCCGCGTTCAGCGGCCCGCTCAGATGGTCCCCGAGAGCGAGGATCTCGGTGATGCCGGCCCGGTCAATCGCCGAAAGGACGGCGGCGAGCGCCAGATCGTTGCCGTGGACATCGGCAATAACGGCGATTTCCATTTCGCGCCTCCCGGGTCACTCCTCCCGCGCCGGCCGCTCCATCCAGCGGATGATCAGCATCGCCGGCAGGATCCAGAGCAGGCCGGTCAAAAGGAAATAGAGGAGGTGGACCCACCAGGGCGAGGTGGCGAGCAGCAGCGTCGCGAAGGTCGTCGCCAGCATCGCGTAGACAATGACGAGGACGACGATCAGGATCATGCCGATCAGTTTTCGAAGGCGTACGGGCATTCCATCCATCCAGGCTTTCTGGCCGCCGTCGCAGGCCGCGACGGCATGCCGCAAAAGGGCTGGTCTTGTCTTGCACGGCGTTCCGGTGCAAATCAACGGTCGATATCGCGGCCGGCCCGTCCAAAGGGGACGTCGATCCGGGCCGCGGGGATAACGGCATCGCCGCAGGTCACCGGGCAGATTTCGGTGCGGCAGGCCGCGACGCACATTCGGAGCAAGCCATGGCGACAGCGGAGATCGGCAGATACGGGGCGGTGTCGGCGCGATCCGCGGGCGTCGAGCGCAACCGCAGGCTCCTGCGCGGCTGGCTCGGCATC
Organism: Ensifer soli; assembly: GCF_041928815.1. NCBI lineage: Bacteria > Pseudomonadati > Pseudomonadota > Alphaproteobacteria > Hyphomicrobiales > Rhizobiaceae > Ensifer > Ensifer soli. The sequence goes on along the minus strand of NZ_JBHFEI010000029.1, from coordinate 9,193 downwards.
GTGCTCTTCGCGCTCTTCGCCCTGGTGATCGTCGGCGGCGCGACGCGGCTGACGGAGTCGGGCCTGTCGATCACCGAGTGGAAGCCGATCCACGGCGTCATCCCGCCGCTGAGCGAAGCGGAATGGCAGGAGGAGTTCGAGCTTTACAAGCGGATCCCCGAATACCAGCAGATCAACAAGGGCATGAGCCTCGACGCGTTCAAGACGATCTTCTGGTGGGAGTGGAGCCATCGCCTCCTGGCGCGGCTGATCGGCGTCCTCTTCGCCCTGCCGCTCGCCTTCTTCTGGCTGACCGGACGCATCGAGCGCCGCCTGAAAGCGCCGCTTGCCGGCCTTCTCGCGCTCGGCGGATTCCAGGGCTTCATCGGCTGGTGGATGGTCTCCTCCGGGCTGACGGAGCGGACCGATGTCAGCCAGTACCGCCTCGCCACCCACCTCGTCATCGCCTGTCTGATCTTTTCAGGCTGCATGTGGATCCTGCGGGGGCTTTCCCCGCACAGCCCGGACCGGGCGCCGGCCCCGTCGCTGCGGCGCCTCGCGGGCGTCCTTGCCGGGCTGACGCTGTTCCAGATCTATCTCGGCGCGCTGGTGGCCGGGCTCGACGCCGGCTTCAGCTACAACACCTGGCCGCTGACGGACGGCGCCCTGGTGCCGGCCGACCTTTTCCTGCAACAGCCCTTCTGGATCAATCTCTTCGAAAACCCGAAGACCGTGCAGTTCGTCCACCGTCTCGGCGCCTATACGCTGCTGGCGCTGGCGATCCTGCACATGGTCCAGTGCCTGCGCGCCGCAGCCTCGACGACCCATGCCCGTCGCAGCGTCGTTTTCGCCGCGCTCGTCCTGCTTCAGGCGGCGATCGGCATCACCACGCTGGTTCTGCAGGTGCCGATCCTCTGGGGCGTGCTGCATCAGGCCTTCGCGCTGATCGTGCTCGGCTTCGCCGTCGCCCACTGGCGCGGCTTCTACGGCGCCTATCCGGCGCAGGACAGGACGCAGCCGGCCTGACGCGGGAGATGCCGCCCGGCGAGCGGCATCGGCTCCGGTTCGGCAAGGACCTGGACCTCAGGCCGAAAGCATCAGGTCCATGTTCTGAACGGCGGCACCCGAGGCGCCCTTGCCGAGATTGTCGAGCAGGGCGACGAGATTGACGGCGCTGCCGCCCTTCGAGCCGAAGACGAAGAGCTTCATCCGGTCCGTGTCGGCGAGCTCCGTCGCGTCGATGCGGGCAAGCGCTGCCGAGCGGTCGAGGCCGACCACCTCGACGATCTCCTGGCCGGCATAATGGTCGGCGAGCGCGGCATGGATCGATTCGAGCGAGGCGTCGCCGGAGAGATCGTCGAGGAAAAGCGGCACCTGCACGATCATGCCCTGCGGGAAGCGGCCGACGGAGGGCGAGAAGATCGGCGCGCGGTCGAGCAGGCCGTGCATCTTCATCTCCGGCACATGCTTGTGCTTCAGCGGCAGGCCGTAGAGGAAATGCGGCGCGGTGATCGCCTCGGCATGGCCCGGATCCTCCATCTGCGCGATCATCTGCTTGCCGCCGCCGGTATAGCCGGAGACCGCGTTGACGGTGACCGGATGGCCGGACGGCAGGATGCCCGCGCGCCGGAGCGGCCGGATCAGGCCGATCGCGCCGGTCGGATAGCAGCCCGGATTGGCGACGCGGCGCGACGCGCGGATCTTGCCCGCCTGCGCCTTGTCCATCTCGGCGAAACCGTAGGCCCAGCCCTCGGCGGTGCGGTGCGCCGTCGAGGTGTCGATGACGCGCACGGTGTCGTTGCCCGCAAGCATCTCCACGGCCTGCCTGGCGGCGTCGTCCGGCAGGCAGAGGATGGCGACGTCGGCGCTGTTCAGAAGGTCTTCGCGCAGCCGTGCATTGCGCCGCTCCGCCTCCGGGATCGACAGGAGCTCGACATCGTCGCGGCCGGCCATGCGGGTGCGGATCTGCAGGCCCGTGGTGCCGTGTTCGCCATCGATGAAGATCTTCGGTTTCATGTCGTTTTCCTGTCCTGCCAGTGGTTTGGCGCCGTCTGCCGAATCACTCTGGCATGATCCTCTATCGGTTTGATAACAGCGGGGAGTCCGTCAGGTTGAGTCTGAACCAGACAGACGCTCCGCTCATTGTTGTCGTTTGTCTTTTCGGGATGACCGGAGTCCACGTCATCCCCGACAAACTCTAGGCCCTGCGGCGTGCGAGCCGCTCGGCGTGGAGGCCGAGCATATACATGGCGATGGTCGAGGCGGCAATCGCCGTGACATCGGCATGGTCATAGGCGGGCGCGACCTCGACGACATCGGCGCCGCGGATGTCGAGCGGGGCGAGCCTGCGCAGCACCGAGAGGATGCGCGCAGCCGTCGGCCCGCCCGAGACCGGCGTGCCGGTTCCGGGCGCAAAGGCCGGGTCGAGGCAGTCGATGTCGAAGGTGAGATAGGCCGCGTGGTCGCCGACATGGGCGAGGATCGTCTCGGCAATGGCGGCCGCGCCCATCTCCTCGATCTCGTGGCCGTAGAGGATGCGGATGCCGCAATCCTCCGGCGCATGGGTGCGGATGCCGATCTGGATCGAGCGGGCGGGATCGATCAGGCCTTCGCGCACGGCGCGCCCGACAAAGGAGCCGTGGTCGATGCGGCCTTTCTCGTCCGGCCAGGTGTCCTGATGCGCGTCGAACTGCACCATGGCGAGCGGTCCGTGCCGGGCCGCATGGGCTTTCAGCAGCGGATAGGTGATGAAGTGGTCGCCGCCGAGCGTCATCAGGAAAGCGCCGCTCTTCAGGATCCGCGCGGTTTCCCGCTCGATCGTCGCCGGCGTTTTGGCATGATTGCCGTAGTCGAGCAGGCAGTCGCCATGGTCGATCACCGCCATCGCCTCGAAGAGATCCCGGCCGAAGGGATATTGCGGGTCGTTGTCGAAGATGGCCGAGGCGCGGCGGATCGCCTGCGGCCCGAAGCGGGCGCCCGGCCGGTTCGAGGTGGCCGCGTCGAAGGGGATGCCCCAGACGACGGCGTCCGCGCCCTTCAGCTGCTTCGAATATCTGCGCCGCATGAAGGAGAGCACGCCGGCATGGGTCGGGTCGGTCGCGGCATCGGTCAGGCGGCGCGCGGTGATGGCGTGGTCGATCGTCCTGTTGGCCAAGGCTGTTCTCCGGTCCGGGGCGGGCTTCACCTCTAGCGCAAAGGGGCCCGCGGGTAAATTCTGGCCCGGAACTTGCGAATGGGAAAGGAAGGATATCCGGGCGTGGCCGATCCGTCCCGAAACGGGACGGAAAGCGGCGGACGGTGAACCGACGGTAAACCCCGGGAGTGGCGCATGGCCCTGTTTGATGCATTTTCACCGAGGACGGAAACGAGGGAGACGCTGCGCCGCCGCATGGCAAGCGTCCTTCGCGCGCCGCAGCGCGCGGCGGCGGCCGCCCATCCGGAAACGATCGATTCCATCCAGTACCTGCGCGCCATCGCCTGCTGGTCCGTCGTCGTCTTCCACATCTTCGCCTCGCTGAACAGCGAGCTCGGCTGGTCCAATCCCTTCGCCCTCGGCGCGATCGGTGTCGACGTCTTCTTCGTCATCAGCGGATACATCATGGCGATGATCGTCGCGCGCGACCGGAATTTCGAGCCGCTCCGCTTCCTCCTGCGGCGCCTCGCGCGGATCGCCCCGGTCTACTGGATGTTCACGCTCGGGGTCGTCGCCGTCTCGCTGATCCTGCCGCACCTGATGAACCGGTCCGACATCGGCTGGACGAGCGTGCTCTTCTCGATGCTCTTCATCCCCGATCCCGTCCTTGGATCGCACATTCCCGTCATGTCGGTCGGCTGGACGCTGAATTTCGAGATGTTCTTCTACGGGCTGGTGGCGCTGACCGTCTGGCTGTCGGGCGATCGCGGGCTGATGGTCACGGTCGGCGCGCTGGCGCTCGCCGTCGTCTCCGGGCTCCTCATCGAGGGCGGCGTGATCTTCGAGTTCTTCACCCAGCCGATCATCCTCGAATTCGCCTTCGGCATCCTGATCTGGAAATACGGCGCGGTCGCGACCCGCCATCCGTGGTTCGCGCCGTTCTGGCTGCTGGCGATGCCGCTCGTTATCCTGCTTCTGGTGACGACGGGCGCCTATGACGATACATGGCGTTTCGCCATCTGGGGCGTGCCGGCCGCCTTCTTCTTCCTCGGCGCCCGCAGCCTGTTCACCGCGCGCCTGCCCTGGCTGCAGCGGCTCGGCGACTGGTCGTTCTCGACCTATCTGCTGCACGTCTACGTCATCCAGCTCTTCGTCAAGGTCGCCGCGGCGCGCCTCGCCGGATCGCCGCTTCTGATCGCCTGCGCGGTTATTGCCGTCATCGTCGCGGTTCTGGTGGGCTCCGCGCTCGCCCATCGCCTTTTCGAGAGCCCCGTGACGGACTGGCTCAACCGGCAGATCGCCCGTCTCCTGCCAGCGCGCCGCCGGAGGGTGGCCGTCGCCTGAACCGGGCGCCGCCTGCCTCCCGCTCCCCAACGCAACGAAAAAGGCCGGGTCGCGAGACCCGGCCTTTTCCTGTCCTTGAGATCCGAAAGCGTATCAGCGCTTCGAGAACTGGAACGAACGGCGGGCCTTGGCGCGGCCGTACTTCTTGCGCTCGACGACGCGGCTGTCGCGGGTCAGGAAGCCGCCCTTCTTCAGCACCGGGCGCAGGCCCGGCTCGAAGTAGGTCAGCGCCTTGGAGATGCCGTGACGGACGGCGCCGGCCTGGCCGGAAAGGCCGCCGCCGGCAACGGTTGCGTCGATGTCGAACTGGCCGTCACGGGCGGCCGCGAAGATCGGCTGGCGCAGGATCATCTGCAGCACGGGGCGGGCGAAGTAGGCGGTGAACTCCTTGCCGTTGACCGTGATCTTGCCGGAGCCCGGCTTGACCCAGACGCGGGCAACCGCGTTCTTGCGCTTGCCGGTCGCGTAGGAGCGACCCTGGGCGTCGACCTTGCGGACATGCACCGGAGCCACGGCGGCTGCGGCCTGCTCGCCGCCGCCGGCGACCAGGTCTTTCAGGGAAGAGAGGTCGGCCACGATCAGGCGCTCCTTTTGTTCTTGCTGTTCAGCGCGCCGACGTCGAGGGTGACGGGCTGCTGGGCTTCATGCGGGTGGTTGGCGCCGGCATAGACGCGCAGGTTCTTGAGCTGGCGACGGCCGAGCGGCCCGCGCGGAACCATGCGCTCGACGGCCTTCTCGATGACGCGCTCCGGGAAGCGGCCCTCGATGATCTGGCGCGCGGTGCGCTCCTTGATGCCGCCCGGATAGCCGGTGTGCCAGTAGTAGACCTTGTCGGTGTACTTCTTGCCGGTGAGCGCGACCTTGTCGGCATTGATGATGATGACGTTGTCGCCATCGTCGACATGGGGCGTGAAGGTGGCCTTGTGCTTGCCGCGCAGGATGTTCGCGACGATCGAGGCGAGGCGTCCGACAACGAGCCCTTCGGCATCGATGAGGATCCACTTCTTCTCGACCTCTGCAGGCTTCTGAACGAAGGTAGACATGATGGTCTCTTTCATGAGGGGACCCGGCGCGTCGCCGCCCGGGCGTTTCTTGTTGCTTGGCTTGCCGGATGGGGCCGGCAAAACGAAAACGGTCCGTGACGGACCGCTTTCCGGTCGCAGCTTATACGGCAAGCCGTTACGGATGACAAGGAAGCCTGCAGGGTGAACGGAAAAATAAAGAAAGCAAAAACAATAAGTTAAATGTGTGGTATTTTAATACCTCACTTTTTGCCGGGCGGGATCGAATAGGTCGCCGTGGCATGGGCGACGAGATTCTGGTCTCCGGGCGCCGCGATCTCCGCCGTCAGCACCGCAAGCCGCCGTCCGAGCTTGAGGATCCGGCAGCGGCAGTCGAGCGGCCCGAGCGCCGGCTTGCGCAGGAAGCTGATGTTGAGATTGGTGGTGACGGCGAGCGCGACCGGGCCGATATGGGCGATCAGCGTCGCATAGGCGCAGACATCGGCGAGCGTGAACAGCGCCGGTCCCGACACGGTGCCGCCGGGACGCAGATGCGCGGCATGCGGCACGAGCCGCATCGTCGCTTCGCCCGGCGCGACGGCGGTGAGGCCATAGACGCGGCCGCCGGCATGCAGTTCGGGAAAATCGGTGTCGAGGAACCGGTTGACGTCGTCGACGGTCAGGAGCGGAGAGAGTTCGGGCATGGAGGCGTTTCCTTTCGCGCCAAGGCTCGCCCCGAACGCGGCGCGCGGCAAGGACGACGAAAGTCTGAAAGGGTGGCTTCGCACCGGTTGACAGCGGCGCGACGGGCGCCACTTTTCTCGCAGCGCAAACGGCGGGAAGGGCAGGGCATGAACCACGACGACTATGCGGAGTCCTATCTGGCCGGGATCCTGCGATCGGTGCGCACGATTGCGCTCGTCGGCGCCTCGAAGAACGAGCAGCGCCCGAGCCATCGCGTCATGGGCTTTCTGCTCGCGAAGGGCTATCGGGTGATCCCGGTCAATCCGGGGCTCGCCGGTGGCGAGATCCATGGCCAGCCGGTCGCGGCCCGGCTCGCCGACATCGCGGGACCGGTCGACATGGTCGACGTCTTCCGCGCGTCGGAGGCCGTTCCGGCGCTCGTCGAGGAGGTGCTGGCGCTCGCCCGGCCGCCGAAGGTGATCTGGATGCAGCTCGGCGTGCGCGACGATGCGGCCGCGGCCCGCGCCGAGGCCGCCGGCATCCTCGTGGTGATGGACCGCTGTCCCGCGATCGAATATCCGCGTCTCGTCGGCTGAGCGACAAAGATTTCCCCGGAAGGCCGTCGCGGCCCCGTATTCTTTCTTTGCGTCGGTGCGAAGGCTTTGGGATAGTGCCGCCCTCATGAACGAGGGAGGAAAGACATGACGGACAATCCGGGATTCAACACGCTGGCGATCCATGCTGGCGCCCAGCCCGATCCGACGACCGGCGCGCGGGCGACGCCGATCTACCAGACGACCAGCTTCGTCTTCAACGACGCCGACCACGCGGCGGCGCTTTTCGGCCTGCAGCAGTTCGGCAACATCTATACCCGCATCATGAACCCGACCCAGGCCGTGCTCGAGGAGCGTCTCGCCGCGCTCGAAGGCGGAACGGCGGCGCTCGCGGTCGCCTCCGGCCATGCCGCCCAGCTCCTCGTCTTCCACACGATCATGAATGCGGGCGACAATTTCATCGCCGCCAAGCGGCTTTACGGCGGTTCGATCAACCAGTTCGGCAATGCCTTCAAGTCGTTCGACTGGCAGGCGCGCTTCGTCGACGTCGCCGACCCCGCCGCGATAGAGGCGGCGATCGACGCGCGCACCAAGGCGGTCTTCATCGAAAGCCTCGCCAATCCCGGCGGCACCTTCGTCGACATCGCCGCGATCGCCGAGGTGGCGCACCGGCACGGCCTGCCGCTGATCGTCGACAACACGATGGCGACCCCCTATCTGGTGCGCCCGCTCGAGCACGGCGCCGACATCGTCGTCCACTCCCTCACCAAGTTCATCGGCGGCCACGGCAATTCGATGGGCGGCGTCATCGTCGACGGCGGCACCTTCGACTGGAGCGCCTCGGGCAAATATCCGCTACTCTCCGAGCCCCGGCCGGAATATGGCGGCGTCGTGCTGCATGCGACCTTCGGCAATTTCGCCTTCGCCATCGCTGCCCGCGTGCTGGGCCTGCGCGATTTCGGCCCGGCGATCTCGCCCTTCAACGCCTTCATGCTCCTGACCGGCATCGAGACGCTGCCGCTGCGCATGCAGCGCCATTGCGACAATGCGGCGGCAGTCGCCGAATGGCTGAGCGCCCATCCCCAGGTCGCCTGGGTCAACTATGCCGGGCTCGCCGCCGACCCGAATCATGCCCTCCAGCAGCGCTATTCGCCGAAGGGGGCGGGCGCAGTCTTCACCTTCGGGCTGAAGGGCGGCTACGAGGCGGGCAAGGCCTTCGTCGAGGGGCTCCAGCTCTTCTCGCACCTCGCCAATATCGGCGACACGCGCTCGCTGGTCATCCATCCGGCCTCCACCACCCACCGCCAGCTGACGCCGGAGCAGCAGGCGGCGGCGGGCGCCGGTCCCGACGTGGTCCGCCTCTCCGTCGGCATCGAGGATGTCGCCGACATCATCGCCGATCTCGAACAGTCGCTCGGAAAACTCTGATGTGGTTCATCACATACGTCTGTAAATTCCGCACATACGTAGGACTCGATTCAACCTATGAGTGCGATGTTATCTAAATGATTCGGCTAGTGATTCGCAAGTTTCGGCTTTAGGGACGCCGTTTTTTGCCGATTACGATTTCTCGGCGAAAGTGGTTGAAACACTCGCGAATCAGGTTTCTAAAGCTGACGAGAGGAGGGGCTTTCCAACCTCCTCTCGCGCAAACCGTGCCGGAAATTAAGACCTCGAATAATTAAAGAACTTGCTCTTACGCTGATGCATCCGTCGATCCCGTACGAAGCTCGACCGAGAAATCCCGTTCACTGACGGAGATACGTTTCCGGACAAGCAGCCGGCATGTCGCCTGACATTGTAGGTAACGTAGTCAGGTCTCCGCTTTCAAGGTTGGCGGCACGCGCGCACCTATTTGCAAGACACTAGGTCTTCATTTCTTCCAAAAGTATAGACATCGACGAAGCGACCCGTCGCCCACGAGCTGTCCAAGTTCGACGCGAGCTGCACCAAACGCGATGGCGCGTGACTCGATCGGTGTTTCAGGTTCGGCCTGTCCGAACCCCCTTCAGCGTCGGAACCGACATGCCGGCTTGGGTGAGAAATACAGTCATTCATAAATGTAGAACTCGTATCCTCGTGTCCGCTTGCGCGCAACTCGGCCTGCAAAGACCTCATTTTCAGAATTTCAGATTAATCTAAAATATATAGATGGGATCGCCGATGGTGGACGAGACATCCGATTTCTCCCTTGTAACGCTCTGTTAACCGTACTGCCCCGACGCTTGGGTCGTCACACGGTAAAAAGCGAGGTTTTGAGAAACGGCCGGTTGCAGAGGTGAACAAGGGATTGGGGAGCCGGACTACTCACAATAGTCCGGCTCCAGGGTCCCTTGGGCTATCACACGCAGAGGCTTGCTGACTGACTAGGTTCACAGGCTCTTCCAAGGGACAGCCTCAACATAATTCATAAAGGTTAACTGTCCGTCGTCGAATGATTTGAGACTTTTTAGGCTTTGTAAGAACGGATTTTGCGGCTCGCTAGCGGTTTGATTTAA
>NZ_JBHFEI010000028.1:0-24975 GCF_041928815.1 Ensifer soli | reverse complement strand
TTCCTCGCCTCCGACGCCGCAAGCGCCATGACGGGCTCCGTCGTCACGGTGGATTGCGGATATACGATCTGGTAGCGTAGAGAGTGCTAAAAGACCGGCGCCTGCGGAACGGGGCCCGGCAGGGAGCGCCGACGCGAAGGAACCGATGGACAATCCGCCGAAGCGTGTCGAGATCATCCCGGCCAAGCGCCGGGCGATGATCCTCGAATATCTGAAGGTCAACGGAACGGCGTCCATCCAGGAACTCGCCGAGGTCGTCGGCGGCTCGCCGTCGACGGTCCGGCGCGACCTCGAGAACCTGACCGAGACCGGCAACCTGGAACGCACCCATGGCGGCGCGCTGCTGGTGCCGCCGATGACGGCGACCTTCGAACGTGAGCCGTCGCTGAACGCCCACATGCAGCATGCCCAGAAGCTCGCCATCGGCCGCGAGGCGGCGCGCCGGCTGAAGGGCGGCGAGAGCGTCATCTTCGATTCGAGCTCGACCGTTCGGCAGGCGGTGAAGGCGACTGTGCTGCGCAACATTTCCCTGACCGTCGTCACCAACGACGTCGACATCGCCGCCGTCTGCTCCGAGGTGCCGCAGTGGCGCGCCATCGTCGTGGGCGGGACGCTCAAGTCCGGAACGAGCACGCTTCTCGGCGAACCGGGCGAATCCTTTTTCGAAACGATCCATGCCGATGTCTGCTTCGTCGGCACCTATGCCGTCACCAACGGCCTGCTGACCGATGCGAGCATCGAGGTCGCGGCGATCAAGCGCAGGATGATCCGCTCGGCGCGACGCTCGATCCTGCTCGTCGACAGCACGAAGTTCCAGGCGCCGGCCTTCGCCACCTTCGGCACGCTCTCCGACATGGCCGAGGTGATCACCGACGACGGCATCGGAGCCGAGGTGATCGCCGGCCTGCGCGCCGCCGGCCGCACCGTCACCGTCGTGCCGACCCAGCCGGCCGCGACAGGTCCGTAGCCGCGCGCCAGCCTCCCTGCCTGCACGTCCCGAAGGCGACCGCCGCCGCCTCAGGCAAGGGCGTAATCGACCGGCGTGGCGTGCCAGCCCTCGGCGCGGCGCGACCAGAACCGATCCTTCAGCCGGGTCGAGATGGGCCCCGGCCGGTCGTTGCCCATGATGCGTCCGTCGATGCGCGACACCGGCATGATGCCGCCGGCCGTGGTGCAGGTGAAGATCTCGTCGGCCTCGCGCAGTTCGTCGGCCGGCACGTCGCGGATCTCGCAGGGCAGCCCCAGTTCCGCGCAGAGTTCGAACACGGATTGCCGCGTGATGCCGTCGAGCCCGCCGCGCGCCGGGGTCGACACGACACCGTCCGTGATCGAGAAGACGTTGAAGCCCGGTCCTTCGGTGACGTTGCCGTCGCCGTCGAGCAGCACGGCATAGTCCGCGCCCCGATCATGGGCCTCGAACAGGCCGGCGGTCAGGTCGCCCCAGTGAAAATTCTTCACGCGGGGATCGAAGGATTCGGGCGGGATGCGCAGCGTTTTCGCGATGATGAGATGGATGCCGCGGGCGAAATGCTCCTCCGTTGCGATCGACACCCAGGGCACGGCATAGGCGATCAGACTGTTGCGGGCGTTGAGCGGATGGCGCGGCAGGCCGGGGATCGGGCGCCCGCGCAGGCAGTCCATCGCCACATAGGCGGCGCGCAGCCCCGTCATGGCGACGAGGCGATGAAGGATCGTCCGGATCTCCTCGTCGCTCTCCGCCGGTTTCAGCCGCAGCGCCTCCATCGAATTGCGGAAGCGGCGGAGATGGTCGTCGAGGCGGAAGAAATTGCCGTCGGTGACGCCGACGACGTCATAGGTGACGTCGGAGCGGCGATAGCCGAAATCGGTGACGTGGACGCTCGCCTCGGCGATCGGCACATAGCGGCCGTCGACATAGGCGGCGCCGGCGGCAAAGCGGTCTTGTTCCATGGTTTCCTCCAGAGGGTCGTCGCACGGGAGCCCGCGGCGGTTCCGGCGATCCGCCGCGCGCGTCGTCCGTGCCGTGGCCGGTCGGGTCAGGCGCGAAGCTTCGCCGTCGCCTCCGCGTCGATCGAAAGCGTGCCGTCCCCGGCCGAACCGGTGACGGCAAGGCCATAGACGTCGCGGGCGCGCTCCAGGCTGATCCAGCCCTCGGCGAGATCGCGGAAGACGTCGTCCACCTTGCGCGTCTTCGGATCGCCATAGCCGCCGCCGCCGGCCGAGACCGAAATGACGCTTTCCCCGGGGGCGAGATCGAGGCCGTAGCAGCCGGGAAGCCGCGTCAGGCTGCCGTCGCGCCCGCGCTTGAAGGCATCCGAAAGTCCGCCCGCGCCGCCACCGGCGGCACCGAGCGCCGGGTTGATCGTGCCGTCGGCGGTGTAGATCACCTTCATGGTGCAGCCCTCGACCGGGCCGAATTCCGAGCGGATCGACGGCGCGCCGCGATGGCGCCCCGCCCCTTCCGTGTCGGTGACCAAGGCGCGTGAGGTGACGAACAGCGGGTGATGCAGTTCGTCGACCTCGACGCTGTCCTGCCGGCAGAGGCCGGCATTGCCGGTGTGGATCATCGTCAGATACCCGTCGCTGATCGGCGTGCCGGCGCCGCCGGAGACGCCGAGGAAGATCTGGTTGACGAAGGCCTCGCCGGTCTTCGGATCTTTCCCTGAGATGACGCCCATGGCCGGCGGCATGATCGAGCCGACCTCGGCCATGCCGAAGCCGCCGGCGATCTCGGCCATCGCCCGCTGCACCGGCGAGGAGACGCGGTCGGCGAGGTTGGTCGTCGCCACCGAGCAGGAGGCCGGGTGGCGCGGGATGCCGACGACGCAGTTTTCCCGGAGTTTCACCTCGACGCGGCGGAAGCTGCCCGCATTCGGCGGCACGGAATGGTCGAGCAGGCCGTTATAGATGCCGATCATCGCCGAGGTGCGGGCGCAGCCTTCCGAGAGGTTGAGGCCGGAAGGCTGGCAGTCGATATTGTCGGTGAGGTCGACGGTGATCCGCCCCGCCGCCGCATCGATCTCCAGCGTCACGTTGACCGGAATGCCGTCCGGCACACCGGGGAACGGATCATGGGCGGAATGGACGGTGACCTTGCCGGAGGGGAGACGCGCGATCGCCTGCGCCATCTTGTCCTCCGAATAGGCGAACCAGCCTTCGGCATAGTCCTTCAGCGCGTCCCAGCCGACCTCCCTGCCGAGCGCGAGGAGTTCGCGCTCGCCGATGCGCACGGCGCCGAGCGTGGCCAGATAATCGCCCCACCACTGGTCGGAGACGCGGATGCGCGCCCGGCACATGCGGATCAGATCCTGGTTGTCCTCGTAGTTCGACTGGATTTTTGCCGCCGAAAAGATCAGCGCCCCTTCCTCGTAGACGTCCGATGCGTCGCCCATATAGGTCGTCGGCTTGGAGTTGCCGCAATCGGCCTGATGGGCCTTCGCCAGCACGAAGAAGCGGGTGATGCCCTCCTCGTCGACGACGGGAACGATCAGGCAATGGTCGGCGGCATGCGAATCCCCCTCATAGGGGCTGTTGTGCAGGAAGCAGTCGCCGGCCTTCAGCACCGGGTGATACTTTTTCACATAGTCGCACATGATGTCCGGGCCGATCAGCGTGTGGATCGGCAGGCTTTCGGCCGAGGCGAGCAGCTCGCAATCGGCGGTCAGGATGACGCAGGAGAAGTCATGCGCCGTGTTGAGGACGCCGGAGCGCGCGGTGCGGAACAGCGTGTTCTGCATCTTGCGGGCGATGCCCTCCATGCGGTTGGAGAGGATCGCCATGCGCACGCCCTTGGCCGGCGCCTCGACGGTCTTCGAGATGATCGACATCGAAACTCTCCTCTACTGGCTGGCGGACAGCGCCGCGCGGCGGGCGACCGTCGCCTCGGGATCGACGGCAAGCGTGTCGTCCGCAGCACGTCCGGTGGTGACAAGGCCATAGACATCGGCTGCGCGCGCGGCACTGATCCAGCCTTCCTTCAGGTCGTGCAGCACCCGCTCCGGCGCGCGTTCGAGCGGCGAGCCATAGCCGCCGCCGCCCGAGGAATAGGAGACGACCGTCTCGCCGGGAACCAGCGCCGCACCGTGGCAGGCAGGAAGTTCCGTGAGGCTGCCGTCCAACTCGCGCTTCAACGCCCGCGTGCGTGCACCCTCGGTGCCGCCGCGCGCGCCAAGCGCCGGCGTGATCGTGCCGTCGGCGGTGTAGAGCACCTTCATGTCGCAGCCCGCGACCGGGCCGAATTCGGCGAGCATCGACGGCGCGCCGCGAAACGTGCCCGCCCCTTCCGTGTCGGGGATCAGCCGGCGCGTGGCGACGAAGACGGGATGGTGCAGCTCGTCCACCTCGATGCAATCGAGATGGCACATGCCGGCATTGCCGACATGGATGATCGACAGGAACCCGTCGGTGACCGGCGTGCCGGCACCGCCGGTGACGCCGATATGGATCTGGTTGACGAAGGGCTCGCCCTCGTGGCGCGGATCTTTCCCCGAAATGACGCCCATGCCGGGCGGCATGATCGGCCCGGTCTCGGCCATGCCGAAGCCGGGCGCGATTTCGGCGAGCGCGCGCTGCACCGGATTGGCGACGCGGTCGGCGAGGTTGGTCGTCGCCACCGAGCAGGAGGCCGGATGTTTCGGGATGCCGACGCAGCAATTGTCGCGGATGCGGATGTCGAGCCGGCGGAAACTGCCGGCATTGACCGGCACCGTATGGTCGATCAGGCTGTTGAAGATCGCCACCATCGCCGCACTCATCGACGTGCCCTCGGTCAGGTTGAGGCCGCAGGGCTGGCAATCGGGATTGTCGGTCAGATCGACGCGGATCATCGCCGCAGCGCTGTCGACCTCGACCACGGCCTTGACCGGAATGCCGTCCGGGATACCCGGGAACGGGTCATGCGCGGTGGTGACGACGCGTTTTCCTGACGGCAGTTTCGAGACGGCATCGGCCATCTTGCGCTCGGAATAGTCGAACCAGCTTTCGGCATAGTCCTCCAGTTCCCCCCAGCCGAAGGTCTTGCCGAGGTCGAGGATCTCGCGCTCGCCGATCCTCACGGCGCCGAGCGTCGCCAGATAATCGCCCCACCACTGGTCGGAGACGCGGATGCGCGCCCGGCACATGCGGATCAGGTCCTGGTTGTCCTCGTAGTCCGACTGGATCTTGGCCGCCGAGAAGATCAGCGCGCCTTCCTCGTAGACGTCGGCGACGTCGCCGAGATAGGTCGAGGGACGCGAATTGCCGCAATCGGCCTGATGGGCCTTGGCGAGAACGAAGAAGCGCAGCACGCCGCCGTCGTCTATGACGGGCACGATCAGGCAATGGTCGGCCGCGTGCGAATTGCCCTCATAGGGGCTGTTGTGCAGGAAGCAGTCGCCCTTCTTCAGGTCCGGGTGATACTTCATCACATATCGGCACATGATGTCCGGCCCGGTCAGCGTGTGGCTGGGCAGGCTTTCGGCGGCGGCGAGCAGCCGGCAATCGGCCGTCAGGATGACGCAGGAGAAATCATGCGCCGTGTTCAAGATGCCGGAGCGCGCGGTGCGGAACAGGGTGTTCTGCATCTTGCGGGCGATGCTTTCGAAGCGGCTCGCCAGGATCGCCGTCTTGACGCCATCGGTCCGGCGCAGCGGGATGTTCATGTTCATGAGGCGGGCCCTTTCAGAACGTGACCTTGAGACCGCCGCCATCGGTGCGCTGGGCGAGCGTGCCCGGATCGACGACGACGGTGGTGAAGGAGGATTCGATGATCGCCGGCCCGTTGACCGGCGCATTGGCGGGCATGGTCTCGAAGCGGACGACCTCGGCATTGGTCCAGCCGGTCGAGGTGAAATAGACCGGACGGCGATCGACCTTGGCGGCGACGTCCTTCATCGGCAGGCGGCCGGTGCCGCCCTCGCGGATCTTGCAGCTGACGCGGGCCCGCCAGGTGACGAACTCGATGTCGGACTGCGGATCGGTGATCTCGAAGATGGTCCTGTGCGTCTCGTGGAAGGCGGCCTTCAACGCGTCGAGATCGGCCTCGTCGCGAATGCGGCCCACCGTCATCGGCACCTCGATCTCCCAGATCTGGTGCATGTAGCGCGCCTCGACGGAAAACTCCGTCGTGACGCTCAAGGCACCGGCGCCGGGCCCTTCGGCGAAGGCCTTGCAGCGCGCGTCGAGACTGTCGAGGACGGCGTTGACCTGGTCATAGGCGAAGCGGCGGCTGGTCGTGTACTGCATCTGCGCGTAATCGGAGGAGACGTCCGACATCAGGGCGCCCGCCGCCGACAGCACCGAACCCGCTTCCGGGATCAGCACGCCGGCGCAGCCCAAGCGGCGGCCGACGGCAACCGCGTTGAGGCCGGCAGCACCGCCACCGCCGATCAGCACGGCGTTGGAGGGGTCGATGCCCTGGTTGATGGTGATCTCGTCGATGGCGCCGACCATCTTTTCCGTCGCCAGCGTCAGCACGGAGGCGGCCGCCTCTTCGATGCTGAGACCCAGCGGCTCGGCGATCTTCGCCTTCAGCACCCGGCGCGCCGCCTCGCGATCGAGCACCATCGTGCCGCCGAGGAAGAAGTCGGGGTCGATATAGCCGAGGATGATCGAGCAGTCGGTGACGGTCGGTTCCGTGCCGCCCTTGCCATAGGCGACCGGGCCGGGGGTGGAGCCGGCCGATTGCGGCCCGACGCGCAGCAGCCCACCATCATCGACCCAGGCGATCGAGCCGCCGCCGGCGCCGATGCTCTTGACGTCGACCGAGGGGAAGCCGGTCATGTGGCCGCGGAAGCGCTGGCCGATCCAGGTCTCGCGCGTCCAGGGGATGCGGCCGTCGCGCACCAGGCTGACGTCATAGGTGGTGCCGCCGGTGTCGGCGACGATGGCCTCCGCGTGGTTGAAGTCGCGGTCGGTGTAGAAACGGCCGGCGATCGGCGCCATGGCCGGGCCGGAATTGATCGAGTGGATCGGCGCGCGCGCGACGGCTTCGGCATCCATGATGCCGCCGCCGGAGGTGACCATCAGCGTGCGGCCGGAAAAGCCCGCCTCGCGCAGCCGCCGCGTCAGGCTGTCGAGATAGTCGAACATCAGCGGTTTCAGCGAGGCGTCGATGACGGTGGCCGAGGCGCGGCGGTATTCGCGCAAGGTCGGGTTCAGCGCGTGGGACAGGGTGACCGGCACGCCCGGCAGGTGCTCGGCGATGAGTTCGCCCATGCGGATCTCGTGCGCCGGATTGACGATCGACCAGAGGAAGCAGACGCCGACCGCCTCCACCTTCAGCGCCTTCAGCCGCTCGATGACGGCGAGCGCCGCCTCTTCGTCGAGCGCGGTGCGCACCGTGCCGTCCGCCTCGACGCGTTCCCTGATCTCGAAGGTCAGCCGGCGCGGCACGTAGGGTTCCGGATAGGCGACGGTGAAGTTGAACGGCTCGATGCGGCCGCCCTCACGGATGACCAGCACGTCGGGATGGCCCTCGGTGGTCAGGAACGCGGTGCGCGCCGTGTTGCCGGTCAGGATCGCGTTGATCGCCCGCGTCGTGCCGTGGATGAACATGTCGGCCCTGGAGAGGAAGTCGGGGCGCTCCATGCCGAAATGTTCGGCAGCCAGTGTCAACGCATTGAGCACGCCGCGCACCGGATCGTCGGGCGTGGTCGATGCCTTGAAGAGACGGATCTCCTCGCCATCCTCGACGACGAGGTCCGTGAAAGTCCCACCTGTGTCACATGCCAGACGCATCGGCTCAGTCCTTGTTCATCGCTTCGACGGGCGCAAAACCGGATAAAAATTGTGATCACAGTTTTGCCTCTTGAAACCTGATGCAATCCACATGCCATATGTGCAGGCGGTGAAATTTCCGACCGTGGGGAACGGCGGGTGCAGAAAAGGGATGCCCGATGAAAAAAATCTTTGTGCAGTGCGGTAACGAGGCGCGTGCCTCGCTGGTCGAGGGCATCGACCTCGTGGCGGATCTCGTCGCGACCGGCATCGGCCCTTGCGGCCGGGCGGTGCTTTCGGCGCGCAACCACACGGCTCCGGCGCTGCTCAGGGGCGGCTATGCCATCGCGCGCGAGGTCGAGTTCGACAGTCCGGGCCTGCGCGCCGGCGGCATGGCCATGCGCCAGCTCGCGGCCGAGGTCCATGGGGCGGCAGGCGACGGCACAGCGACGGCACTCCTTCTCGCCCGCGCCTTCGTTCACGGTGTGCTCCACGGCCTTTCCTGCGGCCATTCGCCGGCAGCGCTGCGCGCCGGGCTCGACGCCCATGGGGAGGCCGTGCGCCGCGCGCTGGAGCGGATGACGCGGCCGATCGGCGGCGAGGACGAGGCGGAGGGGATCGCTGCCCGCGCCGCCGGCGGCGACCGCGAGATCGGCCGGCTGGTGCAGTCGGCGAATGCCCGGGCCGGCGTCGACGGCGTGGTCGAGATCGAGGCCGGCCATGGCCTCGGCGATGAACTGACGGTGGAAAAGGGCATGACGTTTGCCGGGGGATGGCTTTCCCCGCACTTCGTCACCGATGCCGTCAGCCAGACGGCGACACTCGACAAGCCATTGATCTTGCTTCATCAAGGTGCGATCGACAGTTTCGCCGACATGGCGCGCATCCTCGAAATGATCGCCCGGTCCGGCAAGGAGCTGCTGATCGTCGCCGACGGTTTCGGCCCGCAGGCCATGGCAACGCTGGTGACCAACCGGCAGAAGAACGGCCTGAGGGTCGCGCCGATGAAGGCGCCGGGGGCCGGGCCCTGGCGCGCCCTGCTGCTCGAGGACATGGCGGTTGCGACCGGGGCGACGCTCGTCGGCGGCCTGACCGGCACGGCGCTGAACGGCCTGCGCCCGGCCATGCTCGGAAAGGCCGGGCGCGTGTCGATGACCCGCCGGTCGACGGCGCTGATCGGCGGCGGCGGCGAGGCGTCCGCGATCGCCGCGCGCTGCGACGGCATCCGCGTGGCGATCGCGCGCGAGCGGTATCTCGCTTTCGACCGCGAGCAGCACCAGCAGCGGCTCGCCCGTTTTCGCGCCGGCGTCGCGCGCCTCAGGATTGGCGGCGAGACGCCGACCGTGCTGGCGACACGCCAGGCGCGCGCGACCTCGGCCGCGGCCGCGCTCCGCGCCGCAGGCGCCGGCGTGATCCCCGGCGGCGCCGCGGCGCTGATCCGGGCGGGGCGGGAGGGCCGGGCGGCCCTTCCGGGCGACGGCTTCGGCCGCGTTCTCGACACGATCTTTACGCGCGCGCTCGCCGCGCCGATGGCGGCGATCCTCGCCAATAGCGGACAGGAACCACGGCCGCTCTGCTATCTGATCGAGAAAAGCGAGATTTTCCAGAGCTTTGACGTCGAAGGCCGCCGCATGGTCGAAGCCGACGCCCTTGCCGCGCCGGCATCGATCCTGACCGGAGCGCTCGACGCGGCCCTGTCCTTCGCCGCGACCATCGCCGGCGTGGACGCCTCCATCGCCAGATGATGCCCGTCGCAGGCGGCACCGGGATCTGTCGCCTGCCACCGACTGATGGCAATTGCGCATTTCGTCGGCGATTCCGTCCCCCATGTCGTTCAAACGATGATTTTTTGCCCATGCGCGCCATGGAGCGGGAAATCCTCGTCCGGTGGATCAGGCCGGATCGCGCATATTGCACCGCAAAATCCCGCTTTCCTTCCATTTGGCACGATGATTGCTTTGTGATCACAGAATGCGATGTTCAAGCCTTCTGGAGGTCCACGCCGTGCAAAATGCCACGATGCTCGCAGACCCGGTTGCCGCGCCGCGCGGTCCCGCCCCCATCCTCGAGATCGTCGACGCCGTCCACGCCTATGACGGCGTCGTTGCGCTCGACAACGTCACGGTCTCCGCCGCCCCCGGCGAGTTCCTGACGATCCTCGGCGAGAGCGGCTCGGGCAAGACGACGCTGCTCCGGCTGATCTCCGGTCTCGAGAAGCCCTACAAGGTCGGCACGCTGAAGCTCGAGGGCACGGACGTGCGCGAGGTGCCGGCCTTCCAGCGCAATTGCACCACGGTCTTCCAGAACTACGCGCTCTTCCCGCACCTGACGGTCGGCGCCAATGTCGAATACGGGCTGAAGGTGCGCGGCATCGCGCCGAAGCAGCGTGAGGCGCGCGCTCGCGAGGCGCTCCGCCTCGTCCAGCTCGAGGAGATGTACGACCGCAAGGTCCACCAGCTCTCCGGCGGCCAGCGCCAGCGCGTGGCGCTCGCCCGCGCGCTGGTGCCGCGACCGGCGATCCTTCTTCTCGACGAGCCGCTCGGCGCGCTCGACGAGAAGCTGCGCGTCGACATGCAGGTCGAGCTCATGCACCTGCACCGCCAGCTCGGCATGACGTTCATCTACATCACCCACAGCCAGGAGGAGGCGCTGACGATGAGCGACCGGATCATCCTGATGCGCAAGGGCAGGATCGAGCAGTCCGGCCCGCCGACCGAGATCTTCGACAGCCCCGTCTCGAGCTTCGCCGCGAAGTTCATGGGCGTCGACAATTGCCTGGAGGGCGAGCTCGTCTCGGCCTCTGAGGGACGCGCGACGGTCCGCGTCGGCGGCCATGCCGTCGAGGGACGCTGGACCGGTCGCGGCGCGCCGAAGCCGGGCAGCGCGGTCGCCGTCGGCATGCGCGCCGAATGGCTGCACCTCAGCGACGAGACGCCCGCGCCCTCCGCCGAATTCAACACGCTTGGCTGCTCGCCCGGGGAGGCGATCTACAAGGGCAAATATCTCGACAGAACCGTCAAGACCGAGCTTGGCACGCTGAAGGCCCGCATCTGGGATGCGGCCTCGGCTGCCCGGAACCCGTCCTGCGTCCGCTGGAAGAAGGACGACTGCATCGTGATGAAGATCTGAGGCGACCCGCGCCTCGGGCCACCGCTATTCCCGTTCAGCATCCCCCGAGGGGAAGGAGACAAGAATGACTTCTGGAAAGACCGATACGCCGAACGTCAACATGTCGCGCCGCGATTTCATGGGGACGGTGATGTCGATGGCCGCCGTGGGCGCGGCCGCCTCGGTGATGCCGGGGCTGACGCAGCAGGCATGGGCCGCCGGCGAGGCCGTCAAGGGCTACGGCGTCACCACGTCGCAGCTGAAGGACTGGTCGATCATGACCAAGACGATCGGCGTCGACATCGACTACACGCCGACCAACGCCGACATCGGCGTCTTCATGCGCGACGTGATGAGCAACAATCTCGGCGCGACGCACGACATCTTCATCTTCGACGGCGGCTCGGAGGACCTTCTCGGGCCGGAAGGCTACTATGCCGAGATCGTCGAGGACCATCCGGAGCTCACCAACTGGGCCCGCACCGACGACAGCTGGAAGCGCGCCGCCTACCTGCGCGCCGGCGACAAGCAGTACGGCGTTCCGGTCATCGGCAATGGCGACGCCTTCGGCTATTTCCCCGCCGCGATCGACGCCAACCCGAACGGCATGGACGAGATCCCGTGGACGACCTTCTTCGAGGGCGAGAGCGTCAAGGGCAAGGTGGCGATCGACCGGAGCTGGCTGCAATCCTTCTCCGAAACCGCCAACTTCCTCAAGCATCACGGCCGCATCACCGTCGACGACCCGGCCGACCTGCCGCCGGAGGCCGCCAAGGCCGTCGCCGACTATCTGGTCGAGCGCAAGAAGGCCGGCCAGTTCCGCACGATCTTCACCGCGTTCGAGGAGCAGGTCCAGCTCCTGTCGAACAAGGAAGTCGACATGATCAACTGCTGGGAGCCGGCGACGAAGGAAGCCAACAACGCGCTCGGCCCCAACTCGGTCATCTACGCCTTCACCGTCGAGGGCTACTACCTCTGGGGCCACGGCGCCAATGTCGCGGCCGCCGCCATGGACCGCGGCAATGTCGACAACATCTACAAGGTGCTGAACTACTTCCTCAGCGGCGAATACCGCGCCTACCAGGCCAAGGAACGCGGCTATGCCGGACCGAACATGGACCTCGGCGTGCAGTATGCCATCGACAACGGCTGGTCCAAGGAGGACATCGACAACCTGAAATGGACCGAGGAGAAGGTGAAGCGCAAGTTCCAGAAGCCCTTCTACTGCAAGGTCGTGCCCGACAACGCCGCCGTCATGGAAGAGGAGTGGCAGCGCTTCCTCAACGCCTGAGGCGGCGGGCGCGGCCACGGCCATGACGGCCACGGCCGCGCGCCTTACGAAGGGGCCCCGGGGCGCGCCGTGATGCCGATGCGCGCCCCCGAGAAGCCGATGCGGCGGCCCGCCCGCCGCATCCCCCGGTTCCACGCATGAAAGGGAGAGCCATACCGATGACCGTCCTGACCGATCCCGGCGTCGCGCCGGTGCTGAGCGGGCCGATCCGCCGGCTGTTTTACCGGATGGCGCCGTCGAAGGTCGCCGTCCCCGCCTTCCTGCTCGCCTGGGCGCTGATCGTCATCCTGCCGCTCGCCGTCATCGTGCTGTTCAGTTTCCTGCAGGTGCGCTCCTTCCGCGTCGTCTACGAACCGACGCTCGCCACCTGGATCTCGATCGTCGAGTCCGGCCGCTGGCTTGCCGCCGTCCGGACGCTGCGCATCGCGCTGACCATGACGGTCATCGAGCTCCTGCTCGCCTTTCCCTTCGCCCTCTGGCTCGCCAAGGGCTGCCGGTCGAAGACGGTGAAGGCGGCGGTGATCACCCTGCTCACCATCCCCTTCTTCCTCGACGCCGCCTCGCGCATCATCGTCTGGCGCTCTATCCTCGGCACCAACGGCGCGATCAACACGGCGCTGATCTCCACCGGCCTGATCGACCAGCCGCTCGAATGGCTGCTCTATTCGGAATTCGCCGTGCATTTCGGCCTGCTCGGCACCCATTTCCCGACGATGGTCTTCCCGATCTTCATGTCGATCGCGCTGATCGACGACGATTACCTGCAGGCGTCCAGCGACCTCGGCGCGAGCCCGGCCCAGACGCTCTTCGGCATCGTCGTGCCGCTGGCGCTGCCCGGCATCATCGCCGGCATCGTCTTCACCCTCGTGCCGCTGATGGCGGCCTTCGTCGAGCCGCAGCTTCTCGGCGGCGGCTTCGTCGACCTGCTCGGCAATTCCGTCGACTCGGCGCTGCAGCAGCTGAAATACCCGACCGCCGCCGCCCTTTCGACGCTGGTCGTCGCGCTGCTCGGCGTCTGCCTCGCCGTGCTGATCGCCGTGACGCGGCGGCGGGCGGATCTCGCATCGATGTTCGTCGCGATGCGGCGCTGAACGGAAGGAAGGAGCGCAATGTCGACCGCCGCCATGGACACCTACAGCGAACCCGCCGCCCGCCGCACCGCGAGCATCCGCACGCTCGGCCAGTCGCCGCACTGGACGACGCTTGCCAAGGCCGCCGGCCTCTTCGCCATCGTGATGATCTACATCCCGCTGGTCTGGCTCGCGGTGATGTCGTTCACCGCAAACCCGCTTTCCGGCATCCCCTATCCGCTGACGCTCGGCAACTACGCGCTGCTGATGGGCGACGCCCGCTGGCGCATGCCGCTTTGGACCAGCATCGCCATGAGCCTCGGCGTCGCGCTCGTCTGCATGATGATCGCCACCCTCGTCGGCCGCGCGCTGACGCGGATGGCCCGGCCCGGCGGGCCGCTGCTGCTGACCCTGCTGCCGCTCTTCGTCCCCGGCCTGACGATGGGGGCGGCGCTGTTCATCTTCCTCAGGACCATGCTCGGCCTGACGCTCGGCCTCTGGTCGATCTTCCTCGCCCAGCTCGTCTGGGCCCTGCCCTTCTGCATCCTGCTCGTGCTCGTCGTCGCCAGCCGCTTCGATCTCCGCCTGCTCGACGCGGCGGAGGACCTCGGCGCCTCGCCCTGGCAGCGCTTCTGGGACATCGAGATGCCGATCCTGAGACCCGGCATCTTCGGCGCCGGCATCTTCGGCTTCCTTCTCTCCTTCAACGAGCTGCCGCGCTCGCTCTTCGTGCGCGGCATCGAGACGACGCTGCCGATCTACAACTGGGCGATGGCCGCCTCGCAGCAGTCACAGGTGCCGATCATCTTCTCGCTGACGACGATCCTGCTCGCCGTCACCCTGCCGGTCATGGGCGCCTTCTTCTGGGTGCTCTTCGTCAAGCTCGACAAGAGCTGACGCGCCGGCCCGCCCCTTTCGACAGCCCCGGCGCGGCCCGCGCCGGGGTCCCCTCCCCGACCCTTCGCGACGAAAGACAAAGACGATGCTCGACCTGGAAACACCGCCGGACGCCAATTATTCGCTCGAGGACATGGACCGCAACACGATCCTGCATCCGCTGACCTCGATCGCCCAGCACATGAAGACCGGCCCGACGATCATGGGCGGCGCCTCCGGCGTCCGGCTCACCGATGCGAAGGGCCGCAGCATGCTCGACTGCTCGGGGGGCCTCTGGTGCGTCAATGCCGGCTACGGCCGCCCCGAGATCGCGGACGCCGCGAAGAAGGCGATCCTCGACCTCAACTACTGGCACCTCTTCGGCTCGTCCTCGAACGAGGCGACCATCCGGCTTTCCGACCGCGTGCTCGGCCTCCTGCACGAGAATGCCGATGCGCGCCATCTGTCCCGCATCTTCTACGGCACGTCCGGATCGGACGCCAACGACACCAATTTCAAGCTGGTGCGCTATTACGCCAATCTGCGCGGCACGCCGGAAAAGAAGAAGATCATCTCGCGGATCGGCGGCTATCACGGGCTGACCGTCGCCGCCGCCCAGTTGACCGGCATCCCCTCCTACCACAAGGCCTGGAGCCTGCCTTCCGACAGCGTCGTCTATGCCGAATGCCCGCATTATTACCGTTTCGCCGCCGAGGGCGAGACGGAAGAGGCCTTCTGCAACAGGATGATCGCCGATCTCGAAGGCATCATCGCCCGCGAGGGGGCCGACACGATCGGCGCCTTCATCGCCGAGCCGATCATGGGCACGGGCGGCGTGCTGATCCCGCCGGCCGGCTATTTCGAGCGGGTGCAGGCGATCCTCGACAAGCATGACATCCTGATGATCGCCGACGAGGTGATCACCGGCTTCGGCCGCACCGGCGCCTGGTTCGGCACCGGCCTCTACCGTCTGAAACCCGATCTCGTCACGCTGGCCAAGGGCCTGACCAGCGCCTATTTCCCGATGTCGGCCTCGGTGATCTCGCAGCGCATGTGGGACGTGTTCGAGAAGGCCTCGCCGGACTACGGGCCGGTGATGCACGGCTTCACCTATTCCGGCCATCCGGTGGGCGCGGCGATCGCCATGGCCAATCTCGACATCATCGAGACGGAAGGGCTGGTGGAAAATGCCGCCGACACCGGCGCCTACCTCCTCGCAGGACTGAAGGAGCGCCTCAAGGACCATCCCCATGTCGGCGAGGTGCGCGGGCGCGGCCTGATGATCGGCGTCGAGTTCTCCGCCGACCGGGAAACGCGCAGGCCCTTCGACGCCGCCGACGCGGTACACCGCATCGTCGCGGCGAAGGCGCAGGAAAACGGGCTGATGATCCGGGCCCTGCCCTTCATCGAGGTCGTCTCCTTCTCGCCGGCGCTGTCGATCACGAAGGCCGATTGCGACGAGGCGATCGACATCTTCGGCCGCACCCTGGACGACCTGACGCCGGTTCTTGCACAAAAGGCCGCCGCATGAGGTGAGCATCCGTGATATGGCCGGCCGAGAACGGGCCGGCACTATTGCGAGGGAAAGGCATGATGGAAGACAGCATCGTCGATCGACCGGGGTTCTCGGCCTCGACGCTCGCGCACCACGTCTACCGCGAACTGGAGACCTGGATCGTCGAGGGCGTCTGGCTGGCGGACACGCGCATCAGCCTGCGCAAGATCGCCACCCAGCTCAACACCAGCATGCAGCCGGTGCGCGAGGCGGTCAGCAAGCTCGTCGCCGATTCCGCGCTGGAGGTGATCCCCGGCCGCTCGGTGCGCGTGCCGCAGCTCGCCCGCGAGGAGGCCGACGAGGTATGGGCGATCCGCATGCTGCTCGAGGGCGAGGCGGCGGCGCAGTTCGCCGCCCGCAAGGCGCCGGAGGAGGCGCGCGGGCTCTACGAGCACACCAACATCATGCGCATCCACTATCCGAAGCGCGACACGACGGCGACGATGCAGGCGATCCGGGCATGGAACATCGCGCTGATCCACGGCTCGAAATCGCCGGTGCTGATCGACATGGTGATGCGTCTCCGGCTGCGCTACGCGCCGTTCATCGCCTCGGCGCTCGCCGTCGACCTGCCGCACGATCCGGAGTTCCTGAATTTCACGCTGCACATCCAGGACGAGCTGGTCATGGCGATCGAGGCCGGCGACAGTGCCGCCGCGCGCCACCTGCGCTGCTCGGACCTGAGGTCATTCCAGCGCTATCTCTACAGCCGCAAGGGCTGGATCTAGGGTCTGCCGGGGACGAGCGGATCCTCTTGTCCGCAAAAGACGGACGACGACAGGAGCGCGGAAGGTCCGTCTGGTCGAGGAGGACGGGGACAGGCTGAAGACCATGTCCGGCCGATGCGGGAGAGCGCCGAGGCCGGGACGGACGAAACAGGGAGAGGCGGACGGGGTCTCCGGCCGCCCATGACGGACGAAAGGGCGGACAGATGAAGTTCGGGACGAACAGGCTCTACATCGAGAGCTACACCAAATGCAGGAACTGCGGCGCGCTGATCTACGAGGCGAAGATGGCCGAGACGGTCCGCCGCGACGGCAAGACCTTCTGCGGCCGCTGGTGCG
Source organism: Ensifer soli (assembly GCF_041928815.1). Taxonomy (NCBI): domain Bacteria; kingdom Pseudomonadati; phylum Pseudomonadota; class Alphaproteobacteria; order Hyphomicrobiales; family Rhizobiaceae; genus Ensifer; species Ensifer soli. The sequence goes on along the minus strand of NZ_JBHFEI010000028.1, from coordinate 8,337 downwards.
CCGACTGGGCCGAGGCGCGCGCCGCGCGCAAGGCCGGCGCCGCGTCGGAGTGAAACCGCAAGGGCCGGCGCGACCGCGACGGCCGTCCCCGACCGATCACGCCTGCGCGACGCAGGCCATTTTCGAAAGGCATTCCCGATGCAATACCGCCTCGGCATAGACATCGGCGGCACCTTCACCGACTTCGTCGCCTATGACGAAACGGGGGCCGCCCTCAAGGCCTGGAAGAACCTCTCCACCCCGGCAGACCCCGTCGAAGGGGTGATCACCGGGCTTCGCGCCTTCGGCGACGTCGAGGCGATCGGCAGCATCCGCCTCGGCACCACGGTCGCGACCAACGCGCTGCTCGAAGGCAAGGGCGCCCGCGTCGCCTATGTGACGACCAAGGGCTTTCGCGACGTGCCCTTCATCGCCCGCGGCAATCGCAAGCACCATTTCGACCTTGCCTGGGTGAAGCCGAAGCCCTTCCTGCTCCGGCGCGACGCCTACGAGGTCGCCGAGCGCGTCGACGCCTTCGGCAACGTGCTGCTGCCGCTCGACGACGAGGAGGTGCGCGACATCGCCGAGGCGATCGGCGAGAGCGGCGGCATCGAGGCGGTCGCCGTGATGCTGATGCACTCCTATCTGACGCCGGCGCACGAGCAACGCATCAAGGCGATCTTCGCCGAGGTGCTGCCGGACATGCCGGTGTCGATTTCCTACGAGGTGCTGCCGAAGTGGAAGGAGCATTTCCGCTCCTCGACCACGATCTGCGACGCCTATATCAAGCCCGTCGTGCGCACCCGCATCGGCTCGATGCAGACCCGGCTGGAGGAAGAAGGCATCAACGCCCGCCTCGTCATCATGCGCTCGAACGGCGGCGAGATGAGCGCCGACGCGGTCGCCGACGCGCCGATCCAGATCGCCATGTCCGGGCCGACCGGCGGCGTCATCGCCGCCAGGCAGACCGCCCGCCTGCTCGGGCTCGACAACCTCGTCACCCTCGACATGGGCGGCACCTCGACCGACGTGTCGACCGTCGTCGACGGCCGCGAGAAATTCACCACCGATTTCGAGATCGAATGGGGCCGGCCGATCCAGATCCCGATGATCGACATCCGCACCATCGGCGCCGGCGGCGGCTCGATCGCCCGCATCGACAATGGCGGCATGCTGGTCGTCGGCCCGGAAAGTGCCGGCGCCCGGCCCGGCCCCGCCTGCTACGGCCGCGGCGGCACGCTTCCGACCGTCACCGACGCCAATGTCGTCATCGGCCGGATCAGCGCGGAGAACTTCCTCGGCGGCGAGATGAGCCTCGACGCAGAGGCCGCGCGCGCGGCGATCGCGCCGATCGCCGAGGCGCTGTCGATCACCGTCGAGGAGGCGGCGCTCGCCATCCTGCGGATTGCCAACAACACCATGGTCGGCGCGCTCTACACGGTGCTCACCGAACAGGGCCTCGATCCGCGCGACTTCGTCCTCGTCGCCTTCGGCGGCGCCGGTCCCCTGCATGTCAGCGACCTGATGAGCGACGCCTCGATCCCGCGCGGGCTGGTGCCGAATTTCCCCGGCCAGTTCTCCGCCTTCGGCTTCACCATGGCCGACAGCCGCGTCGACCGCTACCGCACCGTGCAGCTCAATTCCCGCATCTTCGACCGGGGCCGCGCGCGCACATCAATGGAGACATTGACGGCGGAATGCCTCGCCGACCTGTCGAAGCAGGGCCACGACCAGGCGGAAATTTTTCGCAGCGTCGAGATGCGCTATCTCGGGCAGAATTACGAGCTTGAAATCCCGATCCCGCCCGGCGATTTCGACGAGGCCCATGTCGCCGCCATCTTCGAGGCGTTTCACGCCCAGCACGAGGCCCGCTTCGGTTTTCGCCTGGAAGACCATGTCGAGCTGATCAACTTCCTCGTCACCGGCATCGCCCGCACCGGCGAGGTCTCGCTGCCGGAAATCCCCGCTTCCGATGCGGCACCAAAACCTGCCTCGGTCCGCCCGGTCTATTTCGCCGGCGGCTGGCGCGACACGCCGGTCTATGACCGCGCTCTTTTGAAAGCCGGCCAATCGATCGAAGGCCCGGCGCTCGTCGAGGAAAGCGCCTCCGTCACCGTGCTCGACCCGGGCAAGACGCTCGACGTCGATCGCTACGGCAACCTTCTCGTCGCAACCCTCTGAGGGAGACAGACCATGGACATGGTATCGCTCAACATCGTCAGCGGCATCCTCGTGTCGATCTGCCGCGACATGGGCGTGACGCTGATGCGCACGTCCTATTCCACCATCTTTTCGGAATCGCTCGACTTCACCTGCGGGCTCGCCATGCCGGACGGCGACCTGATCGCCACCGGCGACTATTGCCCGACGATGATCGGCGGCCTGCCGCTGATCATCTCCAACTGCGTGCAGGAGATCGACGTCGCCGACCTTCAGGAAGGCGACATCATCCTGCACAACGACCCCTATCGCGGCGGCCTGCACACGCCGGAGCACACCTTCTTCAAGCCGGTCTTCGTCGACGGCGCGCTGATCGGCTTCTCCGTCGCCATCGGCCATATCTGCGAGGTCGGCGGCATGGTGCCGGCGGGCTTTGCCGGCGAGGCGACCGAAGTGTTCCACGAGGGCCTGCGTGTGCCGCCGGTGAAGATCAAGCGCGCCGGCAAGGATGTCGACGACGTCTGGCGGCTGCTGCTCGCCAATGTCCGCACGCCGCGCTACAATTACGGCGACTTCCGCGCCATGATCGCCGCCGTCGATCTCGGCGAGCGGCGCATGGCCGATCTCGTGCGCAAGCATGGCGTGGAGAGCTTCCGCCAGCACATGGACGGGCTGATGGACTATTCCGAGCGCCGCATGCGCGCGGAAATCGCCGAAATCCCGGATGGTCGCTACACCTTCCACGACTACATGGAAGACGACGGCATCGAGGACAAGCCCTACAGGATCGCCGTCGAGGTGACCGTCGACGGCGACAGCCTCGTCGTCGACTACCACGGCTCGTCCCCCCAAGCGAAGGGCCCGATCAACGCCACGCTCGGCGTCGCCTGGGGCGCGGCCTACAACGCCGTCCTGCAGCTGACCAGCGCCGACATCCCGAAGAATTCCGGCTGCTTCCGTCCGATCAAGGTCTTGGCGCCCCCCGGCTCCGTCGTCAATGTCGACTATCCCGGCCCCTCCGTCGGCGGCAACACGGAAAGCCATTGCCGCATCGCCAACACGGTGATGGGGGCGCTCTCCGGGCCGCTCAAGTCCCGCTCGGCCGCCACCGACGGCGCGACCCATTCCAACTTCCTCTTCGGCGGCGTCGACAAGGCGACGGGCGAATTCTTCTGCTGCTACGACCTGACCCCGGTCGGCTGGGGCGGGCGCAGCTTCGCCGACGGCAACGACGCGGTCGGCGGCATCAACGGCAACTGCCCGCATATCCAGGTCGAGGTCTTCGAATACCGCTTCCCCTGGCATGTCGAGGAGTTCCGCCTCGTCGACGGCTCCGGCGGGCCGGGTCAGTATCGCGGCGGCCTGTCGCTGACGAAGACGCTTCTGTGCACCGACACCGAACTCACCTTCTCCTACATGAGCGACCGGCAGAAGCTCGCCCCCTGGGGCATCCATGGCGGCGAGGACGGCGGCAAGGCCGAACTGTTCATGAAGCTCGACGGCACCGAGGAATGGCGCACCGTCACCGACCTCTTCGGCAAGGCCTCGCCGAGCAAGTTCGGCAACGTGCCGATCCGGCCGGGCGACCGCATCCGCATCACCTCGCCCGCCGGCGGCGGCTGGGGCGAGGCGTCGGCGCGGGACCGCGACCGTGTCGTCGAGGATCTCAAGGACCGCTGGATCACGCCGGAACAGGCGGCGAGCGTCTACGGCCTCGATAAAGACGCGCTTCAGGCGGCCGAGTAGCCGCATCCTTCCGAAAGCGGAGCCGCAGCCCGGCCCCGCGCCCGCCTTCAAGGAACATCACCAATGACCAAGGAAAAGATCGGCTTCATCGGCGTCGGGCTGATGGGGCACGGCATGGCGAAGAACATCCTCGCCAAGGGCTGGGAACTGACCGTGATGGGCCATCGCAACCGCGCGCCCGTCGAAAACCTCCTCTCCCTCGGGGCAAAGGAGGCGAAGACACCGAGGGAGATGGCCGGGGCGGTCGACGTCGTCATGCTCTGCGTCACCGGCTCGGTTCAGGTCGAGGCCATCCTGGACGGGCCGGAGGGCTTGCGCGCGGCCGGCCGGCCGCTCCTCGTCATCGACTGCTCGACCTCCGACCCATCGGTGACGCTGAAGCTCGCCGAAAAGCTCGCACCGGAGGGCATCACGCTGATCGACGCGCCGCTCGGCCGCACGCCGGCGGAAGCGGAGGCCGGCACGCTCGACGTGATGGCCGGCGGCGATGACGAAACCTTCGCCCGCGCCGAGCCGATCCTTGCCGCCTTCTCGCGCCGCGTGATCCACACCGGCCCGACCGGCTCCGGCCACACGATGAAGCTCCTGAACAATTTCCTCTCGCTCGGCTATGCCGCGCTCTATTCCGAGGCGCTGATGATCGGGGCGAAGACCGGCATCGACGGCAAGACCTTCGACAGCGTCATCCGCGGCGGGCGGATGGACTGCGACTTCTACCGCAGCTTCGCCGGCTGGTTCGTCGAGCGCAATCCCGACGCCCACAAATTCACCATCTCCAACGCGCTGAAGGACGTGACCTACCTGGCGAGCCTCGGCAATGCGATCGGCGTCGCCAATCCGGTCGGCACGGCGGTGCGCAACAGCTACGGCCTTGCCTGCGGCCTCGGCCATGGCGACGCCTATGTGCCGCGCCTTGCCGACATCGTCGCCGAGGCGAATGCCGGATAGCGCCATGCCGGCGGACACGGCGTTCACCGACGGGCGCCATTCGTTCGTGTCACGCAGGATCCTGACCAGAGAACGGGCCCGGAATGCGCGAAGGCTCTCCGCAAACCTCCCGGATCACGGAGTGTCGTCGTCTCGGGAGGAGGCAACCGCAGTCGGCGTGGAGACATCGGCGAGGATCGGAGAAAACGCCGGAAGCGGACATGGCCGGCAGGCCGGCTGCGTGCGGTCTCGTCGGGCACCGTGAACGCCCGCCGCGCCGGAAAGCCGGCCCGGGTCCCGCCGCGCCTCCCGGTGACCGAGAAGACGGCGCGGTCCGTCTGATCGCCTCGCCGCCGCGGCGATGCCGGGCGGCCTGCCGGACATGTCCGCGCCTGCCGTCGTCCATCCGTTCGGCGCGCGACCGATCGGACGAAGGACCCGCGAGGCGCCAGACCCGCAAGGCAAGGAACGCGCCGCCTGCACGCGGGCGCCTCGACGCCCTGCGGGACAGCCGCCGCCGAAGCGCTCCGCCGGGAGGACGGCACGCTTCGGCAAAACCCGCGCCTCAGGGCGAGGGACCATCCGAGCCCTGCCGTCGCGTCCTTGATGAAGGACGAAGGCGCAGGTGCCCCTCCCCACCTTCCGGAACTGCCATGACATCCGCCCCCCAGAGATCCCAGACCGCCGGCTACGTCTTCGCCATCCTCACCTTCGCGATCTTCGCCTGCCAGGACGCGATCTCGAAACATCTCGGCGCGCTCTATCCGCCGGTCTTCATCGCCATGGTGCGCTACTGGATCTTCGCGCTGTTCACCATCGCCATGGCGGCGCGCTTCGGCGGCGGCCTCACAAAGGCGGCGCGCGCGCGCCGTCCCTGGCTGCAGGTGCTGCGCGGGCTGGTGCTGGCGCTGCAGGTCGTCTGCGCCATCACCGCCTTTTCCACCGCCGGCCTGGTGCAGACCCAGGCGATCATGGCGGTGACGCCGCTCCTGGTGGCGATGCTCTCGGTGCCGGTGCTCGGTGAGCATGTCGGCTGGCGCCGGTGGCTCGCGATCGCCGCCGGATTCGTCGGCGTGCTGGTCATCCTCGAGCCGGGCGCGGATTTCCTCGAAAGCGATCTCGTCGTGCCGGTCATCGCCGCGCTGCTGCTCGGCCTCTATGCCATCCTGACGCGGCTTGCCGGCCGCGAGGATGCGCCGATGACGAGTTTTCTCTATATCGGCGTCGTCGGCGCGGCGAGCCTGTCGCTGATCGGCCCCTTCTACTGGACGCCGATGGACGGCGAGGGCCTGTTCTGGCTGGCGATGGTGTGCCTCACCAGCCTGTCGAGCCATTACTGCTTCATCCGCGCCTACGAGCATCTCGACGCCGTGCTGGTGCAGCCGATCAGCTACATGCAGCTCGTGCTGGCGACGGCGATCGGCATCGTCCTCTTCGGCGAGACGCTCCACCTCAACGTCGCCGCCGGCTCCGCCCTCGTCGTCGCCGCCGGCCTTTTCACCATCTGGCGCGAACGCGTGTCGCGGCAGAAGGCGGTCATCGCCCCGAAGGCGTGACGGCGCGTCCCTCGCCGCCCCTGCCGGAGCCAGAGGGTCGGCACCATGCGACGACAGCGCCTTAGGCGCCGCCGTCCGTCGCAGCGGCCCGGCAGGGGGCATATCCATTTTTATCGCAACATCAGAATGATAGGCCGCCCATACCCTTGCGCGCGGGGGATGAGCATCCTTGCCGCCTCCGCGCCAGGCCCTTTCCGGCGTCGCATTTTCCATTCGGAAGGACCTCGCGCTCGTGCGCTTATGATACATCAGTCATCAAAAAATGCACAAAATGGAGAATTAGTAAGAACATCGATAATCTTCCATTATCAAATATCTGATGATGATGCGAAGGCAGCTCGACGCTGGCGCGGAAACAGCGGATGTCATCTTCGCGAACGCGCCATGCGGCCGTCGTGCGATACCGATGGCATTGCCGGTCGACGTCGCCGAAGCGAGCGTCTCCCGTTCCGACGGATGCCGGCCTGCCGATGCGTCTGAAAGATGCGACGGGACTGACCCATGAACGGCGGTTTTCCACACGGGTATGCTCCCGGAAACGAATGCGTCGGGAAATCGGCTCTCGATTGCCGCGCAGCGGCTCAAGGGAAGGGTGGTTACGGCGGCATCGATCCGACGTCGATGCCGAAGGAGGCGCCGCATCTCATCGGGCGGCCTATGCCGGCACGTCCAGCCTCGACCAGGGATCGTCGCGTTTCCGTTCATGGATGGGGCGGTGAGGAGACCCGATGCTTGCGTCTGCCGGTCCCCGCCGGCACCTTCCGCGCCGACCATGGCGTCCGCTGCGCACACAAGGAATCTGGGGAAATTATCGCCCCGTGCCTCAGGAACCGCCACCCTTCTTCGCCCGGCAGGCCGATCCACCCGCAGGCCTCACGACCGGCGGACGCGCCTGAGGCGGGAGCGGCGACAAGGTCGGCGATGGCTCAGACCGTGAAGGCGGCGCGGAAGCGGTCGAGGGCGAGGACGTCGTCGCCAGACGCGAAGGCCTCGAGGCCGATCGTGCCGCGATAGCCCATGGCCGCCAGCGCCCGCGCGATCGCCGGATAGTGGATCTCGCCGGTGCCGGGCTCCATCCGGCCCGGCACGTCCGCCACCTGGATCTCGCCGATATGGGGCAGGGCCGCGCGGCAGAGCGCGATCAGGTTCCCCTCGCCGATCTGCGCATGATAGAGGTCGAGGTTGAGTTTCAGCGACGGCCGGTCGACCGCCGCGACCAGCGCCAGCGTGTCGGCGGCCCTGGCAAAGGGCGTCTTCGGGTGGTCGACGGCCTCGTTCAGGTTTTCGAGAACGAAGGTGACGCCGGCCTCCTCGCCGAGATCGGCGATGCGCGACAGCGTGTCGCGCGCCTTCAGCCACATCGCGCCGGTCACTCTATCCGCCGGCACCACCGGCAGGCCGCGGCCGTCGAGCCCGGTGCCGTGCAGGTTCAGCCGCGGGCAATCGAGGGCCTTTGCCACCGGGATCGACCGGCGGGCGGTCGCAAGCAGTTCCTCGGCGCCGGCATCGTCGGCAAGCGTGCCGCCGATATAGCCGGTCATCGAGGAAAAACGGGCACCGCTTTTCGCCAGCGCATCGATGTCGTGCCGCGTCCAGTCCCAGATCTCGACCTCGAAGCCGAGGCCGGCGATGCGCCGCACGCGCTCGATCATCGGAAGCGAACGGAACAGCATTTCCGCCGAAGCGGCAAGCGTAAATGGTGTGGCTGATGTCGTCATGCCGCCGTTCCTCCCCCGAAGCATCCCGCCCTCACCCTAACGCAGACGCTTCGAGGAAATCCAGATTTTATTTCATTTCCTGAATTTATGGAACAAATATTCCGATACCACTTGCTCCTCGCACAACGAAAAAGGCCACGCACCCTTTCGGATGCGTGGCCCTCTTTTCGGAAACGCCGTTCAAGCGCCTGCGGACAGGATGTTCTGCTTGATGAGTTTAGCGGAGAGGTTTGGTTGTTCGAGGTAGGGGA
>NZ_JBHFEI010000027.1:0-29757 GCF_041928815.1 Ensifer soli | reverse complement strand
TCACCAGGACCAGTGAATCAGACAAGCCCGACCGCGTGAATCATCAATCCGACTCCGCGTTCATCGAAGACGCTCTAGCGCGCTGGAAGCGTTTCCAGCCTGCCTCCGCCGGCTTGCCAGCCTCGGGCTTCTTCATGTAGCCATTGGCCTTAAAAGGCGAATTCGAAACGGGCGAAATAATAGAGGAAATCGAACGCCAGATCCTTCAGCTCGTCGTCGATTTCATTCCTGCGCATGCTATCAGGCTCAAATTCGTATGATTTTAGGATGGTCCTGGCTCATCCAGGCCGGAAGGTCCATCCCATCATGCACAAGCACCTTCATCCTCTTCGCCTTCTGCAGCGCACTCTGAAAATCGAAAATACTGCTGTGAGAGAGAGCCTGAACAATGAATGCGTACGGTGAAATATCGTTCGGCAGCAACCCAACACGCCGCTTCTCTGCGGCGAGGATCGGCGTCAGCTGATCAACATCCAGACGTAGCGCCTTGAACATTTTCTGGGTCGTTTCTGCCAACCGTTTGATGTCACGTGGGAGGCGGTCCGGCGACCACTGCGCCCTGATCTGCTCAATCAGTTTTAGCGTTTCAGTGGTGACTTCATCCTTCTTTGCCACCGCCGGCGCATCCGCAAGCCTGTTTGCTTCCGCAATAGCGATCTCTGCATGCTCAAGCATCGCCTTCACCTGATAGGCTATGCGTTCTCTGGGCCAGCTAACTGTGTCGCTCTTATAGATCAAATCGTGCGTTGCGAGACTCCACGCGTGCTGAAGAACCGTCTTGATCTGGACCTCAAAAACGAGGCCGTCTAGATCAAGATTTTTACCGGTCTGGCTGGGTCTCTTTGATACATAAAGCCGAAGATCGTCGAACCTGAAGTTTGAGGATTCCTTAAAGGTTTTACCATCGTCTGGCGGCCTACGCGCGGCCAGATCATAGTGACTCAGAACAGCGTTTTCAGCGGTTTCGATGTGTGACAGCGTAGGCACCACCAGGGTGCAGGCAAAGAAATCCTCAAGCTTCGCCGGGTCGTCTACTCGTCCCGTTTCGATCTTCAGAGCGAAGCTCTCGAGTTCCTTCAGCCGCCAGACGAAAAACCAGCCCTGCTTTTCGGCCTCCTCTTTCAGGAGAAGCTGAACTTCGTCCGCTAACCGCTTGTACCGTTCCTCGCTTTCAGAATGCAGGTCTCGGATGGTCTTTATTATTTTCATCTTGTGCGGCCTCTGTGCCATGAATGGCCGCCGTCAAGCTTCGCTGCCGTTTGCTGCGGGGCGCAAGATCCGTCGACGCACCGCGGACATTTGCAGCATAGTCCAGGACCCGCTGCCGCACAGCTTCGCCTTTCGCGCTGCCGTCAGATGGAGGCAGATTGTTTGCTACCGCCAGGGAGACCTGGCCGAGAAACGCTTCATACCTAGAGGCGAAATCCGCCATCGGCAGGAGTCGCTTTTCCTCGAGAACGAAGTAGGCCCACAGAGTATAAAAATGGCTCTGCACCTTGATCTGGTCTTTTAGGTCGCTCTTGATGGCCAAAAGCGAGCGGACATATCCTTTCACCCGTTCCAGTTTGGCGAGAACATCGTCCTCGACGAATTCTGGAAGTTCGCTCGTGTCCTCGTATTCCGCATAGAACTCGTTTAACGCATCCTGGTCGAAACCAGTAATCGCATCCTTGAGCAGAACGTAGATCAGCTCGGAAATAAACTGGACGTCCGACATGCGCTTGGCGCGCGCGGTCGTAACGATGCCGAAGTCCTTCCATTCCTGCTTTTCCGCCTCGGCCTCGGCGAGTGTGATCAGCCACCCGTCATAACGGGCGTGTCGCATCTCCTGCTCGGTTAGCTTTCTTGAGTTACGGTTGATGCGTTCGAAGGTGTTCTTTAGGGCGGCGTCGCCGGTATCCGGCAACATCTCGACGATCAGCACATAATTCCAGATGCGTTCGCGGGTTGCACGCTCCAGGTCCGCCCAGCGCTTTCGCTGCAAGTTTACGTCGGCAAAATCGTCCGGGATCCGGACCTTGTTTTCCGTAAAATCGATTATGGTCTGCAGCCGCTGCTTGCCATCCACCACGTGATAGGTAGCGCGGCCATTCTCGTTCAGAGATTTGTGCAGAAATACCGGTGGTGCCGGATAGTTGTTGAGAATGGTGTCGATGAAATACCGCTTATCTCGCGGCGACCAAACGCTTTTGCGCTGGTACGGCGGGTTGAGATCGAGCTGCCCTTTTTCATTGAGATCGAGAAACCAGCTGATATCCTGCGTGGTCAGTGCCCTGGCCATCCAAACAACCCCGTTTGCGTTAACTTATTGAAGAAGCGCTGTCCTGAACGTGTATAGCCGAAAGAACGTCCTCGAAGGAAGAGGATCCTCTCGTATGATTATCGGCGCACTGCCTCGATCCGACTCGAGGATCGTCGCTAAAGATCGAACGGCAGCTTCTGGATATTCGTCAGAGCTTGTTGAGATCGGCAAGGGTGGCTGGGGTGGTCGCGCCGTCCCGCATGATGGCGATTTGGCTCGGCTCCGACACAAACCAGGCGAACGATCCCCACGCAAGCGCTGAGACTGTTTTGCGGAAGCCTGCTGAGCCGCGGTCCTGATATGCCGTGAGGAACGTGACCTGCTCGCGTGCGAAACCGGCGGCGTCGGTCAGCTTGTAGATTGCATCCTGCCGCCGCTCGGTAATCGCGCCATCAGTCGCAACGACTTCCACAAAGACGAGCAGCGGACTGGACGGAGCTAGATCGACCAGAATCATGTCCGGAAGGTCTTTGTCGGCTTCGATCTTCAGACCAATCAGGGACGCCAGCTTGTCGTCCTGGGTGACGACCTTGTTGCCACTCTCGCTTAGCCACAGGACCGCGGGCTGCCCAAGAAAGCGCGCCGCGAATTCCTCAACAACGGCCTTTGAAATGATGGAACTGGGGCCGGGGGCAAGATTGCGCGTTTCCTTGTTCGGAAAAGTCACCAACACGCCCGATGACGCGCCTGCCGCGCCGGAAAGCATGATCGAAACGCGGGCACGAGCCGACGGGCTCAGGTGGGTGGTCTGAAACGCAGCTATGGCGGCTTCCAACGCCGCTCCTGTCAAAGCAGGATCGAACAAAGCTGCAAAATCCGCCTTTAACACGTAGCGGGGAAGATTTGATGTCGTTGCCATATCCTTGAGTTTGATCACAGCGCCAACAGGAACTAACCCGTCGCGAAGAGTCTCGTCTCGAATTGGCTCCCGGCTATTGTCGGCGTACCACCGCGACCCGACAGCGAGCTGCTCACGTTTCTTCTTCTTGAGAAAATCAGCCGCATAGCTATTTCGGTCAGTTTCGTCAGCCAGGGCTGCATGTTCTTCCGTCATGCGGTAAACGTGTGCTGGTTGGAGAACACGCGTATTTCCTTCCACCGCACCAATGTACAGCGCGACAAACACCGTCTTACCGGCCATTTCGCGAACACAGTACCGGCGGTTTGGCGTGCCTTCTGGGAAGATCAGGGGCAGCCGCTCGGCAACGAGCGTCCAAGGGGCGTAGGTCGGAAGATTTGTCATTCTCAAATTGCGCCCGCTGCGTCGTAGAGCCGTTCACATTCGGCCTCTACCTCCGATCGGGCGGCGCCGCGCTTGATGAGTGCGGCGAGCGGTCCCAATGCATGGGGATCAGGCAACGAAATTGATTCCAGCTCATAAGCGGACACCGCTACGCTGCCACTAACGCAACGAAACGCTCGATCCGCAGCAGCGCTGTTTAGAAAAGCTGCCAAAACCTCCGGTGAAACAGCAGGCTTAGCCGTAATCGGCCGGACCATGTTGAGATGGTTCTCGATCACTACAGCTTGGTGCTTCGCAATAAATTCTTCCGGAAGCGCAGCCGCGATCAGACGGCGATTCTGTTCCTTCGCCGTCGTGCGTTGGAGAAGCACGCACGGCTCGCGCGTGATCAACCATTCATCGCCAGCCTTCGGCGCGAAATACGGCTCGTGGTTCTTCTTTTCAGCCCGGAAAACGAAACGCCCGTCTGGCGTTACGCATTCGGCCCAGATCAGCGGAAGTCTGTTTTTCCCCGGGCGGCTCTGCAGTTGCGGCTTGAAACGGTTCCAGACGAGTTGCCCAGTGCTCACGCCGTAGCCCCAGTCGGCAAGACGATGCGGCATCGCGCGCAAATGTTCGATGAGGATTGCCTGCTGCGGCGTGCGGGGGAGAAGCCATGGCTGCGACGGATCGTCAGGCAGCACGAAAGGCCCTGCAGGAGCAATCAGGAGCGCGTCCACAGATCCCGTCATAACCTCGAAGGCCTGCGCCGGAGCTCGACCTGCTCCCTGCCGATACGTCGTCAGCAGTGTCTCCTGTAGCACGTCTTCGAACACGCCCTTCCGCAGGGCAACGAAGTCAGCCGTTACGGGGCGCGCTTGGCTGCCGAGCATGCTGCGAAGGTTCTTGAAATATTCGCCTGCAAGGAAGCTGGTCGGCGTGACATAGGCGACGACGCCGTCTTGCTTCACATGCGACAAGGCGAGATCCGTAAATAGACCGTAGAGATTGGCATGGCCGTAGAGGCTGCGTTTGAACCGCGCCCGAACTTCCGGTTCGAGCGTCACACGGCCGTAAGGCGGATTCCCGATTACAAGGTCAAACCGATCTCGCTCGCGCGGCGGACGGCGCTCAAGCGTATCGCAAACTGTCACTACGACCGGCAGGCGGCGTCCAGCCTTGCGGCAAACTGGCAGCATCACCGCGTCGAGCGTCACCTGTGACAGCCAAGCGGCGAAGGAATCGATCTCATAACCGCGCAGCCTATTGCCGATATTCTCAACTAAGATTGCCGGCGTCACATCAGGAAGCGCCTCTAGGATACGCCGTGCGACGGGCGCTAGGAAGGCCCCTCCGCCACATGCAGGATCCAGCACCCGACAGGATGCCCAGTCGACGCCAGCAGTCGTCGCCTGGTCGAGTAAGCGCGCGGTTAGAGGCGGCGGCGTATAGAACACTCCGTAGGAGGCACGGAAAGACGATGGCAGCATGCCGGTATAGGTCAGGCCGACCGCATAGGCAGCCGTTTCCGGATCGTATGCCGCAGCCGCGCTACCAATGCTGTCTGCCGAGGCTGTGGCCGGATCCGGCAGATGATCTAGGTCCGGAACTGGCGACAATAGGGGCCGAAGTGGAAATTTGCGGTCGTCGCCCGTAAGGGCAGACCACCAAGCCGCGACCAGCCGGTAGCAAAACGCCCTCGCCAATGCGAGCCGTTCGCTCTCAGGGGCCGCCTCCGCCAGAGCACGCGCCATAATCCGCGCGGCGTTCAGCGTATCCGCGGGGGAACTCGTCTCAATGGCTGCGATTCTGGGTTTCGAAGTCGTCATCTGGCGCACTACTGTTGATGTTCAACTACTCTAAGCGCTCCAAGTTAATGAACCGCGAGCAAATTCCAGTGGTTTACCGAAGTCGACCACGAACGTCCATGAGCGTCAATGAGATTTCAGACTGCTCATTAAAACAAGCGGAGTCTAGATGCCACGATTCACATTATTCCCCACGCCCGAAACCTCCCCCTCCCCGTCATCTCTCTGAGGCCGAGCTCCGCAACAATCCGCCGCGCCGCCTGAGGCGTGACCCCGAGCGTTTTTTTGATCGTCCCGGCATGCACGAGCGGAGTGGCCATGACGAGTTCAACGAGTTCCGGGAGTTTTGACGATGTTCGCCTGCCCGACAGTTTGCGTTCCATCATTTTTCGCGCGAGCGCCAGCCGGTCGTGTTCCTTCAGGCCGATCTCGGCGGCCGCGATCAGCCCGTCGGCAATGGCCAACAGCCGGACCTCTCGGCTGCGATGCCGGCGCCGATCGACGGGAATGGTTTTCAGGCCGATGTTGATGGCAACGAGATGCGCACCGGTCGTAACGCCAGCCTGGCGGAGGATCGATGCGGCGAGGTGGCGGCCAAGCCAGGGGGCGTGCTGCAGCACCTCGAGCGTGCTCCAGGCATCGAGGGCAACGATGGCCTGCAGAACCGGCGGCAGATTTTCGGCCTGGCGCAGCACGGTTCGCCATTCCTCCAGCCGCGCGTCCTCGTCCCAGTCGAGATCGTAGACAAGCGGGTCACGCTCCCGCGCCCGACTTGTTGGCACGGCCGCGCTTTTCAGCACGGCTTCCGAGCGCGCCAGCACCGCGTCGATAGCGGCTAGCTCGGCGTCGAGGACGCTGGCGTCGTCGCTGTCCTCGCCCTCCCCCCCTTCCGCCGCCTCAACAGGCACCGCGGCGTCTTTGCTCTCGGTGGCGCTGTCATCCAGAGATGCTGCAGGCCGCGCCTGCCCGGCAACACCGTTGTGGCGGCGCAGGCTGCGGAGGCCGTCCGGGCTGAGCGCCCAGCCGGGCGGCTGCGCGGCGATCCGCCGGCGGGTGCGCAACACGTCGCGGGCGATGGTGAGTTCGTGGGTCGGGGTGCGGATGTCGTGACTGGCATCGTGCAGGACGAGATCTTCGAGATGCACGAGCTCGCCGTCGGTCCACAGCGAGGCACAGGCGTCGGCGAAATGGGCGCGTTCCAGAAAGCCGCTGCCGACCTCGGATCGCGCAATGCGCTCGTCGAGACGGGCAAGCGTAGTTCCGGCCGCGGATATGGGCTTGAGCAGGCTCTGGATGGGTAATTTCGCGAGATCGTAAGACATTGAAATAATGGTAAATGATTTCTAATAGGAACTCTATAACAATATTATGGTTCCTCACATGGTATGATCGCCGGTTGGGGTTATAACCATCGATAAGTACCTCATATCGAATTGAACAAAGTTCCCAGTCGGAGCGCTTCTTGGCCGAGAAATCCGTGCATTCCATGGGATTCAGACGAGCCGGCCGCTTCAGAAACTACGCTAGAGACGTTTACAAACGATCGGTTATCCGTATCTTCTGCATTTGGAAAACGGTCACTCAATGATCTCAGAAGGCGCTACAGATTGGCTCGTGACGCTCAAAATCGCTCTTCACCTCGGCCTCAGGGCCGACAGATAGGTTATGCGCGCGTCTCGACGGACGAACAGGCGACTGAGGCCCAGGAGATCGAGCTCCGCTCGGCCGGCTGCGACCCGATCGTCCAGGAGCACGGTTCCGGCGCATCGCGTGCCCGCCCAGCTCTCGCCAGGCTGCTTCGTGAAATCAACGCCGGCGACACGCTTGTGGTTGTGAGGCTCGATCGTCTGGCGCGATCCGTCAGCCATTTGCTCGAGGTAATCGAGGATCTGACGCTGAAGAATGCGCATTTCCGCTCGCTTCGCGATCCGATCGACACGACAACGCCGCAGGGGATGTTTTCGCTTCAAGTTCTCGGCGCCGTCGCGCAGCTGGAGCGGGCTCTTATCTCTGAACGAACGAAAGCGGGCATCCAGGCGGCGAAGTCCAAGGGCCGGATGCCCGGTAACCCCGGCATCAGGGAGAAACGCCCCGACGCACTGGCCAAGATGACGGCGGCCCAGAAAGCGGCATACGCCCATCGCATCCAGTCCTCTGCCGATCAGTGGCTTCCGACCGTTCGTCGCATGAGACCTGACCATACATGGGACGACATTTCCCGTGTATTGAGGCAACGCGGCCTCGATTGGTCGCCTGAGCGCCTGCGTCGCGCGGTGAAGTGGATGATCAGCGAGCGGTTCGCTGATCCGGCATTGCTGCGCAAATCCCCTCCCCGTCTGCCCGAGGACCGATTGATGACGCTCGTTGCCGGCATCTATTCCTCCAACCCACATCTGACGCTGCGCGAGATTGCGGTTCAACTCGAACGCCTTCACGAGCGCACTCCCCGCGGTGGTACGAAATGGTCGCCCTCCTCCGTCAAGAACCTGATCGATCGCGCATCGCGGACGGGGCTGCTGACGGCGACCGACAGCACAACGGCCTCTTCCGCGGAATAGCGGCCGGGCTTCATCGCGCTCGAGGCCTTTGCAGGCTTGCCAACAGCCTGCTCGACGCCTGAATTTCGCCCGAACCGCTATCCTGTGGTCCCTCTGCCCCACGCTCATCACCGGCAGGCTTCTGCGCTTCGAGTTTCGCCCGCAGCAAAGCCATGATCATCGGCCAGGTTGAGAACTTTCCATATCGTGCCCGGTCGCTCAAGCTTCGCAGATAACCTCCGGCGTTGTTGATCTGGCCGGCACGCTGATAGATCCCGGCGAGCGTGATCGACGCGTGCTGCTCACCCATGGCCTCGCAAGCCTCTAGCCAGGCACTGCGGCTGATCCCCAGCATTGGTCGGGCAAGCTCAGCCGTCGCCAGCAAGTCGCGCCAATGCCGGATTTCGCCACCCTGCGCCAGCTCTCGGATCTCCGGGCAAGCATCCAGCACGATCCCCAATGGCAATTCCCGGGTCGGCAGGCTCCTCACGTTGTCAGGTTCGCCGTCGTCGTCCCTGGCTTCTTCTAACTTTCGAAAGCCGTTTTCAGATTCAATATTAGACTCTGCATTTGAATTCTGTATGTGCCGACCGGAATGGGACTCATTGGCGACCGGAATCTGGGTTTTAGCGAATGTTTCCAATACCTCACGGACTTCCGAGCATAGCGCGTGGAGATCGACGCATATGCCTTCTATAAGCTGCCTTGGAGCAGAGCGGGGCAAGCTGCTCACCAGTGTTTGATAGCTCTCCTGTATCCTTACCCAGTTGCCTGGCACGCCCTCGGTCATGCCCAGTTCGATGAGCTTCACGATTTCTCGACGAAGGATCGAGAATTGCTCTTTGGCAACACGGAACGCCTTCTTCTCGCGGCGCATAGCATCTGCGAGCTCTTTGAATTCTTCAGCTCGCGCGACAATGGGGGAAAGATCGAAGCCATAGGCTTGCTCGACCTCCCCGCCCCTACCCTTTCTGGCAAACCGCTTGCCGTTCGGGCTGTCGCGTCGAATGACCAGACCGCAATCGACCAGGACAGCGATATGACGCCGGAGGGTCGTCGCTGGCATTCCATTGGCCCTGGCAGCGAGCTGTTCGTTCGAGGGCCAGACGATTAGCTCCCCATGGCCGCTCAGTGTAGTCTCCGGATGGAACGACAGCAGTGCGTTCAAGATCGATAAAGAACGATCCGTTGCACCCAGAAGCTCCCTTGCCTCCCGCACATCCTGGAACACGTGCCATTTGTGGGCGGTCGAATCGGGCTGTGATTCCCTGACAGCCATCTGCCTTGAAATTTGGCCAAGTGTCATTGGCCGCCGCCCATAGGGCGTCGTTGCTAAATGCGTCTGCATTCCCTTTTACCTTCTGTTGGGCAAAAGAAATTGCTCGCCGAAACGGCGTTGAGCCTTAAAGACTCTTGACGGTGATTCCGGGAAATGCGATTCTCTAGCTGCGACACTAATGAGAAGGGCTTCCGGATTTCGCTTCGGTGGCCTTTTTCTTTTGCTTCTTTCCTCGGGTGACTTGATTGTCGCCTTCGGCGTCAAACCATCGCTATTCTCCTCCGCTGTCCTTTTCTTGGAATTGTTCAAAGAGCTCGTCGAGCTTATCACTCACGAACTGAGCGAACTCCGGCACAATCTTGTCTTCGAAAACAAGCGCCGTGTTTCCATCGCGCTTTTCGATGCGCGCCGCGCGTTTACCGTTGGGAGCTTTCCAAACGGCAGTTGGGCGCGCAGCTTTCTTTGGCTTATCGTCAAGCGAGCGGAGAACAGCATTGAAGCGTGCATCGCTATCTTGCTTTTGAAGCGAATGGTCTGCGAGGACGCTCTCGGCTATGGAAATGGCCCCATCGACTAAAAGCCTCTCAGCAAGTAATAACCAACGCGCTCTTCCTGCCTTTGGGGCCGGACCGATCCGCTGGACAAGCTTCTCTGGGATGCGACGCGCGACGGCGATGTACCGGCTTAGGTCTGCTTTGTCGGTGACGAGCGCGGCAATAATCGTGCTGCGGTCACACCCGTCATCTTCCAAATTCCTTGCAAAGAATGCCTTTTCAATAAAAGACAAGTCTTTGCGGTCCAAGTTCTCACGGCCCTGAGCGACAACAAGTTCGCTGTCGGTAAGGCTTCGCACGATCGCCTTTACGGGAAGCCCAAGCATTTCGGCTGCCCGCAGTCGTCTCCTCCCGTAAGCGACTTGATAGCGCCCTGGGTTCTCAAGGCTTGGTCGGACAAGAATCGGTACCTGCTGCCCGTGTTCACTCATGCTTGCAACAAGTTCGTCGAACGCGGCATCTACATCGATGTTGATACGATCCGCGATCCGAGAGTGATCGACCTTTTTAGGATCGATCGAAATGACAGCCTCACCTTCGGCAAGCTGCTTCTGCAAGTGAGCCGCCTGTTTGGCGTTCTCCGACATTTCATGGAGTGAAGCTCCCATAGCAGATATGGCGCCGGTTCTCACCCGATCCGCAGACTTTTGAGCAGGATTGGTAGTGTCGGGGCGTTTTAGGTAGAGGCTATTTATTGCATCCTTTCTGCTCATCACACACCTCCGATCCGGCATGAAATGCACATCGGGATCCACAGTTGGGAGCTCCCAACACGGGCGCGACTAGCAAGCGCGATTACCACCTGATCCGAGTTGTTGGGAGCTCCCAACAACCGACCGGGCCGCCGTTGGGAATTCTTCGAAGCCACGAGGGAAATCATTGGCGACCCCAAGCTTGCTTGATCAAGCTCTCAACTTCGCCATTGACCGCATCCAGAGATTCCATGGCCCGGTCGTATGTAGTGCGAGTTAGATTTTCGCGACCAATCTCGTAAAGCGTCTGCTTTGTCAGACCCGCATCAGAAACCGCAGCAGATTTCACCATCGGGTTCGTTAGAACGTGGTCGTCGAAGAGATTGCGGAGGAGGGCGGCAACTTTCGTCTGAGGCGCGTCTTGCGGTTCGAAACGAGTGAGGAGGTAGCGTATGAAGTCAAACTTTAAGTCTCCTCCGGCTTCACGAACGACCCCGAGTAGGTCACGTGTCATGAGTAGGAATTGGCTCATCGAGGAGATGTCGAGCATTTGGGGGTGCACGGTGACAATCATGCTGGTCGAAGCGCACAACCCACTCAGTGTCAGGAAACCCAACTGAGGCGGGCAGTCAATTACTACGACGTCGTAATCCTGTTCAACTTCATCAAGCGCCGCGGCAACCCGTGCAAAGAAAAGAGTATCTCCATTCGCCCCAGAAGTGAGCGCTTTGGGCGTTGTATGTTCGAACTCCATCAGCTCGAGATTCCCAGGAACCAGATCGAGGCCGTCAAAGTAGGTCGGACGAATGACGTCTTTAAGTGACCGTCTTTCGCTGTCATAGCGGATCGCAGCATACAGCGTCTGATTTGCGCCTACGTCGACTTCTGGAAGTACACCGAGTAGGGCAGAAAGACTCGCTTGCGGATCGAGATCGACTGCGAGAACCCTATAACCTTGCAAGGCGAGATATTGCGCAAGATGCGCTGACGTGGTGGTTTTCCCCGAGCCGCCTTTGAAGTTCGTAACAGCTAGCACCTGAAGATGCTCACCGGATCTACGATACGGTACAAAATCAATCGATTCACGTCCACGCGTCGATTGGGCGAGGACTTTGCGGATGGCATTGATGTCAGCGAGCGTATAAAGGCGTCGGCCGTTGCTCGTTGTCTGCGGTTGAGGGCCCTCACCAGCCAACGTCATCTTCCGCAGGGTCGAATCAGACACACCAATTAGCTTCGCGGCTTCACCAGACGTGAAACGACGTAGGACCTTCTGAGAAGTAGGTGGAAAGAGTGCTTCGCTCATCGCCTGAAGCTGGGAGCTCAGCAAATCTGCCTGAGTGCCGATTGTCTCATCGACACTCGGCAGGTGATTTCTATGAGACTGAACTGCTGTTCGCACGTTAATTTCTTTCATCACGGATTTTCGGGCCAAAGCACGTATTTTCCGTGACGATACCAATGAACCATTCTGGCGCAAGAGATTATTGGTTAACAACAAGTTAACGCAACATCCAGAAATTCCTGCCGAAATTGGAATCATCTATATGTGCCCGTGGGTTACGTTGCTCTTCAAGCGGATTAGACCCAATCACAAAATGCAGATTTGCAGACGTCGTCCACACCTTCATTTCTGCTCGTTAGGCACTTAACCCCGATTCGACGCCAACGCGTAGGTGCAGATCTGCATATAGCCACACGCGATTCGTGGTGATTTTTGTGTGCCCGGGTTCGATTCTCGGAGTGGAAGCATGCACATCACAGTCGTTTCACCGGATCAGTATGGGCAGCATCCTGCACTGCTGGCGCAGATGCATCGGCTTCGTGCCAAGGTCTTCGGATCACGCATGGGCTGGGACGTTACAGTCGAACACAGGGAGGAGCGGGACCTCTATGATGGGCTCGGTCCATCCTACGTCCTAGCCGTCGACGACAATCACTGCGTCGTTGGCTGCGCCCGTCTTCTGCCTGCCACGGGACCGACCATGCTTACAGACATCTTTCCGCAGTTGCTCGCTAATAGCGCACTCGCCGCACATCCCGCCATGATCGAAAGCTCTCGCTTCTGCGTCGACACCACACTGGACGCGAGGAGGGGAGGTGGGCAGCTCCACCTCGCGACGCTTACCATGTTCGCCGGTATCATCGAGTGGTCGATGGCGAACGGCTACAGCGAGATCGTAACGGCGACGGATCTTCGCTTCGAGCGTATCCTCAAACGCGCCGGCTGGCCGATGAATCGTCTTGGCGAGCCCGCCGTGATCGGCAACACGATGGCCGTCGCCGGCAGCCTACCAGCCGACCAGGCAAGCTTCGATCGCGTCCGCCCGGCAGATTACAGTTCGATCACCATTGGCAATGGTGAGGCCTCCGGCAGGAGTGCGGCGTGACCCAGTTGCTCTCCCATTCCCGCCTCGTGCGCAAACTCCAAGATGCGCTCGGCGACCGGCTCTGCGTCGCGCTCGACGATGCCAGCGTCGTCGAAATCATGTTGAACCCGGATGGCCGCCTGTTCATCGAGCGCCTCGGCCACGGCGTCGCATCCGCCGGCGAGATGGCCTCGGCGGCAGCTGAAGTCATCATCGGCAGTGTCGCGCATGCCTTGCAGTCGGAAGCGGATCACGAGCAGCCGATCATATCGGGCGAGTTGCCGATCGGTGGCCACCGTTTCGAGGGCCTGCTTCCGCCGGTCGTCTCCGCACCGACCTTCACCATTCGTCGCCGCGCCTCGCGCCTCATCCCGCTCGACGACTACGTCAAGGCCAAGGTGATGACTGAAGCGCAGGCCTCTGTGCTGAAAAGCGCCATCGCCAACCGCTTGAACATCGTGATCTCCGGTGGCACGGGCTCGGGGAAGACGACGCTCGCCAATGCCGTCATCGCCGAGATCGTCGCGACGGCGCCGGACGATCGCATGGTAATCCTCGAGGACACGGCCGAGATCCAGTGCGCCGCCGATAACTCGGTATCGCTTCACACCAGCGATAGCGTCGACATGGCAAGGCTTCTCAATAGCACGATGCGCCTGCGGCCCGACCGTATCATCGTCGGGGAGGTCCGCGATGGCGCGGCCCTCACTCTCCTGAAGGCCTGGAACACTGGTCACCCGGGTGGCGTGACAACGGTGCATTCGAACACCGCCATGTCTGCGCTGCGGCGCCTTGAACAACTTACCTCTGAAGCAAGTCAGCAGCCGATGCACGAGGTGATCGGCGAGGCGGTCGATCTCGTCGTGTCGATCGAGCGAACCGGTCGCGGCCGGCGCGTGCGCGACGTCATCAATGTCGAAGGCTTCAAAGGCGGGGCCTATCAGACCGAACACTATGCCCAGATCGATGAGGATAGCCATGCAGCCTAAGCATCATCATGCACTGACCGGCGCCGTCGCCTTGATTGGAGTGATCGTTCTTGCATCGCCGGCCATCGCCTCGTCGGGCGGCGGTGGGCTGCCCTGGGAGTCGCCGCTACAGCAGATCCAGCAGTCGATCACGGGACCGGTGGCCGGGTTCATTGCACTGGCAGCGGTGGCCATCGCCGGCGGCATGCTGATCTTTGGTGGTGAACTCAACGATTTCGCGCGACGGCTTTGCTACATTGCGCTTGTCGGCGGCGTTCTGCTGGGTGCGACACAGATCGTCGGCCTGTTTGGCGCAACGGGTGCCACGATCGGCAGTGTCGAACCGGTGACCCAGACCCGGGCCATCGCACAGTCTGCGATCTCTCCGCGGGCAGGGGAGGGGGCTCGTGGCTGAGACCGGCTCCAATCTTTCGCGCTCGCGGATCCACCGTGCCCTCTCGCGCCCCAATCTGCTGATGGGTGCCGATCGGGAGCTGGTTCTGCTAAGCGGCCTTGCCGCCATCATTCTGATCTTCGTCGTGCTCACCTGGTATGCGGCGATCTTCGGTCTGGCGCTCTGGCTCGTTGCCATCGCCGCCCTTCGCATGATGGCCAAATCCGATCCGCTGATGCGCCGCGTTTATCTGCGGCATGTTTCCTACAAATCCTCGTACCGGGCGACTTCGACGCCCTGGCGGCGATATTGAGGTTCTGTGAATGGTAGCCCTCAATCGCTTCCGGCAATCCGGTCCTTCCTTTGCCGACCTCGTCCCCTATGCCGGCCTAGTCGACAACGGTATCATGCTCCTGAAGGACGGGAGCCTCATGGCCGGCTGGTATTTCGCCGGACCGGACAGTGAGAGCTCGACCGACGCCGAGCGCAACGAGGTCACCCGGCAGATCAACGCCATCCTGTCGCGTCTTGGCTCCGGCTGGATGATACAGATCGAGGCCGCCCGCGTGCCGACGACCGACTATGCGACTGAGGCTGACTGCCATTTCCCCGATCCTGTTACGCGCGCGATCGATGCGGAGCGCCGGGCGCATTTTGAACGGGAGCGTGGGCATTTCGAGAGCCGCCATGCGCTGATCCTGACCTGGAGGCCGCCCGAGCCGCGGCGCTCAGG
This sequence comes from Ensifer soli, assembly GCF_041928815.1. Taxonomy (NCBI): domain Bacteria; kingdom Pseudomonadati; phylum Pseudomonadota; class Alphaproteobacteria; order Hyphomicrobiales; family Rhizobiaceae; genus Ensifer; species Ensifer soli. The sequence goes on along the minus strand of NZ_JBHFEI010000027.1, from coordinate 14,899 downwards.
GCTGACCCGCTATGTCTATGCCGATGCGGGCAGTCGATCCGCGACCTATGCCGAAAGCGCGCTCGATAGTTTTCGGACGTCGATCCGTGAGGTCGAACAATATCTCGCCAACGTCGTGACGATCCGGCGCATGGTGACGGAGGAGACCGAGGAGCGCGGCGGCTTTCGGGTTGCGCGCTATGACGAGCTTTTCCAGTTCATCCGCTTTTGCGTCACAGGTGAAAACCATCCTGTACGCTTGCCCGAAATTCCCATGTACCTTGACTGGCTGGTCACGGCCGAGTTGCAGCATGGCCTGACACCGACCATCGAGAACCGCTTCCTCGGTGTGGTGGCGATCGACGGCCTGCCCGCCGAAAGCTGGCCGGGTATTCTCAATTCCCTCGATCTCATGCCACTCACCTATCGCTGGTCAAGCCGCTTCGTGTTTCTCGATGAACAGGAAGCCCGCGTGCGGCTCGAGCGCACCCGCAAGAAGTGGCAGCAGAAGGTCCGGCCCTTCTTCGATCAGTTGTTCCAGACCCAGAGCCGCTCGCTTGATCAGGATGCCATGCTGATGGTGGCGGAATCAGAGGATGCTATCGCGGAAGCCGCCTCGCAGCTTGTCTCTTACGGCTACTACACACCGGTCATCGTGCTCTTCGATGACGACCAACTGCGCCTACAGGAAAAGTGCGAAGCGATCCGCCGGCTGATCCAGGCCGAAGGGTTTGGCGCCCGGATCGAGACGCTGAATGCGACGGATGCGTTTCTCGGCAGCCTGCCAGGCGTTTCCTATGCCAATATTCGCGAGCCGCTGATCAACACCCGCAATCTCGCCGACCTTGTGCCGTTGAACTCGGTCTGGTCCGGGAGCCCGGTGGCGCGATGCCCCTTTTATCCGGCCGGCTCGCCGCCGCTGATGCAGGTCGCCAGCGGTTCGACACCGTTCCGGCTGAACCTGCATGTCGACGACGTCGGTCACACCCTGATTTTTGGGCCGACGGGTTCGGGCAAGTCGACGCTGCTGGCGCTGATCGCTGCACAGTTCCGGCGCTACCAAGAGGCCCAGCTCTTTGCCTTCGACAAGGGCCGATCGATGCTGCCGCTAACGCTGGCCGTTGGCGGCGATCATTACGAGATCGGCGGCGACGCAAGCAGAGAAGGGGTGGTGGGATCGCCGGCACTCTCTTTCTGCCCGCTGTCGGAACTGTCCACCGACGGCGATCGCGCCTGGGCGTCGGGATGGCTGGAAACGCTGGTCGGTCTGCAGGGCGTCACGGTAACACCGGATCATCGCAATGCGATCTCGAAGCAGATCGCGCTGATGGCACAATCGCGCGGCCGCTCGTTGTCTGATTTTGTCAGTGGTGTGCAGATGCGCGAAATCAAGGACGCGCTTCACCACTACACGGTTGACGGGCCGATGGGTCAGCTTCTCGATGCGGAAGAGGACGGCCTGACGCTCGGCGCCTTCCAGTGCTTCGAGGTCGAAGAACTGATGAACATGGGCGAGCGCAATCTCGTGCCCGTCCTCACCTACCTGTTTCGCCGGGTGGAGAAGAGGCTTACCGGCGCTCCAAGCCTGATCATCCTCGACGAAGCCTGGCTAATGCTCGGCCATCCGCTGTTCCGCGACAAGATCCGCGAATGGCTGAAGGTGCTGCGAAAGGCGAATTGCGCGGTCGTGCTTGCCACCCAGTCGATCTCGGACGCCGAGCGCTCCGGCATTATCGACGTGCTGAAAGAAAGCTGCCCGACCAAGATTTGCCTGCCGAACGGGGCGGCGCGCGAGCCGGGCACCCGCGAGTTCTACGAGCGCATCGGCTTTAAGGAGCGGCAGATCGAGATTGTCGCGACCGCATTGCCAAAGCGCGAATATTACGTTGTGTTTCGGCGTGGAATATTGACCCCTCTGGCGGGGTGACCGGCGTCCAATTTTGACCCCCCACCTGTTTCGTCTGACCATCCGTCTTTTGCTGGCGGATGGAGGGGGAGTTGAAGCGAGTGGATACGATTGCGCGTGTTCGTCGAGCCTTCCATGTTCAGGGCTGGTCGGTGAAGAGGATCGTCCGGGAGTTGCATGTTTCCCGCAACACAGTTCGCAAGATACTGCGATCTGATCAGACGGACTTTTCCTACGAGCGCGAACGGCAGCCGCTTCCGAAGACCGGGGCCTGGAAGGCTGAGATAGAGCGCTTCCTGGCCGCGAACGAAGGCAAGCCATCTCGTGAACGACTGACGCTGATCCGGATTTACGAAGAGCTTCGGGCGCTGGGCTACGATGGCAGCTACGATGCGATCCGGCGCTATGCGAAGGGATGGTCGAAGGATCGAGGGGCCGTGACGGCCGAAGCCTACGTGCCGCTCTACTATGCACCCGGCGAGGCTTATCAGTTCGACTGGAGCCATGAGATCGTCCTGATCCAGGGCGTGACAACCACGGTGAAGGTCGCCCATGTCCGGCTCTGCCACAGCCGGATGATGTTCGCACGGGCGTACATGCGCGAGAGCCAGGAGATGGTGTTCGACGCGCACGACAAGGCCTTCGACTTCTTCCGTGGCACCTGCACGCGCGGCATCTACGACAACATGAAGACGGCGGTCGAGGCCGTCTTTATCGGCAAGGAGCGGCTCTACAATCGCCGTTTCCTGCAGATGTGCAGCCATTATCTCGTCCACCCCGTAGCCTGCACGCCAGCATCCGGGTGGGAGAAAGGACAGGTCGAGAACCAGGTCAGCCTTGTGCGCGAGCGGTTCTTCACGCCGCGCCTCAGGGTCAAAAGCCTGGAGGAACTGAATGTCTGGCTGCTCGACAAATGCGTTGCCTATGCCAAGGCCCATAGCCATCCCGAACAGACGGCGCAGACGATCTGGCAGATGTTCGAAGCCGAACGTGGGTGCCTTGTGCATTACGTTGGCCCATTCGATGGTTTCCACAGCGTTCCGGCCTCGGTGTCGAAGACATGCACTGTTCGCTTCGACAACAACAAATACTCGGTTCTATCGACTGCCGTCGGCCGCCCCGTCGAGGTCCATGCCTATGCGGACCGGATCGTCATCAAGCAGGATGGTGTGACGGTCGCGGAACATCAGCGCAGCTTCGGCCGTGGCGAGACCGTCTATGATCCCTGGCACTATGTCCCTGTCCTCGCTCGCAAACCCGGTGCCTTGCGCAACGGTGCTCCCTTCCGGGAATGGGTTTTGCCAGCCGCGATGGAGAAGGTCCGCAAGAGGTTGAAGAGCGTTGATGACGGTGATCGACAGATGGTCACCATACTCGGATGCGTTCCCGCCGATGATCTCGCAGCCGTTGAGGCTGCCTGCCAGGAAGCGCTCGATCACGGCGTCTGCTCGGCCTCGGTGATCATCAACATTCTGGCGCGAAGCCGCGATCCGGCTCCCGCTGCAACCCTGCAAATCCCGGATGCGCTTCGGCTTGCCCATGAGCCGGTCGCCGACTGCGCCCGTTACGACAGGCTCAGGAGGGCAAGTTGATGGAACGCACGCAGGTTCTCGAACTGATGAGCACGCTGAAGCTCTACGGAATGCGCAGCGCTTATGACGACGTCATGGGAAACGGCATCAAACGGCAGCACGAGCCACCGCGCATCGTCGGTGATCTCCTGCAGTCGGAGATCGCCGAGAAACAGGCCCGGTCCATTCGCTATCAGCTCAGCATAGCCAAACTGCCACTCGCCAAGGACATCGACGACTTCGACTTTGCCGACACGCCCGTGAATGAACCCCTGGTCCGAGAACTGGCTACCGGCACCTTTGTGGCCGACCAGCGCAACGTCGTCCTCGTCGGCGGCACGGGAACCGGCAAGAGCCATCTGGCCATCGCGATTGCCCGTGCTCTCATCCGCAACAGCACACGTGGCCGCTTCTTCAATGTCGTCGATCTGGTCAATCGGTTGGAAACAGAAACGCGCAACGGCAAGCAAGGGCGGACGGCGGACTACCTCACGCGCCTCGACTTCATCATCCTCGACGAACTCGGCTATCTACCGTTCGCGCAGGCCGGAGGTCAGCTCCTCTTCCACCTTATCAGCAGGCTCTACGAGCGCACCTCGGTCATCGTCACAACCAACCTTGCCTTCGGCGAATGGCCGTCGGTGTTCGGTGACGCCAAGATGACGACAGCTCTCCTCGACCGCCTGACCCATCACTGCGAGATCGTGGAAACCGGAAACGAGTCCTGGCGCTTCAAGAACCGCTCTCAAAGCTAAAGCCGAAGATACTCATAACCCGCACTTGGCCTACCCTCTGCAACCCCGGCCAGCGCCGGGCAGGCCAAGCGCTGATCGCCTACAGGGGGGTGAAGATTGGACGCCGATAAGGGGTCAACATTCCGAGCCGATTGACAGTCGATGGAGACACGCTCTGGATCAGAGGCGAAAAAATCCGTGTTGCCGATATCGATGCGCCTGAGGTCACCGATCCCAAATGTGCGTCTGAACTGGCACTCGGACGGCGCGCCACGGCGCGGCTGATCGAGTTGGTCAATCTGGCGCCATTCGAGCTTCACGCCTGGCCCGGCCGTGACAAAGACCGATACGGTCGTAAACTCCGTGTTCTCATACGGAATGGAAAGAGCCTCGGCGATCTCCTGGTGTCGGAAGGCTTGGCCCGGACTTGGGTGGGCCGGCAGCAACCGTGGTGCTGACCGGCCCACTGCGGCGGGCCGGTCAGTGATGCCATCAGCGTCGGCGTGTACCGTCGTGTTCGAAGGCAATCTCGATTTCGATGAAGAACGGGATCTTGATCGCAAGTTTTAGGCCGAGCTTGCCCTTGCGGAAGAAGTGACAGATCACCTTGGCGAGGTTGCGAAGCTGGCGGCCGGTGGCTGCGAGATATTGGGCGAGACGTTGCATGTGATTTCTCCTTGTCGATTGCGGATATCGCGGGGATAGGCCGCGGGCTGGGACGAGGAGGGCTGCACCGGTTAGGCCGCAGCGAAGCGGAGGACCTGGCGGCACCTGAGTTTTGCTGCGCGAGGAGGCGCGAAGCGGCGGGGAAAACTTTGGCGACGACGGGTTGCTGCCCGACGACCGACCCGCAACATCCCCGGTGTCGATAGCCTCTGTCGGCAAGGAAAAATGCAACGTCGGTGATTGAGCCAAGCGGATGAACAGGTTGGCAGGTGTAAAAAAAAGAGACATGTTTTGCAGGGTGTGTCGATCAGAACGGCGGCTCCGCCTCAAGGCGCCCGTCCTGCTCGGCCATGATGACGGCCAGTTCGGCCTGAGCGCATTCCAATTCGACCTTGATCTGGCGGCGCTCGCCAGCGTCCCATGCGTTGCCAAGCTCGGCGCGCAGTTCTTCGATTTGGATTTCCAGGGCGTAGGTCATCGTCTGATCTCCGTGAGTGTGAAAGACGACGACAGCAGCCGGGAGGGGATGGCGGGGTCCAGGATCGCGTCAGCGACCGGCAGCGCCGGCGCACGGAGGAACCGAATTTGTCGAAACAGAGTGGAACGGCGTGGAGAGAAATTTGGAGGGGCCGAAGTCCTTGAAGCCGGTATCGCCGAGCGGCACAATTCCTAGATCTGAGCAGCTATCCCACCCTCTCGTGTGGCACCAAAAAGCCGGAGACGGGCTCGATGCCTGTCTCCGGCTTAGGACTGAGAGAAGATAAAACGGCGACGCGCCGGATGGGGTCGAGATCGTTTCAACCAAATTGTGGGGTCGACCGGCTGGGCTGGCTATCGTCTTCGCCGCGACGACCGTCACCATGGCCTGGATCGAAGATATCGAGGCATGCGGCAGCCCGGTCGCCTAAATCGCACGGGCAAACGGCAAGTACAAAAAAAGGGCCGCATTTGCGCGGCCCATTTTTGATCGTCAGTATCGACGTACTTACAGTCCGCGGACTGTGCTGCGAATATTCCCACGCACCAGGCCGATGTCGTTCAACGGGCGATCGTCAAGGACGGACAGTTCGCGAATAGCGCGGCGATCTGCGATGGCTTTCTTCAGCCGTTCAGCGATTTTCATCTTAGTCACCTTTGAGATTTTGATGATCACTATATGGGCATTTCTTCGCCCAAAAAGAAGGCATACGCAATTTGCGGGGCTGGTTAATTGGCGCCATCTGTGAAACCACCACGGCATCCGAGCCACCTTGCCCTTGGCCCGTCGTGTCATTCAAAAAGCCGGAGACGAGCTCTATGCCTGCCTCCGACTGGGGTGTCGAGAGAAGACGACAGCCCCGCCGTTCCCGGCGGGGCCTTGTCCGTCTCAGTCACGGTTTGGGCGGGACCAGATCAGCTGGTAGCCGTCTTCACCTTCGACCTCGGTGAGGGTCGCGTAGATCGGGGAGGGGAAGCTCGGATCGTCGAGCTTGACCGAGAGGTAGTCGCGGTCCTGTTCGGAGCGCTTCTGCCAGGCCGCGCCCAGTTCTACGCTGCCGGCGAAGATGCGGAACTGCGGGCCCTTGTCCGAGGGGTTCTCGACGCGGGCGATGCGGGCCTTGACGTTGAGGGCGAGTGTGCGGATGGAGCCGGTGAAGCCGTTTTCGGTGGAGGTGAAAGTGCCGATGGTAGCCATGTCGATATTCCCTTTTGCTCAATCGGGCCGCTCCAGTGCGGTCTCGATGGCAGTCGCAAAGGCCGGGGACGATCGGACCGCACCCGGAGGGCCGAAACGAAGTGAAGGGCGGCGCGAAGATACTTTCTTGCACCGCGAGGAATGGCGGCGCAGCCGGCAGGGGATGAAAGTTTCGCAGCGCCGTTGCGGGATAACGAGCGAGGCGCAGCCGATCACCGGTCAGACCTGCCCCATCGAGCCCGCACCTGGAGCCACTGGTATCAAGGCAAGGGAATATGACTGTGGCGGCCCGCACATGCCCAGCCCCACCTGGTTGGCAATGCCGGCGTTCCGCAAACTGCCTGGACACGACGAGGATTACCACACCCTTCGTATGGCATTCGGCCATGGTCCGCTTGCGACACCCGTCTATCGCGATAGAGTTGCGCTGCGATTCGTCGCCTGGAGGAACAATGCCAAAGCAGACCAAGCCATTCGTCGTCGAGATCAAGCCGTCCCGGAAGCTGAAACCCGGTAACCAGAAGCCGTCGATCTGGGGGTCGCTGGATTTGACGATTGCTGCAGATAATGCTGCCTCAGCAATCTCGGTAACAGAGCCGGCCACCGCTGAGAGCGGCGACCGGGTTTAAACTTCTCCCAGATATCAAGCCGCGTCCCGAAGATCCGCCACGTCCGGCTGTAACCCGTGCAGGAACGCCACCGCGCGCTGCGCATGTGCGGCTGCCTGGAAGATCGCGCGCTTGTCTTCGGCCAGCACTTTGAGCCACGACTGAAGATAGGATGCATGATCGGGCCGGGGCTCGAGCTCCGGCGCGATACCGAGATCGGCGCAAAGGAAGCAACTGCCGAGCTCTGCCACGAGCTCTTCCCGCGCCCTCTCCGTGCGGTCCCTGGCATAGCGGGAGAGATCGCGGCCGACCCGGTGTTCAGCCGCTGTCCAGTGGGTTGCTTCATGGCTGAGGGTCGCTACGTATCCAGCTGCATCCCGAAAACTCTCGAAAGGCGGCATCTGGATATAATCCATGACCGGTGAATAGTACGCTTGGTTGCCGCCATGACGGATCGCGGCGCCTGTATTGCGGAAGAAGCGGTCCGCCTGCTCGATGGGCGCGACCGGATCGCGCACCGCCGCCGGTCGGTGATAGTGGTCGGGAAGGCCATCGATCTGCTCGACGTTGAACACCGAATAGGCTTTAAGGAACGGGATTTCCCGGTCGACCTCGCCGCCGTTTCCATCAGATTGTGACTTGGTGAAGCGGCTGGCAAAGACCACTGTTGAACCGGTCTCACCTTTTCGCACGGCTGCGCCAAGCTCGACCGCCTGTTTAAACGTCATCCACATCGACGAGGTGAAGCCGCGCGCCATTTGCTCGGACCAGAGGAGGATCACATTCATGCCGGAATAGGGTTGTCCGTTGTGGCGGAGCGGGCGAGAGATCCGCCCGTCCGTGTTTGCAGCGCTCCAGGGTTTCATCCAGGGGCGCACGCCGCTCGCAAGCTCCTCGATGATTTTGTCGGTGATGCGGGAATAGATGTCAGCCCGCTGGTTCTCTGACTTCGATGTCATTTTTATCTCCACTCAATCCGAGCCGCGCCGATCGCGGTCCGTCGCGGAGGCCATAAGCAGGAGCCCGAAGCCGGCGGCCCGCACCGGAACGGCCGCAACGAAGTGGAGGACGGCAAAGCCGTTGCGGGATGGTGGCTGCTCCTGCAGGACCGACGCCAGAGACGGGCCGCGTCGGCCGGCCCGGACGCATTTCTCTGCCTTATCCTCAGCGACAGCCGATATGACAAAAGGCCGCCCCCAAAGGACGGCCTCAAACGAGATGCGGCGGAGCCAACTCCGCCGCGAGGGTGTCAGTCGAAGGCCGACATCTGGGCTGCGGCGGCCTTGCGGTCGACGGACTGGCCGGGATTTTCGACCGGACGATCGAAGGGCTTCCAGGCTTCGCCGACGATCTGCTTGTAGGCTGCGACGGCACCTTCGGCCGCCATGCGCAATGCGTGGGCCTGGATGCCCATGTCGGCGGCAAACTCCCGCTTGCGGTAGGCCGCGCTGTCGTAACCGACGGGACCGTCGAGATCCTCATCACGAGCCTCGTTCGCGGCCTTTGCTGTCGCATCGCGGGCTTGCGTGACCGCGTTGCTGTAGAACTGGCCGGCGCCATGGGCGGAGCCGACATAGGCGCCGACAATGCGCTGCAAGTGAATTTGCATGGCGCGTTCACCAAGGCCTTCGCTAAGAGCGTCCGCCGTCTCGGTGATCAGACGCTCGTGGAGATCGCGGATCCCGTCGCTGTCGATGACAGCGGTTCCAAAGCTTTCTGCGATCTTGAGGGCCTGGGCGCTGTCGGGGCAGGTGAGGCGGACCATTTCGACGGTGGCGCCTTTTCGGAGCTGGACGACGCGTGCCGAGGAATTGGCCGAGGATCGATTGGTTGCGGGCTTTGCCATGGTGGTCTCCTTGTCGGTTGCCTGAAGGTTAGAGGCGGCTCCCTGCCGGCCCTCCCTCGGGTGCGGTCGAACAAAGCCTGCGACCGACGGGTGGCTTCACAGGTCCGATGGCCCTGAGCGAGCGGACTGGCCTTGCGGACAAGCGGGGCATCGGCCCTGCGCGGGACGCGAGGACGGTTTGCGAAGGGAGGGTCGGGAGGCCGCCATGCGGCGCGACAGCGGCCTTGAAACGAACGGCAGCAGGCTTAAGACCGTGACAAACCCGAGAGAGGACCGGCAGGGTCCGATATGGGTCCCACAACCGACGCCTTGCGACCACCGCCACAGCCCGACCGGAACTATCTTCAGGCAGTCGTCTTCGCGCATATTGGCTTCCAAAAGACAGGCTCCAACCTCCGCCCACCCGCACCAGCGCCTCAGCACGAGGTCGTGACGATGGAAGCACCGCCTGCCGCATGGGTGTCCCCATCCATCATTGCCTCGAGTTCAGCTCGCCGCTCGAAGGCAAGCCGGGTCGCGTGGTCGAGCAGCAAACCCCGATTGGAGCGGGTACGCTGCCGCCCTTGGCGCCTGCGCCAACGTGCCAGCACGCTCGCGGACACAGTCAGTCGCTTGGCGCGATGTGCAATCTGGCGCTGGATGCGTACGATGGCGTGAAGAACAGCCCGATCATCGATGGGAGGGCCTGCCGCGCTCATGCTGCTGACCTCGACCAGCCGACGAAGGAGGACGGCCCCTCGTAAAGCTGGTGGCGCCCCTCATCGATGACGAAGCCGAACGGTCTGCGGCTGGCATATTCAGCGCTGTCGATCAGATAGCGGCGCTCGACCTCGCTGATCTTCCGCTCGGTGCCACGACGCGCAACCACTTCCGTCATCCCGGCGTGGTGGGTGGAGAAGATCGCAGATGTCACGATCCAGTCGTCAGCGTGGATCCGTTCAAACTCTTGGCGATCTTTGGCGCAAGACTCTCCAGCGGCAAGCGACCGGCCATGGACCGTCTCCCAGAACTGCGGCCAGGTATGCCGGATGGTTTCGTCCGCCGCTCGACGCTCATAACCCGTGAACAGTTCCGGAAATGCATGGGCGACAACAGCCCATTCCATATCTTCTTCGTACCATCCAGTTTCGTTGCGGAGCGCGGCCAGCACAGCAAAGTTTCGGTCGGAAGAAAGATGAAAGCCGCCATGGCCGGCAGTGGCATGGCACACAATGCCCGGGCCATAGATCGTCGCCGACTGCGACATGCCCCAGGGCGTGCTGCAGGAAATTCGGGCCGGGGCGCGGCCGAGATCGTGCAAGTCGCGCTGATGTTCGGCGGTTTCGATAACGCGTGCGACGAAGGCTGCCTCGTCGGCGAGGTGACCGTCATGACGATAGAAGTCCTGGCATTTGAGTAACGATAGCGGCCGCTTGATCGCCCAAGCACTCGCCAGAAAACTGCCCGAGGTCGTGGGGATCATGGCAAGTACGAGCTCGCGGGTGCGTGCCACCGGAAAACCCTCGGCGCTGAGGGCGAATTCTATACCGAGCGCGTCGGCGATCGGATCGGTCTGCTGTGAGATGAGCGTGGGCATCGGATGCTCCATCTTTGGCTGGAAACAGAGGCGCCGCCGGTGATGCCGGCGGCGCGATGGTTCTGAGATGTGTCGGCTTGAGCCTATTCGGCAGCGATGCCGTAGGCGGTCTCATGGTCGTCGAGATCGTCCGTTGACGCATCGTCGGCGCCTTCAGCCTCCTCATCAGCATCGGGATCGATCGCCTCGTCATCCGAGACATCATCCTCGTGCTCCTGATCGGCGAGGGCGCTCTCGTCGGCCGCCTCCAATGCCTTGGCGTGGCGAAGCAGCGCCGTCACGTCCTGCGGGTCTGGCGCGAAGAGGGCGCTCGCATGCACGAGCGTGGTATCGCCGGAAAAATGCTCGACGAGTGCCGCACGCGTTTCGCGGACACGCGCTTTCGGCTCGATCCCGGCATCTTTCGCCGCGCCTTCGAGCGCCTGGCGTGACAGGCACGCGAGAAAGTCTTCGCCTCCCATATCCGGCAGGTAGCTGTCGGCGCCGATAGCATCGCCGGCAATGCGTGAGACCACGCCGCTGTTCGACATACCGCGCCGGCATGACAGGACATCGATCAGAGCGGCGCGGGCCGTGACGCGAACCGTGTCCATATCAAACGACAGGCGGCCCTCATCGGTGATGAGACGCGCGGCATGGCGCCCGAAGCGAGAACTGCCGTAGAGGGCGCCACCAGCACCGGAATCGACCCGGACATTCTGGCTGGCAAAGGCGAGCACGAGCAGCGCCATCAGCGTGTCGTCTTCGATCGGTGCGCGGGCCAGCGCGTCATGCAAGGCGTCGGTGCGGAAATCACCGATCATGTCATGACCCTTCTGGGTCACATCGGGGCGAGCCTTGCCCACAGTGGCGTCACCGGCGTGCTCTTCGCCCACGCCACCCGCGGTCTGCCCCTTGGCGGGCTTGGCTTCAGGCATCCGGTAATGCACCGTCTGCACCTTGCCATCGCGATCGAGATAAAGGCCGGTCTGGTCGCCCTTGCTCGGCTTGCCATAGACGCGTTCAGCCTTTTTCGGCAGTTCCGGCTGACCGTAATTGCTCACATCCAGGATCGCACCCTTCTTCGGCAGATTGTTGGTCATCCATTCCTGCTGGGCGCCAAGGAACGCTTCGACATTCGTGGTGAAGCGATTGTCCTGGTCCGCGGGGCCGAACAGGTCATCCGCCCATTCGATGCCATAGGCTTCGCGAAGATCGTCACCGAAGCTCGCGTCGCGTGCGAACATCTTTGTTTTCGAGAGGCCGTTTGCAATCTGCCACCAGGAAGCGGTGTCGCCCTTCTTCGGCCTGTTGGCCTTCCAGACCTCTTTCTGGTCTTCGAGCGAGGCTGAGGCAATCGCGCGCAGCTGCTGCTCGTTTGGCATGTCACCGCGGGCCATCTGGTCCAGCATTGCGGGCAGGACGTTGGCGAGCAGGCGCAGTTTGCGGATCTGGCGGACGGGAAGGGAGAGCGCCACGGCGATCGCCTCTTCAGTCCAGCCAAGGGCGACCAACCGCTCGATACCGCGCCACTGATCGACGGGGTTCAGCGGCTCACGGGCGATGTTTTCGACCATGGAGCGCATGGCGCCGTTGTCGTTGGCAGCTTCACTAACGACGACCTCGATCTCTTCGAGACCGGCGGCGATCGCGGCCTGCACGCGCCGATGGCCGGCCTGGATCAGATAACCATTACCGCCATCCACCTGCGGCGACACGACGGGTGGCTGGATAATGCCGACAGCCTTGACCGTCGCCAGCAGCAACGCATCGGCTTGGGCTGAAGACTTCGATTGGCGGGCGTCGTCCGGGTTCGCGTTCAGCGCACGGGGATCGATCTTGAGGATCTGCATCGGTTTGCTCCTTGTCGGGTACGGAGCGGCAGGCTTGCTGCTCCTTCATGTCTTCATTCCTTCGAAGACACATCCCAGAGCGCGGGACGGGCCGGCCGGCGCAACTGCAACCGAGCGGCCCTGCCGTAAAGCCCAAGCGGAGCTGTCAGCTCTGCGACAGGCGAGGGGCCGGGCTGCGGAGGTTGCGGTTGAGCGTCAGCGGCGACGGGCTGACCGACCTGCGAGGAATTCACTTCCCTTTTCTTTCCTGTTCTCTTATTTCAATTGCAGTCGTGAACAGGCGGCACCTCACGCTGCCACCTTGACATCTCCCCGGTGATTTCATAATTATTCACTCAATCGCCCCCCTGGTTGCTGTTGACCCCTTTTCATAAACGGTCAACCCGCCCCAGGGGGTTTTCCGTTTCTGGGGGACTGATGAAAACCACCGCAATTCTTGTCGATGGCGGCTTCTTCGTGCGCAGGTTTGCCAGCGTTTATCCTGACATCGATCGCCACGACCCGAGCGCCGTGGCCGAGACGTTAAACCGCATGTGTCTTGCACACCTCTATTCACGTGGTGGCAAAGGGCAGGGCAGCAGCAAGGTTGCAGACCTATATCGCATTTATTTTTATGATTGCCCGCCTCTCGAAAAGCGTCTTCATACACCCTTGTCCAAAAAGGCGTTCAATCTCGCGACCCAGCCTGAAGCGTTTTTCAGAAAAGCTCTTCACGCCGAGCTTCGCCAGAACAGAAAGACTGCGCTCAGATTGGGTCGGTTGGATGAGAAGAACGGGGCATGGACCCTCAGGCCCGCTGTGATGCAGGACCTGATCAAGGGTACTAGGCTTTGGGCAGACCTGACCGATGACGATTTTTATTATTATGCACGCCAGAAGATCGTCGATATGAAGATTGGTCTCGATATAGCCGTTCTCGCAGAAAAGCGTCTCGTCAATCAGATCGTGCTCGTCGCGGGAGATAGCGATTTCGTGCCCGCCGCAAAACATGCAAGACGTGAAGGCATCGACTTCCTGTTGGACCCGATGTGGAACAATATCGCACCCGATCTGCACGAGCATATCGACGGCCTCCGCTCCACATCACCCAACCCGAACAAACGGCGCAGGCCCTTGGCAGCAGCAGAAGCCGCACCGGAGGACGCTGTCGATCCAGGTCCGGTGCTAAATGCCGCGGATGGGCACGCGCCGGAAGATGAGCTTTGAGCAAAAAAAATGGGCCAGCGAATAACCGCGGCCCATGAAGTGTGAAGGTCAATAAAACCTCCAGAGGGGAACAGCTGGTGCGGCGGAACTGGGAGGTGACCGCCATGTGCATCAGCTGTGTGCGTTATGATGAAATTCTCATCGCAATGCACCTAAATTTTGTGCAGTGCAGCTATGCGACCGACGCTTGGCTTGCTTCCGCGATCATATCCGCTGCCAGCAATGCATCGTTCTCGCGCAACTGCCGGCGCTTCTCTGCAAGCTCTTCGGCAAAGGCAAAGACGCCGCCATCGCGGGACCGATAGGAGGCAAGACGGCGCTCGGCGCTGTCGAGCTGCTGACGATGTCGCCGCTGTTCGTCGTCGAAACCGTCAAACGCATGTTCGAGACGGGATATTGCTCCAAGCGGCGTGACGGTAACGGCCAGATCGATCTCGTAGTCGGCGCCGGTGCGTTGTAGGAGGGCCTGGTAATGGAAGCCGTCCTTACCAATCCGCTCCCCATCGAAGACGAGATCAAACCCACCGATCGTCGCGAGATGAACCTCGCCAACGTGCTGCAGCTGAACGAGCGTCAGAATTTCCTTCATGACTGCGCGGCCCGCGTCCTTACGCTCCGTATAGAGCTGGCCAACCGCCGTCATCGTGAAACTTTCACCATGGGTCGGGACCAGACGATCGATATCCTGTCCGATCTGAGCGATGCGCCGATTCGCGTGCTCGATGTCACGCTCCGCGTCGCGGATCTGCCGGCGTACCGCATGGAGGTCATCGTCATGCGCGGCACGAAGGCGTTCGAGCCGGGCGATATCGGCTTCGAGCCCCGCCTTCTTCATCAGGCGTTCGTCGCCCGAAGCGATCGCCTTGGCCATGGCGAACTGGTTGGCCTGGCCTTCGCCGAGGTCCTCGAGCCGGCGGATCGAGGTGTCGCCGGACAAAGCTGCAGCGATGAAACGAGCCTTGCGCTCGTTGTTCTGCCACATCGAGGCATCGAGCGATCCTTGCGTGGCATAGGCGAAGATATCGACGACATCGTGCTGATTGCCCTGGCGGACGATCCGGCCTTCGCGCTGCTCGATCTGTGACGGCAACCATGGGACGTCGAGATGGTGGAGCGCCTTCAGGCGAAGCTGGGCGTTGACGCCGGTGCCCATCGTTTCGGAAGAGCCGATCAGGAACCGCACCCGGCCGGCGCGGACATCGCCGAACAGACGTTGCTTGGCCTGTCCGACATCAGCGCCTGTGAGACAAAATTGGTTGAGTTGAGAAGAGAGGATTTTCGGCTCATCGTAGCTCTATCG
>NZ_JBHFEI010000026.1:0-31094 GCF_041928815.1 Ensifer soli | reverse complement strand
GCAGCTTCGCCCAGACGCCGCGGCCTGCCAGTCGCGCAACCGTCGCCAGCAGGTCATGCCGCAACACCCGAATTCCCGGGGCAGCATTTCCCAGGGGATGCCGGAGCGCAGTATGAACACGATCCCGGCCAGGGCCTTGCGATCATCACAGCGAGGGCGCCCCGCTTTCGACCGGTGAGGTGGCACCGGTGGTAGAAGTGGCGAAATCACGTCCCAGAGTTCGTTCGGTACAAGAGGCTTGCTCATGCAAACCTGAACGCACCAAACCCCATTTTGTTAGACGATCTTAGGTCTTTTTCACGCTTGTCTTCTGGCAAGACCGCTGGACACGTCCCCGAGACATGGTCGATCTCCCTGGTTTAAAGCGCGTGCGGACGGCAAAGACGCTTCGGATTCTTAAGGCGTGGGCGAGTTTCAGTCAGTAGAAAGAATGTCGCTACCTGTGCCGCGTCTCTTCCTAACGGACCTTGCCTGCATCGTCACCAGTGCGGAAAGATCCGCCAGTTTCATGGCATAGAGGAGGATTGAAACGACGCGCGACTGCTAAGCAACGTCTGCTGGCTTTGTCTTGGGATTGTGCAGAAAATGGCGCGAGTGACGGGGCTCGAACCCGCGACCTCCGGCGTGACAGGCCGGCACTCTAACCGACTGAGCTACACCCGCGCATTTATTGAGAAAATCGTCTTTGCCTTTCGGCCTCAGATCCTCTCCGAAGCGGCGTCTGCCGTTCGATGAGCGGGTGATTACGGGGTTCGGATGAGAGTGTCAAGCGCGTTCCTTCACAAAAATGCGACAGAGCGAAAAAACGCCGACGAGACCCCGGCAATCGTGTTTACGGATCGCAACGCCCGCCTTCGGAACCCGGCGATCCGGCCACCCGAGATCAAACATTGTTATTAAGATTCAGTATCTTATTTTGAAGTAGGGACACCTCTCGCGAAGGTCGCAGCCTTCTCGGCGCGAAAAATCTGGTAAAATCGCTTCGTATGCTCTTGCGGTTTTTTCGAGATGCGCCTAGATGACCGTCACCAGCGCGGCGGGCGATTAGCTCAGTTGGTAGAGCGCCTCGTTTACACCGAGGATGTCGGGAGTTCGAGTCTCTCATCGCCCACCATTTTACCCCTCGTTTTTCGTTATTATTGATATTGGCAATGGGCTATCGCTGTGCCCAGTACAGGCTCTGCGGCCGGAAGATTTCCTTACGTCGATGAACCGCAAGCGTCCCCCTTTTCCGACGCTCGCATCCTCCCGCGGCTTGCCCATGGCGCGACACATTCGCGAAACAGGCGAATAGTTTCCTCGTCCCGCCCGTCACAGGAGGGCATCGGGTCGTGTTGACTTTCCGGTGGCTTGGTTGATCAATGCGCCTCAAGGAAAAGGCGTCGGGGAGGACAGGATGTCTATGCGCTTGATACGGCTCGTCTCGCTTGTGGCGCTCGCGCTCCTTCCTGTGTCGGCCGGCGCCGCCGAGACGCGGCGCGAGGCGGTCATCTCCGAAAACGGCGATTATTTCGGCTTCGACCTGCGCACGCAGCAAAATCTTTCATTGGAGGAATGCAGCGCGGCCTGCGTCGGTAACGAGGCCTGCAAGGCCTTTACCTACAATCCGAAGGTGCGCTGGTGCTTCCTCAAGTCGGATTTCAACCAGCTGAACACATTTCCCGGCGCCGTTGCCGGCAAGATCGTCACGGTCGAGGAAGAGGCCGATATCGGCGCGGCACCCGCCCTGCCCTTCGTTTCCGCGCAGTGGAGCGATGACGCGCGCAGCCTGCGCTCGAACCTCTCGGTGACGGATGAACAACGCTCCGTCGGGGTGGAAAACCTCCGGTCGCTGGCGCGCGGCGAGCTTGCCGCAGGCCGGATCGACAATGCGATCACCGCCTTCCATGCGGCACTCGCCATCACGCCCGACGACAGCCGGCTGTGGCTGGAGACGGCACAGGCCGGCCAGCGCGCCGGAACCGGATCCGACGCCGCCTCGCGCTCCGTGCTGGACGCGCTCAACGCCTACCAGCTGACACGCGGCGCCAAGGCCCGGGCGGAGGCGCTCTCGGTGCTCGGCCGCTCCCTCGATCTCGCCCAGAATTATCGCCCGGGCATCAATGCCTACAAGGCGAGCCTGGCGCTCTCCGCCTCGCCTTCGGTGCAGACGGCGCTCGACGACCTGCGCGAACGCCAGGGTTTTCGCGTGACCAACAACACGCTTGATTCCGACAGCGCGTCACCGCGCGCCTGCGTCGAGTTTTCCGAACCGCTGGTCAAGACCGGCGTCGACTACACGCCCTTCGTCACGCTGAACGGCAGCGTGCCGGGCACGGTGGAGGCCAAGGGCTCCTCGATCTGCGTCGAAGGTCTGAGCCATGGCGCGCGCTACACGCTGGCGCTGCGCGCCGGCCTGCCCTCCTCCGTCGACGAGCCGCTCGCAAAGCCGGTGGAGATCGAGTTCTACGTCAAGGACCGCGCACCGATGGTGCGCTTCACCGGCGACAGCTTCGTCCTGCCCTCGACCGCGCGGCGGGGCATTCCGATCGTCTCCGTCAATGCCGCCAGCGCCGACCTGAAGCTCTACCGGATCGGCGACCGCAACCTGGCGACGCTGCTCTCCAGCTCGCAGTTCCTGACCCAGCTCGACGGCTACAATGCCGGTCGGCTTGCCGACGATTCGGGCGAACTCGTCTGGCAGGGCGCGATCGACCTGTCGCAGGATCTGAACCGCGACGTCGTCACCAGTTTTCCGGTCGACCAGGCGCTGCCACAGCGCAAGCCCGGCGTCTATGCGCTGACCGCCGTCGCCAGCGGCCGGCAGAACGACGAGTGGGAAGCGCGCTCGACCCAGTGGTTCGTCGTCTCCGATCTCGGCCTGACGACCTATGCCGGAACGGACGGGCTCACCGTCTTCGTCCGCTCGCTCGCCTCGGCAAAGCCGGTTGAGAAGGCGGAGCTGCAGCTTCTCGCGCGCAACAACGAGATCCTCGGCACGGCGACGACGGACGCCGATGGTCGCGCCGTCTTCACCGCCGGGCTGATGCGTGGAACGGCCGGCATGGCGCCCGCGATCCTCACCGCGAAGACCGGCGCCGACGACTTCGTCTTCCTCGACATGACCCGCGCCGGGTTCGACCTCTCCGACCGCGGCGTCAGCGGACGCGCGGCCCCGGGAGCGATCGACGTCTTCGCCTGGACCGAGCGCGGCATCTACCGCACCGGCGAGACGGTGCATGTGGCGGCGCTCGCCCGTGATATCGAAAGCAAGGCGGTCGAGAACCTGCCGCTGACCTTCGTGTTCCATCGCCCGGACAGCGTCGAGGATCGCCGCGTCATCGCCGCGTCGTCGTCGGTCGGCGGCTACGCGGTCGAGCTGCCGCTTCTGGCGAACGCCATGCGCGGCACCTGGAGCGTCTCGATCTACGCAGACCCGAAGGGCGATGCCTTGGCGCAAAAAACCTTCATGGTCGACGATTTCGTGCCGGACCGGATCGAATTCGATCTCGCGAGTGCCGCGACCGCGATCAGCGTCGGCACGCCGGCGGAGGTGACGATCGACGGACGCTTCCTCTACGGCGCGCCGGCGGCGGGCCTTGCCTATGAGGGCGAGGTGCGGCTGAAGCCGACGCGCGAATCGCCGGCCTACAAGGGCTTCCTCTTCGGCCTTGCCGACGAGGAGGCGAGCGAGGACACGATCCTGCCGCTCGAAAACCTCGAACCGCTCGACCAGGACGGCAAGGCGGCGTTTACCGTCGACCTGACCGAAGTGCCGTCGACGACGCAACTCCTCAACGCCGATGTCGTCGTGCGCCTGCGCGAAGGCAGCGGCCGCGCCGTCGAGCGCGTACTGACGCTGCCGGTACAGCCGGACGGCCCGATGATCGGCATCAAACCGGAATTTTCCGGCGATCTTTCGGAAAACTCCGTCGCCCGCTTCCAGGTGATCGCCACCGATGCGCAGGGTGGCCGGCAGGCGCTTGCCGGCCTGAAGTGGCGGCTGCTCGCCGTCGAGCGGAACTATCAATGGTATCGCGACGGCAGCGCCTGGCGCTACGAGCCCGTGACCAACACGCGGCAGGTGGCCGACGGCAGCCTCGACGTCACGGCCGATGGCAGCGCCATCGCCACGCCGGTCGGCTGGGGCCGATACCGGCTCGAGGTCGAGAGCCCGGTGATCGACGGACCGCAGTCGAGCGTGGAGTTCGACGCGGGCTGGTATGTCGCAGCGACCTCGACCGAGACGCCCGACGCGCTCGAAATCGCCCTCGACAAGGACCGGTATGCGGTCGGCGAGACGGCGAAGCTGAAGGTGTCGCCGCGCTTTGCCGGCGAGCTGCTGGTCGCGATCGGCTCCGAAAGCCTGATCGCGACGCAGACGGCGACGGTTCCCGCAGGCGGAGGCGAGATCAATATACCGGTCACCGCCGACTGGGGCGCCGGCACCTATGTCACGGCGACGCTGTTCCGGCCCGGCGACGCACAGGAAAGCCGCATGCCGATGCGCGCCACCGGCGTCAAATGGCTGGTCGTCGATCCCGCCGAGCGCAAGCTCGATGTGTCGCTCGGCGTCACGGACAAGATGCTGCCGCGCCAGACGCTGCAGATCCCCGTCTCGGTCGCCAATGCCGTCGCGGGAGAGACCGCCTATGTGATGGTGGCGGCCGTGGATGTCGGCATCCTCAACATGACGCGCTACGAGGCGCCCGATCCGGAAGGGTGGTATTTCGGCCAGCGCCGGCTCGGCCTCGAGATCCGCGACCTCTACGGCCGGCTGATCGACGGCTCGCTCGGCACCACCGGGCGGCTGCGCACCGGCGGCGACGGCGGCGAGAACGCCCTGTCCGCCAGTCCGCCGCGGGAGAAGCTGGTCGCCTTCTTCTCCGGTCCGGTGGCGCTCGACGCCGCCGGCAAGGCGACGATCCGCTTCGACATTCCGCAGTTCAACGGTAAGGCGCGGGTCATGGCCGTCGCCTGGTCGAAGACCGGCGTCGGCCATGCGGTGGCCGATGTCATCATCCGCGACCCGGTCGTCGTCGTCGCCACCCTGCCGAAGGTGCTGGCGCCGCAGGATCGCTCGCAACTGCATCTCGACATCGCCAATACGGACGCCCCGGCGGGCGCCTACAGCCTCGCCGTCAGCGGCAACGCGTCGATCCTGCCCGAGGGGGCCGAGGCGGCGCGCAGCATCGACCTCGCCGAAGGGGCCAAGGTCGCCCTGACGGTTCCCGTCATCGCCGGCACGCCCGGCGACGGCGTCGTCACCGTAAGGCTCAGCGGCAACGGGCTCGCGCTCGAACAGCAGCTGATCGTGCCGGTGCGTCCGGCGGTGCTTCCGGTCACCACCCGGATCCCGGTCGAGATCGCCGCCGGAAACAGCCTGACCGTCGACGGGCAGCTGCTCGCCGACAGCATCCTGCAGGGCGCCTCCGTCAGCCTCAGCGTCACCCGCGCCGCCGCCTTCGACATCCCGGCGCTGCTGATGACGCTCGACCGCTACCCCTATGGCTGCGCCGAACAGACGACGAGCCGCGCCCTGCCGCTCCTCTATCTCAGCGAACTCTCGGCGAAATCGGGACTGCCCGAGGACGGCGAGGTGAAGAAGCGGGTGCAGGAGGCGATCTACCGGGTGCTGTCCTACCAGTCGAACTCCGGCAGTTTCGGGCTCTGGAGCCCGGGCTACGGCGATCTCTGGCTCGATGCCTATGTCACCGACTTCCTGACGCGGGCGCGTGAAAAGACCTATGACGTGCCGGAGCAGGCGATGGTGCAGGCGCTGGACAACCTGCGCAATTCGCTCGCCTATGATCCGAGCGTGCAGGAAAAGGGCAACGAGATCGCCTATGCGCTCTACGTGCTCGCCCGCAACCGCAAGGCCTCGATCGGCGACCTGCGCTATTATGCCGACACGATGATCAACGACTTCCAGACGCCGCTCGCCAAGGCCCATATCGCCGCCGCGCTCTCGCTCTACGGCGACGCGCAACGGGCCGAGACGATTTTCGGCATGGCAGCGCGCATGTCGACCGGCCTCGTCAATGTCAGCCTGTCGCGCTCGGACTATGGCTCGACGCTGCGCGACGACGCGGCCGTGCTGGCGCTCGCCGGCGAAAGCCGACCGGTGCCGTCGATCGTGTCCGAGCTTTCGCGCACCGTCGCGCGGGAATGGGAGGCGAAGCGTTATACGAGCACGCAGGAGCAGACGTGGATGCTGATGGCGGCGCGCGCCGTTCAGGGCCAGGACGCGGACCTGACGCTCGACGTCGACGGCGAGGCGACGCGCGGCGGACTTTCCCGCACGCTCAGCGGCGATGCGCTGCTCGCCGCGCCCGTGACGATCCGCAACACGACGGACGGGCCGGTGTCGGCCGTCGTCACCACGGTGGCGGCGCCGGTCGAGCCGCTGAGCGCCGGCGGGGACGGCTTCGCGATCACGCGGACCTACTACACGCTCGACGGCGAGGAGGCGAATGTCAGCGAGGTGCGGCAGAACGAGCGCTACGTCGCCGTGCTGACCGTCACCGAGGAAAACGACTGGCCGTCGCGCGTGCTGATCACCGATCTCCTGCCGGCCGGCTTCGAGATCGACAATCCGAGCCTCGTCGGCAGCGCTGAGCTCTCCAACTTCGACTGGATCGGCGATGTCGAGCCGGCCCATACGGAGTTCCGCAACGATCGCTTCGTCGCCGCCTTCGACCGCTCGCAGGGCGACAACCGGGAAATCACGCTCGCCTATGTCGTGCGTGCCGTGACCCCCGGCACCTATGCCCATCCGGCGGCAAGCGTCGAGGACATGTACCGGCCGCAGTTCTCGGCCCGCACGGCGACCGGCGTGATGGCGGTCCGTGCCCCTGAATAGGGCGCGGGGAGCCCGGTCATGCGGCGTCTCGCCAGGATCGCCCTCGTCGCCGTGGCCGGCCTCGCCGCCGGCACCGGCCTGCTTTTCGGCCTGGATGCCGCCGACCGGGCCTACCCGCCGCCGCTCGAACGCGCCGGCACCGTGTCGAGCGAAGTCGTCGACGCCAGGGGCCGGCTGCTGCGGGC
This sequence comes from Ensifer soli, assembly GCF_041928815.1. Taxonomy (NCBI): domain Bacteria; kingdom Pseudomonadati; phylum Pseudomonadota; class Alphaproteobacteria; order Hyphomicrobiales; family Rhizobiaceae; genus Ensifer; species Ensifer soli. The sequence goes on along the minus strand of NZ_JBHFEI010000026.1, from coordinate 24,068 downwards.
CTTTGCGACGACGGATGGGGTCTGGCGTCTGAAGACCGGCGCCGCCGATGTCGATCCCAAATTCGTCGCGATGCTGATCGCCTATGAGGACCAGAGGTTCCACGCCCATCACGGCGTCGATCCCGTGGCCTTGCTGCGCGCCGCCGGCCAGTTCCTGACCCATGGCCGCATCGTCTCCGGCGCCTCGACCCTGTCTATGCAGGTCGCTCGGCTGATCGAGCCGCGTGACAGCCGCTCGCTTGGCGCGAAGATCCGGCAGATGGCCCGGGCGCTCCAGATCGAGCGGCGCCTGACCAAGGCCGAGATCCTCGACCTCTATCTGACGCTCGCGCCCTATGGCGGCAATCTCGAAGGGGTGCGCGCGGCAAGCCTCGCCTATTTCGGCAAGGAGCCGGCCCGGCTGTCGATGGCGGAGGCAGCCCTTCTCGTTGCCCTGCCCCAGCTTCCCGAACGCCGGCGCCCGGACCGACACCCGACGGCGGCGCTCGAAGCGCGCGGGCGCGTGCTCGCGCGCGTGGCGGTCGCGGACGTCATCGGCGAGGGCGAGGCCGGCCGTGCGGCGCTGGAGCCTGTCCCGCAGCGGCGCCTTCCGCTGCCGGCGCTCGCCGCCCACCTCGCCCAGGCCGCGCGGCTGAAACAGCCCACGGAGCGGCTGATCACGACGACGCTTGACCGCGACATCCAGCGCGGCCTCGAAACGGTCGCCGCGGGCGGCGCCCGGGCGCTCGGGCCGAAACTCTCGATCGCCATGGTGATGGCGGAGGTCGCGACCGGCCGCATCGTCGCGGAGGTCGGCTCGGCCGGCGCCTTCGACCACGGCCGTGGCGGCTTCATCGACATGACCCGTGTGCTGCGCTCGCCGGGATCGACGCTGAAACCCTTCATCTACGGCCTTGCCTTCGAGGAAGGGCTGGTGGCGCAGGAGACGATCATCGAGGATCGCCCGGCGGATTTCTTCGGTTACCGGCCGCGCAATTTCGACATGAGCTACCAGGGCGACGTCAGCATCCGCAATGCGCTGCAGCAGTCGCTGAACGTGCCGGCAGTGCGCCTGCTCGACGCGGTCGGGCCCGCGCGGCTGATGGTGCGGTTCCGGCGCGCCGGCGTGACGCCGAAGCTGCCGCCGGGCGAGCCGCCGGGGCTCGCCATCGGCCTTGGCGGCGCCGGCGTGCGGCTGGTCGATCTGGTCCAGCTCTATGCGGGCCTTGCCAATCGCGGCCGCCCGGTCCTCCTCGGAGACGGTGTGCGCGAACAGCCGGCGGCAGCGTCCGGCGCGCCGCTGCTCGAGCCGGCCGCCGCCTGGCAGGTGTCGGACATCCTCTCCGCCGTCAAGCCGCCCTCGGGCAGCCTCGGCCACGGAATCGCCTACAAGACCGGCACGAGCTACGGCTATCGCGATGCCTGGTCGATCGGCTTCGACGGGGATCATGTGCTCGGCGTCTGGGTCGGCCGGCCGGACAATGGCGCGGTTCCGGGGCTGACCGGCTACGGCTCGGCGGCGCCCCTGCTCTTCGAGGGGTTCGCCAAGGCCGGCGTCGGCATCGCGCGGCTTCCGGCGGCGCCCGCCGGCGCGGTGCGACTGCGACGCGACGAGCTTCCCGTCAGCCTGCGCCGCTTCACCCGCACCGACAGCGGCCTCATCTCCGCCGTCGTTCGCGAATCGTCGCCCCAGATCGTCTACCCGCCCGAAGGCGCGCGCATCGAACTCGGTGCGGATGCCGGAGGCCCGGCGATGCCGCTCGCGCTCAAGCTGCAGGGCGGACGGGCGCCGTTCCGCTGGCTCGCCAACGGGCGGCCGCTCGAAGGGCTGAGCCGCCGGCGCACCGGCCAGTGGATCCCGGACGGCGGCGGCTACTCGACGCTGACGGTGATCGACGCGATCGGCCGCGCGGCGACGGTTCGCGTCTTCATCGAATAGTCGCCGGAGGGCAGCGCCCGATCGATACGAGCCGACCGGCCGTCGCGCGCATGTCGGCGACGTTTGCCGGCCGAGGGCTTTCAGACACGATGGAGACGCCCGGCGCCCGGCGCCGGCCGTTTACGCGTTTGCCGCGTGCTGGCGCACGACGCGGAGATTGCGGGGACCGGGTGCTGCCCCGCCCTGCGGCGCCAGGCGCTCGGCCGTTTCGGTGCGGAATGTGCTGAGCAGGTCGAAGAGGGCGTCGGCCTGCTGGGCGAGGCTATGGCTGGCGGCGGTCGATTCCTCGACCATCGCGGCATTCTGCTGGGTGCCCTGGTCGAGGCTGTGCACCGCCTGGCTGATCTCCCTGAGGCCGGAGGCCTGCTCCTTCGCGCTCTCGACGATCGCGGCAACGTTGGTGTTGATCTCCAGAACATGCGCCACGATGTGCTGCAGCGCCTGTCCGGTCTCGTCGACCAGGGTGACACCCTGTTTCACCTGCGCGGCCGAGGTGTTGATCAGCACCTTGATCTCGCGGGCGGCATTGGCGGAACGCTGGGCGAGTTCGCGCACCTCCTGGGCGACGACGGCGAAGCCCCGTCCGGCGTCGCCTGCCCGGGCCGCCTCGACACCGGCGTTGAGCGCCAGAAGGTTGGTCTGGAACGCGATGTCGTCGATGACGCCGATAATGTTGGAGATCTGCTTCGACGACGCCTCGATATGGCCCATGGCGGTGATGGCATTGCCGACGATCAGGCCGGAACGCTCGGCGTTCTCGCGCGCCCGGGCCACCAGCCGGCCGGCCTCGTCGGCCCTCTTGCTGGCATCGCCGACCGCCGTCGTGATCTCCTCGAGCGCTGCCGCCGTCTCCTCCACCGCTGCGGCCTGCTGCTCCGTGCGCCGGGAAAGGTCGCTCGCGGCTTCGCGGATCTCGCCCGAGCTTGCGGCGATCGACTGGGCATTCTCGCCGACCGAACGCATCGCGCCCTTGAGCTTGGCGATCGATTCGTTGAAGTCGCGACGCACCTGTTCCATCGTCGGCACGAACGGCCTGTCGAGGCTCTGGCAAAGGTCGCCGGCCGACAGCGCCTGCAGGCCGAGGCCGAGCGCCTTGATCGCGCCCATGCGTTCCGAGACGTCGGTGGCGTATTTGACCACCTTGATCACCTGGCCGTCGAGATCGCGGATCGGATTGTAGGTCGCCTGGATCCAGACTTCCTTGCCGTTCTTGCCGAAGCGGAGAAACTCGTTGGCGATGAATTCGCCGCGCGCGAGCCGCTCCCAGAAGCTGCGGTAGGCATCGCTCGCGGCATAGGCGGGATCGCAGAACAGGCGGTGATGCTGGCCGACGATCTCGTCCAGCCGGTAGCCGACGGTCGCGCAGAAATTCTCGTTGGCGGTGAGGATCGTCCCGGAGGTGGTGAACTCGATGACGGCCTGCGAGCGCGAGAGCGCCTCCATCTTGCCGGCATCCTCCGCTGCCTTCAGCCGCAGCTCCGTGATGTCGACCGCGAACTTGACGATCTTGACCGGCTTTCCGCCGCGCAGGATCGGATTGTAGGTCGCCTCGATCCACAGCGTCCTGCCGCCCTTGCCGAGGCGGCGGAACTGGCCGCGCTGGAATTCCCCCTGGGCCAGACGCTTCCAGAACGCCTGATACTCCGCCCGGGCCGCCTCCGCAGGGTCGACGAACATGCGGTGGTGCTGCCCGCGGATCTCGGCGAGCGTATAGCCCAAGCTCCGGCAGAAATTCTCGTTCGCGGAAAGGACGATGCCGTCCAGCGAAAACTCGATCATCGCCTGCGACCGGCTCAGGGCCCGGACAATCGCCCGGTCCCCCAGACCTGGAAGGAATGTTTCCATGGCACCCTCGCTTTGTCCTGTTTCAACGATCTTCGCGATGGCCTGCGGCGAGCCCGTCACGGATGGAGACGTGTTCCTTGCTGCGGTGCAGGCTTGACGAAAAAACAACCTATGGATTTATTATCAACAACAAACTTAACGAAGAATGAAAATGCAGGCCGCCGCGCCGCCCTATTTCTCGCTATTTATGACGATTTCAAATATTAAATCCGTCTTAAACGGGGATGTCGGAGAAGAAAGCCCTCGCGACATTCAGTATTTTTTATAATTTACTGGAAATGCAACCTGAGAGAGAATTTGATAGTCGATGGTCCGCCGGATGCTTAAAGGCGATGGATCTGCACATCCGGGCAGGCGGACGTTGCGATGTCGCAGAGATGGGCATGGTGCGTGAGGTAGACCACCTGGCCCCGCCCGGCCATCGCCGCCATCAGGCGGAAGGCGTGGAAGGCGCGCCCGTCGTCGAAGGTTTCCATGATGTCGTCGGCGATGAAGGGCACGGCTTCGCGGCTGGCGGCGATCTCGTGATAACCCGCGACGCGCAGGGCGAGGTAGAGCTGGAAACGGGTTCCCTTGGAGAGTTCCGTGATCAGCCGCGAACCGCCGAGCGCGGGCATGGCGACCAGAATATCCCTGTCGCCCTCCGGCAGCACGGAAAGCCCGGCATATTCGCCGCCGCTGATCAGCGAGAAGGCTTCCGAGGCTTTGCGCATCATGGCGCTGCGGTGGCGCTCGCGATAGAGTTGCAGGCCCCTTTCCAGCGCGAGAATGCCGGCGCGTTCGGCGAGATAGCGCTGCGCCTGGTCGGCGATGTCCTCGACGAGGGTGCGCCGCCGCTCCTCGATATGGGCGGCCCTGTCGTCGCCACCGGCCTCCCGCAGGGCCCGTTCCTTGCCGCGATGGTCGGCGGCGAGTTCGGCGGCCTCGTGCTCCGCCTCCCCGAGGCGGGCCATGAGGAGGGAGAGCTCGCCGGCAAGGCTCCCGGCATCGACGGCGGCAAGCCGCGCTTCGGCCATGTCGGCCGTCGCGACGTCGAGCATCCGGCAGAGGTCGCTCTCGGTGTCGGCGATGCGGATGCGCAGCGCCTGCTGGCGCCGGGCGCGGTCGAGAAGGATCTCGGCCTCGCCGATCGTCGTGCAGCCGAGGAGACCGAAGAGCTCGGCCTTCACCCGCGCGTGATCCGCCTGCTCCGCGGCAAGGCCGCGCCGCTCGGCCATCCGCGCATCCAGTTCCCTGGTCAGCCGTCGATGGAGGGCGTCACGGTCCTCCGCCTGCCGCAGGCGCTCGCGCACCGCCGCGAGCCTGTCCTCGACGTTGCCGCCGGAGGCGGCGCTGCCGGCGAGCCCCTCCAGATGCTGCATCTCGGCGTCGAACTGGCGGATGTCGCTGCGCATGCTGGCGATGCGGTGATCGCGGTCGGAGAGCGCCTGCCCGATCCGCTCGATGTTCCTGAGCACAGAGAAGATCGCGCCGATGGCCTCGGGTTCCGGCAGCGTGTCCTGCGCCCCGAGCCAGGTGTCGGCGAGACAGGCGGACCAGGACTGCTTCCAGTCGTCAAGACCGGCCCGGGCGCGCTCGACGGCGGCGCGGCGCAGAGCCTCCTCGTCGCCGGCCTTGCGCACGGCATCGTCGGCGGCCTCCACCGCCGTCCTTTCGGCCCGGAGCCGGCCCGCCATCTCCTCGGCGAGGGAAAGGGCGGCATCGAGCCTCGGGGGGCACTGGCATGCGGGATCGACCGCCAGGAGGTCATCGACAAGCGTCCCGAGCGCGCGCGCTTCGTCGGTACGGGCAAGCGCCAGCGCGCCCCGCGCCTCGGCGAGGGTCGCCTGCGCCTCGAGCGCGCGCGCGCGCCGCGCGAGCCAGTCCTCGAGACGCGTGAGGCCCGTATCCGCCGGCAGGCCGCAGCGCTGCGCCGCAGCGGCGACCGTCTCCTCGATCGCCAGCAGGGCGGCATCGCAGGCCGCGTGGCGCTCGCGAAGGCGCCCATGCCGGGCTTCCGCCTCGGCGGACGAGGCCGCGAGCTCGCGCAGCTCGGCGAGACGCGCGGCGCTGCCGAGGCGGGCGGCGACGGCCGCGTCGTCGTCGCGCAGCGCCCGCTCGAAGCGCGCGGCCGTGCCGGTGTCAAGCGTCTCGCGATGCGCCTGCCATGCCTCCTCGCGCGCCCGGCGCAGCGTTGCGGCGGACGTGTCGTCGACAAGGCCCGGCTCCGCCGCGAGCACGCCGGCCCGCGCCTTCAGCGCCGCAATCCGCGCCTCTTCCTCGTGCAGCCGCACATCGAGCGCCTGGCGCTCCTGCTGAAGCCGCTCCCGATCGCGTTTCCACGCGGCGATCTCGTCGGCCGCAGGAGCCGCACGCCGCCCGAGCGCCTCCGCGGACCCTTCGAAGGGAAAGAGCCCGGCTATCTGGTCCGCCAGCCGGCTTTCCAGCGTCATCACCTGCCGCTCGGCGCCGCGGGCACGCATCAGACTGTCGTCCTGGCGCAGGATCTGGATACGGACAAGAAGACGGGCGAGGTCGGCTTCGCCGGCCTCCGGCACGGCGATACGCGCCCGCGCCGCTTCCGCGAGCCGAAGGCCGTCCGTCGCCTTTTCCGCCTCGGCGATGGCGGACTGCAACCGTTCGGTCAGTCCGCCCACCTGCCGCGCGAGCGCTTCCAGGCGCGCCACCGCCGCCGGCGGCAACAGCAGCGACAGCGGATCCGCATCGCCGGGCGCGTCGATCGCAGCCGCAAGACGCTCGGCCTCGGCAAAAAGCCGCTGGCGCTCGTCGACACGGACAGGAAGATCCAGCGTGGCGGTCCGGTAGCGCGATTCGAGGCTGGTTTCGCCAAGCCGCGCCACGCGGTCGGCGACGGCGAGCACTTCCTTATCGATGGAGACGGAGGCACGCTCGGCCTCGAAGGCGGCGATCTCCTCGTCAAGGCGGTTTGCCCGTGTCGCCAGTTCCGTGTCGCGACGCGCGATCTCCGGCAGCCGCCGATGCCAGTCGTCGCCGATCTCCGGCGCCGGCGGCTCTTCCGCAAGGCGCGCGCGCAGGTCGCGCAGCCGCTCCATCAGCGGCAGGCCGGCACGCAGCGCCTCCGTCCGGTCGCGGCTGAGCCTCAGGTCGGCGAGGTCGCCGAGGACGGCCTCGTGCCGCACGGCGGCGGCATCGCAGGCCTTGCGCAGCGCGGCATAGTCGCGGGCATGAAGGTCGACGGCCGCCTTCTCGCTCTTCAGCGCGTCGAGTTCGGCCCTTAGTTCCGCCAGCCGATGCTTGCGGCCCTGCGGCTTGAAGAAGGCGTCGGCCGCCGCCTTGCGGGCCGAGAGGATCGAAGACGTCTCCGGCAGGCCGGAGCTTGCGGAAAACAGCAGGCTGCCGAGTTCGCCCTCGCTGCGCAGGATCGCCTCGCCGCCGCGCTCGATGCTTTCGTCATCGAGCGAGAACATCGCCTGATAGGTGGCACGGTCGATGCCGCCGAGCGCCGCGGAGAAGAAGGCGTCCGGCAACGGCCGGTCCTCGGCATCGACGAGGCTGTTCAGCCGCCGCTTCAGGCGGGAGACATCCTGCCGGAGGCCGCCGATCGTGACGCGGGCGCCGATCCGCATCGCCGGATAGCTGTGCAGGAAGCCGTAGCGGCTCTTCTGCTCGATGCCGAACATCAGGTCGAGCAGCCCGGAGAGCAATGTCGACTTGCCAGCCTCGTTCGGTCCATAGACGACATGGAGGTCCGGCCTTCCCTCTTCGGCGAGGCCGAGATCGAGGCTATGGTCGGTGAACTTGCCGTAGCGGGTGAGGTCGATCCGGTCGAAACGCATCAGCCGCTCGCCTCCTCGCTGCGCAGCACGGCGAGAAGGGCGGCACTCCCCTGCCCGGCGGATCGGGCGGCAAGTCGGCCGGCCGCTCCCTCCTCGCTCTCCAGCAGCGCGCGTGCCTCCGGCGGCAGTTGCAGCATCAGCTCCCGCGCCATCGCGAGGACCTCGTCCTGAAAGGCTTCGGACGGCAGAACCTCGGCGGCGACGAGGGACTCGAGCTCGATGAGAGGATCGGCCGACGTCGCGGCCGCGACGCGCGGCGCGGCGGTCTCGATCACCACGCCCTCGATCCACACGCCCCCGGCCGCCGCGCAGAGGTTGGCGATTTCGCCGGTGACGAGATCGGCGTCGCGGCGCAGCCGCCAGTCGAGGCCGGTGGCGCCGGTGAGCACGAGGCGCAGGATGAGGTGATCGGCCGTCGCGGCGCGCTTCACGCCGGCGATCGCGGCAGCCGTCGCGTCGAGCATCTCCGGCCAGGCCTGCAGGCCGGAGAGATCGACGGTCAGGCGCTCGAAGGCCGCCATGCCGACGGGACGCTCTTCAAGGGCGAGCCTGCCGTCGTCACCGATCGTGACGAGCGTCACCGATTTCGTTCCGGACTCGTTGATGTCGCGGCCCTGCGGAATGCCCGGCATGACGACGAAGGGGTTTTGCGCATGGACCATGCGCCGGTGAACGTGGCCGAGCGCCCAGTAGTCGAAACCGTGGCGGCCGAGATCGGCGAGGCTGCAGGGCGCATAGGGATCATGCCCCTCGCCACCGGCAAGGCTGGTGTGCAGCATGCCGATATTGATCGCCTCCGGCCTCGGTGGATGATAATGCGGCAGCAGGCTTTCCGGCGCCTGCGGCTGGGCGAAGCTGATGCCGTGGATGAACACCGGACGGCCGTCGCCGAGCGCGCCCGCCTCGATCGCCTTCGCCCGGCCGGCGAAGACATGGGTGGAGGCCGGCAGGGTCAGCTCGCGCGTCATCAGCGCCTGCGCATCGTGGTTGCCGCGGATGATGAAGACGCGGATCCCCGCCGCATCCAGCCGGCGCAGTTCGCCCGAAAGAAACAGTGCGGTGTTCATCGACGTCTGGCTGCCGTCATAGAGATCGCCGGCGATCAGCAGCGCGTCGACGCTTTCCTCGAGGCAGAGATCGACGATGCGGCTGAGCGCCGTGCGGGTGGCGCCGCGCAACAGCCGCGCGAGCTCGGGATCCTTGAGGGCAAGACTGCGAAGCGGCGAATCCAGATGCAGATCGGCGGTGTGGACGAAGCGGAACGGCATCCGGCGACCATGGACACCGGCGAGGAAGCCCGTCAATGGCAGGCGCGGCGCCATTCCCGGTTATCCCGCATTTTCCGGGCAGGCTCTCCTCGAACGCTGACCATCGCGCCACAGACAGCAACCAATCGCAGCAAAAACCGCGCTCACGGCAGAAAACACTTGCATCCGCAGCGTGATTGCTGGCCATTTGACATGGCCCCTCACAATATCCATATGAATGCTATGAAAAAAACATTCGATGTCTCCGACAAGCTCTTTGAGCTCTACCATCGCGTTCACCGGCTGGTGAACGAGACGATGACGGAGGAAGGTGTTTCGCTCGCACGCAGCAAGTTCCTGTTTTTCCTGTCGAAGCTAGGGCCCTGTCGGTCGACCGATATCGCCTGCGCGCTGAATTTCGCGCCGCGCACGGTGACGGAGGCGATCGACGGGCTGGAACGCGACAAGCTGGTCGTCCGCCGGCCGGACCCGGAGGATCGCCGCGCCAAGATCGTGTCGATCACCGAATTCGGCCAGTCGATGCTGGAAGCGGCGGAGAACCCGAAGAAGCAGTTGATCGAGGAGATCTTTTCCGCGCTCACCGACGAACAGCTCGACCAGATGTACGAGATCGTCAGCCGCCTGGTGGAAAAGACCGACGAGATCCGCCGGCGCAAGCAGGACGCCGCCGCGGCCGAACTTGCGGCGGAATAGCATTCACCCTCCCTTCACCGCCATGAAAAAGGCCGGAGCGTCACCGCTCCGGCCTTTTTTTACGCGACGATGTCGAGGCCTTACATGGCGTCGACGCTGCCGACCTTGAAGAACAGGGTTTCACCCGACGAGCCGTCGACGCCGTCATTGTCGGTGACGACATAGCCGGTGCCGGCGGCATCGATGGCAAACCCCTCGACCTTGTCGACCACATAGCCGCCGGTCGCCTTCAGGTCGGGGATCAGGTCACGGACCTCCTCCTTGGCGACGACGGGCAGCGTCGCGCCGAGCGCCGCCGGCTTCAGGTCGGCGAGCCTGATGCGGTAGAGCCTCTTCAGTGCCGCGGCGTCGCCGATCAAGTTGTCGCGCTCGATCACATAGGCGTAGTCGCCATGAACGGTCAGTTCGGAAAGACCGACCCAGCCGCTTTCCGTCTTCTCCAGCGGATAGGCGACGGCGCTCCATTCCTCCGTCGAAGGCTTGTAGGAGAGGAGCTTGGTGAAGCCCTTGCCGTCGTCCTTCCATTCGCGCTGCACGGCCATCCACAGCACCGTGTCGTCGCCCTCGCCGACCGAGGCGATGCCCTCGAAGCCGAAGCGGGTTTCGCCGGCGCGCAGCTCCGCGGGGATGGCGATCTCCTTCTTGATCTCGCCCTTCTTGTTCACATGCAGGATGGCATGGGCGTAGAGCTTGTCGGCATTGCCTTCCGACGCCAGCCAGTAGCCGCCCTCGCCGTCGAGCGCGATGCCCTCGATGTCGAGCTTCTGCGCCGGCGCGCCGTCGCGGGTGATCGCCAGCGCATCGGTGATCAGCGCCGGGGTCTGCGTCGCGTCGATCGAGAAGATCGTCGGCTGCGAGGAATAGACCGAGTCGTTGACGGCGAGCAGCCTGCCCGGCTCGCCGGTGGCGACGAGGCCGGACAGGGCGCCGAAGCCGATCGGCTGGCCGTCCTTGTCGCTCGACCGGATCATCGGATAGGCGGCCACACCCTCGGCGCGCTCGTAGAGCATCACATGCGAGCGGGCGCCGCCGTCCTCGATGAGGTCCGCCTCGTTGGCGGTGGCGAGCAGGTTGCGGCCGGGAATGGCGACCGCGCCTTCCGGCGAGATGCCCGACGGCAGCAGCTGCAGCAGTTCGGGTTCGCCACCCGTGTCCCTGTAGACGCCGACGATCGAGGCGCGTTCGGTAAGGACGAAAATCAGCGTGTCGTCGCCGAACCGGGCGACCTCCAGCCCTTCCGGTTCCACACCCTTGGCCGTCGACCGCTTTTCCGGATAGTGGCCGATGGCGGCGATCGCCCGCTCCAGCGATGCGCCGGATTCGTAGAGCACCTTGCCGGCCTTGTCGAAAATCGTGAAGCCGCGCGAGCCGCCTTCCCAGTCGCCCTCGTTGGCGGTGACGATGCGGTCGTCATCGAGCCACTTGACGGCGTCCGGCTCGCGCTTGCGGCCCTTCTGACTGTCGGTGAAGGCGAGCTTTCCGTCCCGCTTCGTGTCGATGCCGTCAAGGTCGACGGTACCGGCGGAGAAATGCGCCGTCACCATCGCCGTCTTGCCGTCGATGATGACGATGTGGTTGTTCTCCTGCAGCGTCAGCGCGATCTCATCCTTGCCGTTGAAGGAGACGAATTCGGGCTCGGGATCCTCGCCGGCGATGTCGGCGAGGCCCGTCAGCGCCACATGGCGGATCGAGGCGCAGTCGGCGGCGCCGTCCTTCAGCGCGACGATCACCAGGTCGCCGGCCGGCATCTGCGGGATCGCGCCGTCATTGACCTCCTCGTCGCGCTCGTTCTCGATCGCGATGGCGGCGAGCGTGCCGTCCGTGTTGACGGACACCGAATCCGGCTGGCCGCCGAGTTCGCAGCGGCTATCGATCGTCCTGCCCGCGATATCGATGGTGGCGAGGAAGCCGGACGGGCTCGCCTTGCTCTCGCTGGTATTGACGGCGGCCAGCACCTTGCCGCCCGCGATGGCGACCGAGGTCGGCTCGCCGTCGAGAGCGACGATGCCGCCGGCCTTCGGGACGCGGGCGTCGGTGATGTCGATGAAGCCGATCGCCTTCAGCGGGCTGTCGGAATAGACGAGCGTGGTGCCGTCGGCGGTGGCGGCGATGATTTCCGACGAGGTGACGGAGGCCTTGTCGGCTCCGTCGGGAAGATTGTCGGCGACGGCGAAGGATGCGACGCGATTGAACACCGGCTCGGCCCGGGCCGACAGCGCGGTCGAGGTGGCGAGAACGGCCGCAAGTGCGACCGTCAGCAAAATCGTCTTCATGAAACCCTCCTTGAGACCTGCATAATGACGCGCTTTTGCTGGGCCGATGTTACAGGCGCGTGACAGGAAGGGTCCGGTTCGGCGATGCCCTCCACATTTCCGGTGTCCCCGGATCGCCGTCGAGGCGCCGCCTCTTGCAGTCGCCTTATCGTCCGGCACCGAGGCAATCCGGCTGGGAGAGCCAGAGACGAAAAGAGGCCCGGCAATGCCGGGCCCCGAGCAGTCTTCATGGGCATGACGCCCGGTGGCGGTGGATCAGTTCACCGAATCCCGAAGCCCCTTGCCGGCCGAGAACTTCGGCACGTTGCGCGCGGGGATGTCGACTTCCGCGCCGGTCGAGGGATTGCGGCCCTTCGAGGCTTCGCGGCGGCTGACGGAAAAGTTGCCAAAGCCGACGAGGCGGACATCGCCGCCGTCCTTCAGTTCCGACTGGATGGTCTCGAAAACGGCGTCGACCGCGGAGGCGGCGTCCGCCTTGGACAGTCCCGCCTTCTCGGCTACGGCCGACACGAGCTCATTCTTGTTCATGTTTCCACCCTTTCCTATGGTTGGAACGACAATCGATCGAAGCCCGAAGCGGTTGGGTCCGGCATCGGGCTTGCGAAAGCCAATTGCGCCGAATGTGCCGGAAAGCAAGGCATTGACGGGTGTTTTACAGAAAAAAAGACCGGCGATCCGCCGGTCTTTCCGATTTTGTCGCAAACAGGACGGGCGAACCCGCTGCCGTCAATGGGCGACCGCCGCTCCCGCCTCGTCGCCGTCGACGGGCGTAAGGACCGGCTGGCGGGACGGATCCCACTCGATCGCCACCGGCTGGCGGATCAGAGCGTGTTCCAGCACCTCTCCCATCCGAGAGACCGGGACGATCTCCATCGCGTTCTTCACGTTGTCCGGAATGTCCGCCAGATCCTTGGCGTTTTCCTCCGGGATCAGCACCTTCTTGATGCCGCCGCGAAGTGCTGCGAGCAGCTTCTCCTTCAGGCCGCCTATCGGCAGCACCCGGCCGCGCAGCGTCACCTCGCCGGTCATCGCCACGTCCTTGTTGACCGGAATGCCGGTCATGATCGAGACGATGGCTGTCGCCATGGCAATGCCGGCGGACGGACCGTCCTTCGGCGTCGCCCCTTCCGGAACGTGGACGTGGATGTCGCTCTTGTCGAAGAGCGGCGGCTCGATGCCGAAATCGACGGCGCGCGAGCGGACATAGGAGGCCGCCGCCGAAATCGATTCCTTCATCACGTCCTTCAGGTTGCCGGTGACCGTCATGCGGCCCTTGCCAGGCATCATCACGCCCTCGATGGTCAACAGCTCGCCGCCGACCTCGGTCCAGGCAAGACCCGTCACCACGCCGACCTGATCGACACGCTCCGCCTCGCCGTGGCGGAAGCGCGGCACGCCCAGATAGTCGCTGATGTTGTCGGCCGTCACCTCGACGGTCTTGGTCTTGCCCTTCAGGATCTCCGTCACCGCCTTGCGGGCGAGCTTCATCAGCTCGCGCTCGAAGCTGCGCACGCCGGCTTCCCGCGTGTAGTTCTGGATCACCGCCATCAGCGCCCCGTCGGTCACCGAGAATTCGGCCGGCTGCAGCGCATGGTCGCGGATCGCCTTCGGCAGCAGGTGGCGACGGGCGATCTCGAGCTTCTCCTGCTCGGTATAGCCCGCGATGCGGATGACCTCCATGCGGTCCATCAGCGCCGGCGGAATGTTCAGCGTGTTCGCCGTGGTAATGAACATCACGTCCGAAAGGTCGTACTCGACCTCCAGATAGTGGTCCATGAACGTGCTGTTCTGTTCCGGGTCCAGCACCTCGAGCAGCGCGGACGACGGATCGCCGCGGAAGTCCTGGCCCATCTTGTCGATCTCGTCGAGCAGGAAGAGCGGGTTCGACTTCTTCGCCTTCTTCATCGACTGGATGACCTTGCCGGGCATCGAGCCGATATAGGTGCGGCGATGGCCGCGGATCTCCGCCTCGTCGCGCACGCCGCCGAGCGCCATGCGGACATACTCACGACCCGTCGCCTTGGCGATCGACTTGGCGAGCGAGGTCTTGCCGACGCCCGGAGGGCCGACGAGGCACAGGATCGGCCCCTTGATCTTCTGCGAGCGCGCCTGCACGGCAAGATATTCGACGATGCGTTCCTTCACCTTGTCGAGGCCGAAGTGATCGGCGTCGAGCACGGATTCGGCATGGTTGAGATCCGTCTTGATGCGCGAGCGCTTGGCCCACGGGATGCCGAGCAGCCAGTCGAGATAGTTGCGCACGACGGTGGCTTCCGCCGACATCGGGCTCATCTGCCTGAGCTTCTTGATCTCGGCCTCGGCCTTCTCGCGGCCCTCCTTCGAGAGCTTGGTCTTGGCGATGCGCTCTTCCAGCTCTGCCATCTCGTCGCGGCCGTCCTCGCCGTCGCCGAGCTCCTTCTGGATCGCCTTCATCTGCTCGTTAAGATAGTACTCGCGCTGCGTCTTCTCCATCTGGCGCTTGACGCGCGAGCGGATGCGCTTTTCGACCTGCAGCACCGAGATCTCGCCTTCCATGAAGCCGAGGGCCTTTTCAAGACGCGCCTTGACGCTCGTCGTCTCGAGCATTTCCTGCTTCTCGACGATCTTGATCGACAGATGCGACGCGACGGTGTCGGCGAGCTTCGAGTAATCCTCGATCTGGCTCGCGGCGCCGACGACCTCGGGCGAGATCTTCTTGTTGAGCTTGACGTAGCTTTCGAACTCGGAGACGACCGACCGGCTCAGCGCCTCGATCTCCACCGGATCCTCGGCCGGCTCGACCAGCGTGTGGGCGAGCGCCTCGTAGAACTCCTCGCGGCGGGTGTAGCCGTCGATCTCCGCGCGGGCGCGGCCTTCGACCAGCACCTTGACCGTGCCGTCCGGCAGTTTCAAAAGTTGCAGGACATTGGCGACCGTGCCGATCTGATAGATGGCGGAGGGCTCCGGATCATCGTCGCCGGCATTGATCTGGGTGGCGAGCATGATCTGCTTGTCGGTGCCCATCACCTCCTCGAGCGCGCGAATCGACTTCTCGCGTCCGACGAAGAGCGGCACGATCATGTGCGGGAAAACCACGATGTCGCGCAGCGGCAGGACCGGATAGGTCGCGCTCTCGCCCGTCGCAGGGGTCTTGGTGGTCATGTCATGTCCTTTCCGTCCCGTTTCCGGGGCCGTTACCGGTCACCGCTTGGGACGATGTGCCGGCTATCATTTCTTCCACTGCAAGGTGGCGTGTGCATCGCGCAATTTCAAGGCTTCGTCCGAACCGCAGGCGCCCTGCGCACGAGGCTCAAGGGTAGGGACGATGGCTGTCGTGGACCTTGCCACGCAAAACTGGAGACCGGATGTCGGCAAAGCGGCGAAGCGTTGGCCATCATCGCGCCGAACGGCGCGCAATGCAACGTGGAAGACGTTAAGCGCCACGCCGGGACCCGGAGCATTCCTGGGTGCTTCCGGTCGCCGGCCAAGAAAAAAGCGCCGGCAACGACCGGCGCTTCCAATCTCATCCGGAACGATCGCCGGATCTCAGGCCGAGACGTTCGCCTTCTCCTCGGCGCGCTCGGAATAGATGTAGAGCGGCCGGGCCGAGCCCTTGACGACCTCGTCGGAGATGACGACCTCGCGCACCCCGTTCAGCGTCGGCAGTTCGAACATCGTGTCGAGCAGGATCTTCTCCATGATCGAGCGCAGGCCGCGCGCGCCGGTCTTGCGCACGATCGCCTTGCGGGCGATCTCGCGCAGCGCGTCCTCGTGGAAGGTCAGTTCCACGTCCTCCATCTCGAACAGGCGCTGGTACTGCTTGATCAGCGCGTTCTTCGGCTCCGATAGGATCTGGATCAGCGCGTCCTCGTCGAGGTCCTCGAGCGTCGCGAGAACCGGCAGACGGCCGATGAATTCCGGGATCAGGCCGAACTTCACCAGATCCTCCGGCTCGAGTTCGCGCAGCACCTCGCCGACGCGACGGTCTTCCGGCGCGCGCACGGCGGCGGCAAAGCCGATCGAGGTCTTCTCGCCGCGGGCGGAGATGATCTTGTCGAGGCCGGCAAAGGCCCCGCCGCAGATGAACAGGATGTTGGTCGTGTCCACCTGCAGGAACTCCTGCTGCGGATGCTTGCGGCCGCCCTGCGGCGGCACGGAGGCGACCGTGCCTTCCATGATCTTCAGCAGCGCCTGCTGCACGCCCTCGCCCGAGACGTCGCGGGTGATCGACGGATTGTCGGACTTGCGCGAGATCTTGTCGACCTCGTCGATATAGACGATGCCGCGCTGGGCGCGCTCGACATTGTAGTCGGCGGCCTGAAGGAGCTTCAGGATGATGTTCTCGACGTCCTCGCCGACATAGCCTGCTTCCGTCAGCGTCGTCGCGTCGGCCATGGTGAAGGGCACGTCGATGATGCGGGCGAGCGTCTGGGCGAGATAGGTCTTGCCGCAGCCGGTCGGTCCGACCAGCATGATGTTCGATTTCGCGAGTTCCACGTCGGAGCTCTTCGCCGCATGGGCGAGCCGCTTGTAGTGGTTGTGGACCGCGACCGAGAGGATGCGCTTGGCCTGCTGCTGGCCGATGACGTATTCATCGAGGACCTTAATGATCTCCTGCGGCGTCGGAACCCCGTCGCGCGACTTGACCATCGAGGTCTTGTTCTCCTCGCGGATGATGTCCATGCACAATTCGACGCATTCATCGCAGATGAACACCGTCGGTCCGGCAATCAGCTTGCGGACCTCGTGCTGGCTCTTGCCGCAGAAGGAGCAGTAGAGGGTATTCTTCGAGTCGCCGCCGTTGCTGCCGCTGACCTTGCTCATATCACTTTCCTTCCTGCTCACCGCCCTGCCGCCGAAACGGCCCGCGCGGACCAGTCACCTGAGCCTTGCCGCACCGGCGCGACCCCGCCAAGCGCAAGACCTTCGGGAGTACAGACCGGCTGGATGCCTCTGAAGGGAAGCGCCTGGAGCCGGCCGCAACGAATCTCCCACCCGACGTGGAATGCTAAGGCGTCAAACTTCAACATCGCCTTAACGGCCAAGTGTAGCGGGTTTGGCAGGCCGATAAACCCCAAACGTCGTTACAATTGTGTCACAAATGCATCGGTCGGCGCACAAAAGCTTGAACCGGGCCTACTGGCCGCCTTCCATCGCCTCGCGCGAGGTGATCACCCTGTCGATCACGCCCCAGTCGCGCGCCTCTTCCGCCGTCATGAAATGGTCACGGTCGAGCGTCTGTTCAACCTCTTCATAGGTCCGGCCGGTGTGCTTGACGTAGACTTCGTTCAGCCGGCGCTTCATTTTCAGGATATCGCGGGCGTGACGCTCGATGTCGGACGCCTGTCCCTGGAATCCGCCGGACGGCTGGTGGACCATGATGCGCGAGTTCGGCGTGGTGAAGCGCATGTCCTTGTGGCCGGCGGCGAGCAGCAGCGAGCCCATCGATGCGGCCTGGCCGATGCACAGCGTCGAGACCGCCGGCTTGATGAACTGCATCGTGTCGTAGATCGCCATGCCGGCGGTGACGACGCCGCCCGGCGAATTGATGTAGAGGGCGATTTCCTTCTTCGGGTTTTCCGCTTCGAGGAAGAGCAACTGGGCGCAGATTAGCGTCGCCATGTGATCTTCGACCGGGCCGGTGAGGAAGATGATGCGTTCCTTCAACAGGCGCGAATAGATGTCGTAGGACCGCTCGCCGCGATTGGTCTGCTCGACGACCATCGGCACCAGCGCCATGGCGGTATCAACCGGATTTCTCATATCAAACCTTCGTCATTCGGGCAGGGGAGCCCCTCGCCTGCCGGGAATCATCTGTCGTGCCGTCCGTTCTACATAGAGTGTCAATATGCCCGACTTCAAGTCGTGGCGCTCCGATAACGTTAATGCGCCGGGGCTGCGCGGGACTGACCGGAACCGGTTGCCGCCGACAGGTCGAGACGGGCCTTGACCGGCAGGTGATCGGAAGCGACGCGCGAAAGCGGCGTGTCGTGGACCTCGACGGTGGCGACGAGGCCGGGCGTGTTGCCCATGACCCGGTCGAGCGCGAAGATCGGGCGGCGCGCGGGAAAGCTCGCGACCGGCGGATGGGGATGGTCGAAGACGGAGGTGAACACGCTCAGCGACGATCGCCGACCCTTGCGCCATTCGTTGAGATCGCCGAGGAGCACGGTCGGCAGAACCTCGTCCTGCGCACCGAGCATGGTCAGGATCGCGCGCGCCTGGAGGGTACGGGAATGGCGCAGCAGGCCGAGATGGGCGGCGACCACCCTGAGCCGCACGCCGGCGAGTTCGACATCGGCGAGCACGGCCCCGCGCGGCTCGACCCCCGGCAACGACATCTGCTGGACCCTGTTGACGACGCCCTCTCGCACGAGGATCAGGTTGCCGTGCCAGCCATGGCCGCGTGCGGTGCGCGGCACGATCGGCGCCTGGACGAGCCCGAAATCGCGGCGCAGGCGATCGAGGTCGAGCAGGCCGGCGCGTTCGCCGAAGCGCTGGTCGGCCTCCTGAAGTGCGACGATGTCGGCATCGACCTCGCCGATTACCGCGGCGATCCGGGCCGGATCGAAGCGCTTGTCGAGGCCGACGCATTTGTGGACATTGTAGGAGGCGATGGTCAGGCCCGGTGACGGCGGCGGCGGAACGACGCGCGCTTCCGGCATCCGGCTGACGGCAGCTGCACCATCGTCGCGGTCCTTCTTGTCGTCCTCGAGAACCGTCATGGCATTGCCGTTCCCATACCCTCTCTCCGTCCCTGCCTAGTCCCGCGCGCTCGCGATGGCAAGGCTTGCGGACGCAGCGGCCGTCGCCATAGTGCGGGACAGCCCGGCTGCCGCCTGACACGAAAGAACGGGCATCCGACCCGAGGAGTTCCATTGCATGACCGCCCCTCCGCTGATGACGATCGACGCCGCCACTCGCCGCGTCAGCCTCGACACGCGCGATCCCGCCTTCTTCGCCGCGCCTCACGGCGCCTATGCCGCCCTTCATGCCGCTGCCCCGTCCTTCTTCTGGAAGGAGCAGCGGCAATGGTACGTCGCGGGATACGACGAGGTGAACGCGCTTCTGCGCGACCGCCGCTTCGGCCGGCAGGTCCTGCATGTGGCGACGCGCGAGGAGCTCGGCCTGCCGGAACCGAAACCGCATCTCGCCGATTTCGACGCGCTGGAGGCGCATTCGCTCCTCGAACTGGAGCCGCCCGCCCATACGCGGCTGCGCACGCTCGTCAACCGCGCCTTCGTCTCGCGCCACATCGAGCGCCTGAGGCCGGAGATCGCCGGCCTTGCCAACACCCTCATCGACGGTTTTTCCGCCGACGGTTGCGTCGAGCTCCTCAGCGCCTATGCGGAGATCATCCCGGTCACCGTCATTGCCCGCATGCTGGGCGTGCCGGAGGCGATGGGGCCGAGCCTGCTCGACTGGTCGCACCGCATGGTGAAGATGTACATGTTCAACCCCTCGCCCGACACCGAGCACGACGCCAACGCCGCCGCGGCCGAGTTTGCCCGCTACCTGCGCTCGGTCGTCGCCGAGAAGCGGCGGGCGCCCGGCGACGACCTGATCAGCCTGATGATCGCCGCGCAGGAGAACGGCGACCGGCTGAGCGAGGACGAGCTGATCTCCACCGCGGTGCTGCTGCTCAATGCCGGCCACGAGGCGACCGTGCACCAGATCGGCAATGCGGTGAACGTGATCCTCGCCTCGGGCCTCGATCCCGCCCGCCTCTTCGCCGACGCGGCGGCGACGGAACGGACCGTGGAGGAATGCCTGCGCCATGCCGCGCCGCTGCACGTGTTCCAGCGGTATGCCCTTTCCGACGTCGAGCTTGACGGCGGCGTCCGGCTGAAGAAGGGCGAGCGCATCGGCCTGCTGCTCGCCGCCGCCAATGTCGACCCGCGAAAGTTCCGCGATCCCCTCGCCTTCCGGCCGGAGCGGGACGAAGGCGCGCATCTGTCCTTCGGCGCCGGACTGCATTTCTGCATCGGCGCGCCGCTCGCCCGGCTGGAACTGCAGATCGCCCTACCTGTCCTCTTCGAACGCCTCCCCCGGCTGCGGCTCGCCGCCGCGCCAAAAGTGCGCGACAGCTTCCATTTCCACGGCCTCGAACAGCTGGATCTTGCCTGGTAAGGGGTCTCAGGCCGGCTGGCCGACCGGCATGCCATCCCGGCGGCGCGAGACGGCAAGCACCGACAGGGCGGCGATGACGCACATCACCCCGGCGATATAGAGCGCGGGCATGTAGGTGTCGTAGTCGGTGCGGATCCAGCCGGAGCCGAAGGCGGCGGTCGCGGCGCCGAGCTGGTGGCCGGCGAAGATCCAGCCGAAGGTGATGTTGGCCTTTTCGCGGCCGAAATGCTCCGCCGACAGCTTGACGGTCGGCGGCACGGTCGCCACCCAGTCGAGCCCGTAGAAGACGGCGAAGATCGACAATTGGTAAAGATCGAAGCCGGAGAGCGACAGGAAGATCAGCGACAGGCCGCGAAGCCCGTAGAACCAGAACAGCAGCCAGCGATTGTCGTAGCGGTCCGACAGCCAGCCAGACGCGATCGTGCCGATGAAATCGAAGGCGCCGATCAGCGCCAGCATGCTCGCCGCGCCGACGGCGGCGATGCCGAAATCGCCGCAGATCGAGATCCAGTGGGTCTGGATCAGGCCGTTGGTGCTGAGGCCGCAGACGAAGAAGGTGAAGAACAGGATCCAGAACACCTTGCTGCCGCTCGCCTCGCGCAGCGCCGAAAGCGGCGCGACGAGGAGTTCCGTCAGACGCCGGTCGCGCTTCGGCGCCGGCACGATCCCGGCCCCGCCGTAAGGCGCAAGCCCCATATCCGCCGGATGGTCGCGCATCAGCATCAGCACCAGCAGCATCGCCGCAAGGATGATGGCGACGACCACCACCATCGCCGCACGCCAGCCAAAGCCCTCCGAAAGGCTCGCCAGCATCGGCAGGAAGACGAGCTGGCCGGTGGCGTTGCTCGCCGTCAGCAGGCCGACGACGAGGCCACGCCGCGCGGAAAACCAGCGCGTCGCCACGGTCGCGCCGAGGACGAGCGCGGTCATGCCGGTGCCGATGCCGATGACGACGCCCCAGAGCAGCACCAGCTGCCAAAGTTCGGTCATCGCCAGCGACAGGACGATGCCGCCGGCGATCATGGCGAGCGCCGTCATCACCACGGCGCGGATGCCGAAATGGTTCATGAAGGCGGCGGCGAAAGGTCCGAACAGACCGAACAGCGCCAGCCGGATCGCCATCGCGGTCGAGATCTCGGAGGTCGTCCAGCCGAACTCGGCGCGCAGCGGCTCGATCAGCACGCCGGCCGATCCCATGGCCCCCGCCGTTGCCAGCATGGTGAGAAAGGTCGTGGCGAGCACGGCCCAGCCATAATGGATGCCGCGGGCCTTGAGCCAGGAGGAAAGGGGGAGGGAAAGCATCGGGGCTCTTTCGAAACGGAGGTTTTACGGGCATATGCCCGCAACGGAACAAAAACTGATCACATCAAGGCGAGGATCTCGGCGAGCTTCGCCCTGCCCTCGGTGCCGAGACGTTCGCCGACCTCGGCCTGCGCCGCGTCCCAGGCCGGCGCGGCGCGCACCAGCATTTCGCGTCCGTCACGCGTCAGCGTCAGCACCTGCTCACGCTGGTCCTCGCCCGGGCCGACGTTCAGCAACCCCATGCGCTCCAGCACCTTGCTGTTGCGGCCGACGGTTGAACGGTCGAGGTCGAGCCGGTCGGCGAGCACCGTCAGCGACACGGGTTCGGAGCGCCCGACATGCCTCAGATGGCTGAACTGGGCGACAGTGATGCCGAACGGCTTCAGCGCCGCGTCGTAGCGCGCCGTCAGCCGCCGTCCGGCCTTGCGCAGGAGAATGCAGTAGCAGGAGGTCATGACGCGGGTATATACCCGCAATAGCCACACCGCAAGTGCTCTCCCTCCAGCGGCACGTCAGAGGCGGATGACATAGTCCTTGCGCGTCGTCTCCACCACTTCCCATGTGCCTTTAAAGCCGGGCCGCACGACGAGACTGTCGCCGGCGCGCAGATGGATCGGCGCGCCACCGTCCTCGGTCAGGATCGAATGGCCTTCGAGGATATGGAAATACTCCCATTCCTCATAGACGATGCGCCACGCGCCGGGTGTGGCCTGCCAGACGCCGGCATAGAGCCCCCCCTCGGCCTCCTCGACGTTCCAGGTGGTGAAGCGCGGGTTCCCGGAGATCAGCCGGTCCGGCGCCGGCGCGCCCTCCTCGGGAACGACGGCCGAAAGATCGAAACGACGTGTCGTGCTCATGCCCTGATCCTTTGCATGTCCGAAGAGACGGTCCGAAAGGACCGCCTCCCTTGCCTCCGGTCCGTCTCGGGAATCAGATGTGGTTCATCAGATATCTGGTTCAGTGGCGGCTTGAAAACATTGAGGTTTTTTCGCCACTTCCGCTTGTTCGAATGGCACATCCATCGCATACCCAGGCACCGCTTACCAGCCAACATCACAAAAGCGATGACAGGTTTGCAACCTTTTCACGAACCATCAATATGCGCTATATGTTGTAGCCGACTTGCTTTGAGCATCAATATCGAGCGATCAATCGTAAGCGTCCGGGAACAACATATTTGGAGCCCATGTGACTCGCCGGCCCAAGTCAAGCTTTTCCCGTTACGTTGATGTCTGGTAGACTCGGCCTGCCTTGACCCGACGCGGTCGAGGCAAAATCAGGACGCCGACTTTATTTGGGAACAGATGTCAAAAACCTACGAGCAGCTAATACCACGCGCTGAGCGCGAAAAATTCGAAAAAGCCCTTGGCATGGATAGTGGTTACGTCCTGGATTTCTCCGACAAGACGGTCAACGAGTTCTTTTACGACGCCCTCAAAATAGACCCCGAAGTCGAAAGCCGTTATTTCAACGGTCGTGGAACGTCGAAAGCAAAGCGGCTCAGATCATTTATCGAGCGAGCTCCAGCGCCTGTGGTTGCCAGACTACTCAGGGAACTCTGGGACTATAGAAGTAGTAACGGGTCGTCAGGATCGGTTGCGGATGAACCAGCCATTCAGGGAAGTTATTTTATCACGGTTGGACGCTTCGAAGGCGTAAGTCAGGACATTGACACCTCGGCATTCGAAACCTTTGAACCAAGCGAAACGCTCGACGAGCTCGTCGCTTCTATACGGAGAGACCTTGATGCGAAGAAGCCGCACGCCGCACTAGATCGCCTTCATACCTATTGCATGAAGCGCTTTGCATCCTTGGTGCGGAAGCATGGTGGCGGAGAATGCGGACACGATGACCCCCTACATTCCCGCGTCGGCAGATACGTCAAGCTTTTAGGAACTCAACGAAATCTCACGCAGATGTCTGAGCGAATCATCAAGAGCTCAATCAGCGTCTTCGAATCGATGAATGACTTACGCAATAATAAATCGCTAGCCCATGACAATCCCGACTTGGTAGACCCTGACGAAGCTCGATTTATTTTCGACAGCGTCACGGCCATTCTCCGATTCATAAAGTCGGTGGATGGCCGTGCGTTTGAAGACTGAGATTGGCGATCGACTATCTAATCTAGCGTCCTCATCACGTTTTGAGTTTCGCATATCTCAGGATAGCCCGGCTGATCACTCGCCCCCTACGAGAGCGACTATCACTGACCTGTATGATCTCTGTCGCCTACCTCTTTAAAGGCGGCTCAGCGATTTCAATGGCTTACGGCAGATAGTGTAGCCTACCCTTTTCTGTTTTGTAGCCAACGTCTTTCAAACTCAGGGGCTTTATCGCAAACGCTTTTCAAACCACGCTAAGTCATTGATAGTAAACGACGTCAACACAGAAAACGAGATCGGCAGGATTCGTGAGGCGACGCGATGGCTCGAATCGATCTCGCCTTGAAGTATAGCTGTTTTTGCCGCCTGGCACGCGGGTCAGAGCGTACGACGCATTCACAGAATTCCCGGGCGGACCGCCTCATCCTGAATGCGTGCATGACGTCTCCTGAATAATCCACACGTTGCATTAGAAAGGTCGCCGGTCTTCCTTGACCACTGGAATTTCCGAACCCAGACTTTGAAGATCAAAGGCGAGGGAATCATGTGGGCGGACAGTGAAAGCAAGGTAGACTACCTGAATTATTCCGAGGTCTCGGAGATGATCTGCGATCTGGTATCCGACGATACCATGTTGCCGATTTCCCTTGGGGTCTACGGTACGTGGGGCGTCGGCAAGTCTAGAGCGTCTTCGATGAACGCGGAGTCGGATTGATGATTCACGCGGTCGGGCTTGTCTGATTCACTGGTCCTGGTGA
>NZ_JBHFEI010000025.1:0-32376 GCF_041928815.1 Ensifer soli | reverse complement strand
CTACCGCCAGCGCAATCTCGTGGAGCGGTTCTTCAATCGCATCAAACAGATGCGCGGCTTGGCAACGCGATATGACCACCAGGCAGACAACTACCTCGCAGCACTCAAGATCGCCGCCACGAGAATGTGGATCGCATCAGCTTATGAGTCCGCGTCCTAAGCAGCTGCTGACCACGACCATGCTTTCAATGTCAGACGTCGCAGGCGCCTGCGGTTTCAACGGTGCAAGCCAGTTTGGAAAAACGTTTCGCGAGTTTATGGGCCAAACTCCGCTAGAGTTTCGTCGTCGAGCTTAACGTAATCAGTCAAGCGCTACTGCATTCGTTTCCGCAGAAAAATAAAGGCATAGATTTTGCACTATTTAAGTATGCCTTTATCGAAGTGCCTTTACGTCACTGCGATAAATATCTTTTGACGACACAAAACGAACTTCGTATATTATTATTAGTCAAACCGAACTGCGGTTTTTAAAATCAATATCGAAGTGCTGTTATGTTCATTCGTGCCTATCTCCGCGCCAGCACCAAAGAGCAGGATGCCACTCGGGCGCATGACGAGCTGAAGCAGTTCGCCAATGAGCGTGGCTGGAAGATCGCAGCCAGCTATATCGAGAACGAAAGCGGGGCGACCTTGCAGCGGCCAGAGCTGTTCCGCTTGTTGTCGGACTGCCAGCCCGGCGACGTGTTGCTCGTCGAGCAGGTCGACCGACTTAGCCGTTTGACGGCCGCCGACTGGGAAAAGTTACGAACCGAAATCCAAAGCCGGCATATCCGCGTGGTCGCGCTGGACCTGCCGACCTCGTGGATGATGATGACCGGCGACCGTGATGACATTCAAAACCGCATCCTTGATGCCATCAACAATATGATGCTCGACATGCTCGCCGGCTTTGCCCGCAAGGACTACGACGACCGGCGCCGGCGCCAGAAGCAGGGCATTGCGGCGGCCAAGGCTGCCGGCGCCTTTCGTGGGCGACCAGAGGACAAACAGCGCAACGCTGCTATTGTCGCCATGCTGAAAAGCGGCCAGACCTGGGAGACCATCCGCCAGGCGACGAAGTGCTCGAGTTCGACGATTGCGCGGCTGGCCAAGCGAATTCCCAAAAAGACCGGGGAAGCATCCTGATGCCGATCCGGCCACAACACCGCTGGCTTTATCCCATTGACTGGGCACAGCTCACCGACATCATCCGGTTCAAGCGGGCCAAAGGGCGCTGTGAGCATTGTGACAGGCCACATGGTCAAACCGTTATCCATCTTGGCGATGGACGCTGGTGGTGCGAAGAGATCGGCCGTTGGAAGGATGGAAAAGGGCGATTGCTAAGGCTTCGCACACCCCCTGCCCTGCCTGATCCTAAGTGACCTGCCACTGAACTTTCATCCAGCGGCGATTAGAGCCTCGGCGGTTTTTGATACGCCAGATGGCGCGGTGGTAGCAACCGGCGGAAACGCGTAGCTTTCATATTGCGCAGCGTTGGAGCCGGTTGCGGCGATGGTCCCGGCATAAGCTGCCGGGGTCTGGTATCCGAGCGACGAGTGCGGCCGGAAGGTGTTGTAGTCGTCGACCCATTCGGCAATGGCGCTGCGGGCGTGATCGAGACCGAAGAACAGGCTTTCGTTGAGCAGTTCATCACGCATGCGGCCGTTGAAACTCTCGACATAGCCATTCTGCATCGGCTTGCCCGGCGCGATGTAGTGCCATTCGACCTTGTGATCCCTGGACCAAATCAGGATCGCATTCGACGTGAACTCGGTGCCATTGTCGGAGACGATCATGCCGGGCTTGCCGCGCCGTTCGATCAGTGTTGTCAGTTCGCGAGCAACACGACGGCCGGAGATTGACGTGTCCGGGATGGCCGCCAGGCATTCGCGCGTGACGTCGTCGACAATATTAAGCACGCGGAAGCGCCTGCCGCAGGCGAACTGATCGTGGACGAAATCCAGTGACCATCGCGCATTGGCCTTCGCCTCCACCAGGATCGGCGCACGTGTGCCCACGGCACGTCGCCGAGCCTTCCGTTTGCGAACGGAAAGACCCTCCTCGCGATACAGCCGATAGATGCGATTGACGCCGGATCGTTCTCCCTCCCGTCTGAGCACGATGAACAGCCGCCGATATCCGAAACGCCGTCGCTGGTTGGCGAGGTCGCGCAGCTTCATTCGCAGTTCGACTTCCGGCGGTCGGCAGGACCGGTAGCGGATCATCTTGCGGTCGGCGGAAATGATCTGGCAGGCCCGACGCTCCGAGAGGCCCATCAAGGCCTTCAGATGCGCGACGGCGTCACGCTTGGCGACAGGCCCTACCATTTTTTTGCGAGAAGCTCACGAAGTGCCGCCACATCCAGCATCTGCTCGGCCAGCAGCTTCTTCAGCTTGGCGTTCTCCTCTTCAAGCGCCTTCAGCCGCTTCGCCTCGGAGACGTCCATGCCGCCGTATTTGGCTTTCCAGTTGTAAAATGTTGCCTCGGAAATCCCGTGCCTGCGGCAGAGGTCCGCCGCTTTCCCACCAGCCTCCTGCTCCTTCAGCACAGCGATGATCTGTTCTTCCGTAAATCTCTGCTTCTTCATTCGTCCGTCCTCAATGGGCCGGACTCTAATCAATTTCGGAGGAAATTCTCAGTGGCAGGTCACTATACCAGTAGCTGTTTCCTTAAACCCAACATCGTCATACGCGAACGCCATATCATACGCTTTAGTTTCTTCCCCACTCCCCGCAAGTACTACTTTGTATACTCCAAATATAATGGAGCCATCTGCCATTTGGAGAAGCTGATCTTTATCAATCTTTCCATCGTTGTCTTTATCTAATTTAGAAAAATCTGCTTCTTTGAAGTCTATAAACGAAACTATATCCGAAAAATTTTTTGATTCTCCAGGGTCGTATATGCCGTTTGTATTTTTATCCTGCCAAATTTTTAATTTTCCCGCGTCCGCTTTTCCATCAGAATCTGTAATTCCGTCTGCTTCTGATGCACTTATTATTCCATCATTGTTTTTATCAAATCCCGCTAATATAAGAGCATGTAAATCAGTTTTTGCTCCAGGCAAATCATAACTTAAAATTATCTCGTTACGACCAGCTCTATCGTTCAAATCTTTATCCCAGAATATAATTCCTTCATTTGGACCGACCCAGGCAGATCGTTCTTTGTAAGTGTCATCCGTAAAATCGTAAAATACATTTGAAGAGAAGCGATTTATAAACTCCAAACCGTCACTTCCTATCCCTGATACTGGACTCAAATCAATTACAAGGGGCTTGGCACTTTCAGCATTTTTACCCCCGGTTAGTGCGCTTATGACTGCACTAATAAAACTATCCAGCGCACTTAGGGCTGACCCTGGGAAACCATTTGGTCGACCATCAGCATACGTAACAATCGCCTCCAAATGAGTGGCCCCGTCTTCAGCTTCACCATAGATATAGCCAGGGGACTCACCAACTACTTGCTGTATATCATTTTCTGTTTTATTTATTCCTATAAAATACTCAGACGTATTATGGAACGCATTTCCTATCTCGTAGTTTACGTAGGCAGCAAGGGCTAATCCTGCGTATGGTGCTACAGTCCCAACTACAGGGATACCCGTTGCCATTCCTGCAGCAGCAGCTATACCATAATCAATAGTAAATGTGACAGCTAATTGCGCTGCAGTCCAAGTAGCTGCACCTGTCACGCCGTATCCAGCGTTCCTATATTGCGCAAAATCAACTGCTATTCCAGCTAATGTATATACTGGTGCAACAGAAGATAATGGAATATCATAAAATATTTCAGATCTGGCAGCATATCTTGCTGACGCTATGATATATGTGCTTACGGCAGCACCAATTCCTGAAATATTAAGAAAATAATCGTAAACTTTTTGATCGTCTGTCTTTTCTGTTTCTACATTTCCTGGCATTTTTCACCTTATAGTCATTTTGGATCATACGGATTAATGAATAATTTTATATAGGCGTATGTTCCCCATATAAAAATACCCGCTACAGCTAAAAAATCGGGCAATATAAATAATGTATCTAATATAAAAATTAATAATATTAACGCGAGACATGATATGTACACTTCAGCAAATGTCTTTTTTGGAATTCTATTCCAGAAATCTTTTAGCAACTTTATCATTTAATTCTCTTAGTTAACTTCCTTAGTGGAATTTGCAATCCTGCCTTCGTTTTCTCAATCCGCACGTTTGATACCGTGCGGCTCTAGCAATTAAAATAGGCATTTTATTTCATCCTCTTCTCGTTAGCGCGCGCTTGCCGGCGAGAAGGTGCGACTGCTTTTGATTCTACTTCCGGTAGTATATAATTTTTCTCGCCTGCCTATATTTTTTATGACATTGATTTATAATATATTTTCTTTATTTCTAAAATTAACTTTAGAGTCAATTGTAAAGTTAATTTTAGAGCTAAATTTAATGTCTGCGATAATTTCAAAGCTAATGCATTCTTTAACGTTATCGTTTACGTTAGTATCAAACAGGAGAGCTCAATGTTCACAATCACCTTCGCCAACCCCAAAGGCGGATCCAGTAAAACCACGTCAGCGCTGCTGTTGGCGGAACAGATCCACCATGCCGGTGCCACGGTTGCGATCTTGGACTGCGATCCAAACCAGAATCTGATGTTATGGGCGGACCAGCGTCAGCAGCAAGGAAGGGACGTACCGTTCCTTGTAAGGCGCGTACCGGGCGAAACCGAATTCCTCGATACCATCGATGGTATCCAAGGCAAGGCCGATTATCTGATCATCGACCTGGAGGGCACAGCTTCGACACTTGTTACATATGCCATCAGCCAGTCCGATCTGGTGCTGGTGCCCTTTGAGCCGACGCCTATGGAGGCCCGACAGGCGGCCCGTGCCGTTCACCTCATCAAGAACACTGGTCGCATGATGAACAAGACCATAGGGCACGCGCTTCTGATGACCCGCGTCAACGCGGCGTTCCAGACCAGCGACGAGAAGGACGTCCGCAAGGAACTGCTGGCGGCCGACATGCGGATCCTGTCGTCCTCGATCGTTCGACGCGCCGCTTATACCCGTATCTTCCGCGAAGGATCGCTGCTCAGCGAGCTGCTAGCACAGGGGCGTGCCGAGGTCCAGAATAGCACCGCGTCGCAGCAGGAGCGTGTCCTCAAACCGCTGGAGGCGGCTGTACAGAACGCGAAGGAGTACACCCAAGAGGTCGTCAACCAGCTCTCCCAGCATGAGGCCGCCGCATGAGCTACGGATTCGACAAACCTGTGACCGATACTGTGAAATTGCCGCCGCAGCGGCAGAAGGCACCCGAAGCTGCCGCACCTGCTGTTGAGCCAGCTCCTGACCTGTCGAAGGTGCTGCAGGCAGGCCAGTCGCTGGGATTCGTGTCTCGCGACGTCCATGCCCGTCGCAAGCCTGGGCCGAAGCGGAAGGAGGCACAGGACAAGATCAGCGTCACCGGCCCAAAGCGGGTTATCGAGCGCCTTAAAGCCTATTGCGACGCCAACGGCGGGCAATCGTACTGCGAGGCAATCGAGGCTTTGCTGGACACGGTGGAGGGAAAAGGGAAGTAATCGGGCATGAATGACACCTCCTTGCCTGATCTCTCCCTAGTCCGCGACGCCGACCTGCGCAAGAAGCTTGCCCAGGCTCGCGAGAAATACAAATTACCTACAGTCTTCGCGGTCGAGGCACGCCAGCTGATTGTCGAACAGGCCGAGCGTGATGCCCAGGCGGAGGCCCGCGCATCCGAAATCGCCGCGATGTCGCCAGGTGCCCGACGCCGCGCCAAAAGCAAGGATGCTCTTGAAGCCGGCGGAACACGCGAAGACCTGCGCCACATCCATAGCGTTCTGGCTCTGTGTGGCCTGCCCTACAATCGCCAGCCTATCGAGGAGCGTGAATACCGCAGCAAGCAGGGCAACATGCGCCTCATCGTCAACGCTGGTGAGCTGCTGTCCCCCGAGGGCGAGTTCGTGAAGCAGCCGCTGCCATATGGCTCCCGTGCCCGCCTGCTGCTGCTGCACCTGTGCAGTGAAGCAATCCGCCAGCAGTCGCCGACGATCAACATCGACGACAGCCTGACCGCATTCATCAACAAGATGGGGTTCGAGGCCAACGGCGGACCGCGTGGCAATCTCACCGCGTTCAAGCAGCAGGTGAACGCCTTGGCGGCTTGTAAAATGACCATTGGCACCTTCGACGAGAAGGGGGGGCGTGCCAGGACGATCAACACCGCCCCGTTCGCATCCCTGGATGTCTGGTTCCCCAGTGACCCCGATCAACGCATGCTGTGGCCGAGCACGATCACCTTCAGCCGCGAGTTCTACGACACCCTCGCGAAACACGCCCTGCCGGTCAACGTCCACGCCATCAAGGCGTTCTCGGACTCCCCCCGCAAGATTGATATCTACTACTGGCTCAGCCATCGCAGCTACAGCCTCAGCGAGCCGATCGCGATCAGTTGGGAAGCCCTGAAAGAGCAGTTCGGCGAGGGGCACTTTGTAACCTCAGGCAAGACCGGCGGCTACACCCGTGACCGGGATTTCCGGGCGAAGTTCACGAAAGAGCTGGCACATATTTGTGAGGTTTTTCCGAAGCTTCCGGTCAGCCTGACTGAGACAGGAATACGCCTGAAACCCGCTGATTCCGATGTGCTGTCAATCCCGGCCAAGGGTTCCACGAAAAAGCGTGAAACCATAAAGAGTTAGCTACGCTGAATCGGTCGCGCTTTAGGGGGTCTCAGGTCTTAGATGATTCAATGCCTTAGTATAGGCCTTACGCTGAATCGGTCGCGCCCCTACGCTGAATCGGTCGCGCGTCGGGATCTTTCCGCGCTGAATCGGTCGCGCCTTTACGCTGAATCGGTCGCGCTTTTACGCTGAATCGGTCGCGCCTATATATAGAACTGAACAGACTGAACATTGCGGAACACTTTTTTCTAAACATTTTTCAGAATTTTCTAAAAAGGCCTGCGGCGCAAAATTCAAAATTTTGAAGAGAAAACGATGCACGTTCTAGGGTGTCAGAAATCAGTATGACACTGTCATGCTTCGTGCTATAAGCGATCAGGAAGGATCTCATCCATGCGCACAAGCAAACCCATCACCCTGACCCTTGGCAAACAACAGGCCAGCATCGACGCACGTCTGGCGACCGGTGCCTATGAGTCTGCGAGTGAGGTTGTGCGTGCTGCGCTTCGTGCCCTCGATCGGGAAGAAGCGGCACTGGACGAAATTCTCCGCGCCAAAATCCAGGAAGCGATCGATGACCCCCGGCCGAGCATTCCGGCGGATCAGGTCTTTGCCGAGCTGCGGGCTTTTCACCAGGCTTTCAGGTGAAAGCCGCCAAGCGTGGCGCATAAGGTCGTTTTCCGGCCGATCGCCGCCGCAGATCTCAAGCGCATCTATCTGGACATTGCCGACAAGACGGGCCACGAGCGGGCAGGGGGATACGTCACCCGTATCGAAGCGGCTTGTCTGTCACTCGACACCTTTCCCGAACGCGGCACGGTGCGGGATCACATCCTGCCAGGCCTGCGTCTGATCGGGTTCGAGCATAGCGCTGCCATCGCCTTCCGTGTCGTCAGTGACGATCTTGTCGAAGTTCTCCGCATCCTCAAACGTGGTGAGGATATGCCGGACGACTGGTCCGACGCCTAACCATTGCCCCCGCCTAGGTCGTCACATCGCCGTCAGGCCGTTTTCTGGTGTCCGGACAGGTTCCCCTGTGGCGTGAGGTGGGAAACCTCTCCAAATCGCCGCTCAGGCGGCGCCAATCCTGATCGCACCTTCAGGCTTGATCCTCCCCGTCGTCGTCGACCGTGACCAGGTGTTGGTTCGGTGTGGCGTTGTCTCCGTTGTCCGTCCCCGCCTTCTCGGCCTGGTGTGGTCGGGGTCTGCGGCGGAGCCTGTCCCCGTCAACCGGTTTCCGCTCATTTCGCTGCGCTCCCGAGAAGCCCGGTGGACCGGGACCGGCGCGTTCCGCGCCTCAGGCGTACCGCCGCTTGAGTGACCCGACCGGCCGCGAAGGGCGTGGCCGGAGAAACCAACGGGAGACAAACCCATGACAACCAACAAAAGTCCCACCCACGGCGTCTACGTCGTGGAAGGAGCCGGCGACGGGAGCTACTGGACCAAGGTCGGCGCCGCGTGGCCTACGAACAACGGTAAGGGCTTCACCATCCAGCTTATCGGCCTGCCGGTCAGCGGCCGCCTGATCCTTCAGGAAATCAACGCCAAGCGGGACGATGAATAATGATCACCCGCAACGCCATCCTGCACGGCGACTGCATCACCCTGATGCAGCGTCTGCAAAGCGGGTCTGTGGATTTCATCCTCACAGATCCACCTTACCTGGTCCGTTATCGCGACCGCCACGGTCGTACCGTCGCCAATGACGATAACGCCGACTGGCTCAAACCCGCTTTCGGGCAGATGTACCGCATCCTCAAACCCAACAGCCTAGCCGTCAGCTTCTACGGCTGGAACGAGGTCGACCGCTTTGCCGAAGCCTGGCGCGAGGCGGGTTTCCGCATCGTCGGACATCTGGTCTTTGCCAAGCCTTATGCATCCTCGCGTCGCTTCCTGCAGCACACCCACGAGCAGGCGTACCTGCTGGCCAAGGGACGTCCACCGTTCCCGGCAACAAAGCTGTCCGACATCCAGTCGTGGGACTACACAGCCAACCGGCTGCATCCCACGCAAAAGCCGGTCCGGCCACTGAAATCCTTGATCAGGGCCCTGACGAAGCCGAACGACCTGGTGCTGGACCCGTTCTGCGGTTCGGGTTCCACGTTGGTCGCTGCCCATGACACGGGTCGCGATTTCCTCGGTATGGAACTCGATTCCCGTCACTATCTGTCGGCACGGCTGCGGCTGCATCATGCCTTGTGACAAGGCCCTTCAGGGCCTTCTTTCCAACCGGCTTACGCTCCAAGCCGGTTGGACCCTGTCAGAAAAGTTGCCAATAGTTATCACTGTGTGCCATAAAGGGGAAAGGAGCAATGATATGGCAAGCAGCGCACATCTCGGCGAAAAGCTGGAAAACTACGTCACAGACCTGGTGAAAACTGGCCGTTATAACTCGCGGAGCGAGGTTCTGCGCGAGGGTGTGCGTCTGGTCGAAGAGCGGGAAAAGCGCCTTGCCGCGCTTGATGCCGCGCTCCAGCGCGGGCTGGCCGACGCTGACGCCGGCCGGGTCAAGCCGATCGAAGAGGTAGGCGCCCGTCTCACCGCGAAATACCGGAAGATGGCGGAAGATCGCGGCTTGTGAAGGTTGTCATAACCGACGAGGCGGAAGCTGACCTCGAGCATATCGGTGACTACATCGCCATAGACAATCCCGTGCGGGCCGAGACCTTCGTCGCCGAACTGGTGGAACGGTGTCTGACCTTGGGTCACATGCCCCGGATGTTTCCCTTGCTGGCGGGTTACGCGCATACCGGCATCCGTCGCCGGCCGCACGGCGAATACCTGATCTTTTACCGGATTGCGGCTGAAACTATCGACGTGCTGCACGTTCTCAACGGTGCCCAGGACTACGAGGCCATCCTATTCGCCGATGAATAGCGAGAACAGCGACAGTCAAGCGCTCCTCTCCGAGGAAGCCCTGCCCATCGAAATTTTGCGTGCCAGAATCCGGGCATCACTCGACGATCCAGCGCCGAGCCTTTCAGCCGCGCAGGTCTTTGCCGAGCTGCGGGCCTTTCACGAAGAGCAGGTCAAGACCGCCAAGCGCAGGTGAAGCTCCCGGCAGTCCGGGCCGGCGTGTAGATCGTGTCTCAAACCCTCCAGATCGTCGCCACATCGTCTTTCAGCCAGCAAACCGTTTCCCATCTGTAGCGGAGTGTGAAGCCGCGCCAAATCGCGTCTCAGGCTGCCGCCCATCCTGATTGCATCATTCGGCTTGTGCCTCTCCACCATTGTCCTCGACCGTGACCAGGTGTCGGCTCGGTGTGGTGTTGTCGTCCGTTGTCCGTCCCTGCCTTCTCGGCCTGGTGTGGTCGGGGTCTGCGGCGGAGCCTGTCCCCGTCAATCCGGCTGCCCGCTCCATTCGCTGCGCTTCCGTGTGGCCGGATGACTGGGACCGGCGCGTTCCACGCCTCAGGCGTACCGCCGCTTGAGGGACCCGACCGGCCGCGAAGGGCGTGGCCGGAGAAACCAACGGGAGACAACCCATGACAACCGAAACCAAAAGACCCTCTCATGCGGTCTACCACGTCGAAGGCGAAGGCAAGAAAGCCTACTGGACCAAGATCGGCGCCGCCTGGATGCACGATGATGGCGAGGGCTTCAACATCAGCATCAGCTGCATACCCGTCAACGGCCGTCTGACCGTCCGCAAGCCGAAGGCAGAGGAATCCCAGCGGGAAGAGGGGCGATGAGCCCCCTCCCGGCCCGGGAGCATTCCGGCACCCGGACGATGCAGATCCGTGCGCTGAATGACCAGCTCCGAAAATGGCCACTGCCGCCTCTCGGCGAGCTGTTCCTCACCAGCAGCGTCATGGGGCTGCCGCACCAGGACCGCTTCAGGATCCTGCGCAAGGTAATGGATTTTGACGCCTTCACGGCGGACAACGATCCCCACGGCGAGCATGATTTTGGCGCCATCGCGCATGATGGCGTGAACTACTTCTGGAAAATCGACTATTACGATCTCCGGAAACGGAACCACTCGCCTGATCCGACCAATCGGGACGTCACCTGCCGGGTGCTGACCGTGATGCGCGCTGATGAATACTAGCGATAGGGCCGCGTCAAAGGGCGCGGCACCTTTCCTGCTGGCTGCCTGCTGACGACAGGTATCCACAACCGCAGGATAGTCGAACCATTATCGACAGGGAGGAAGGGGCAAGGTCCATCCTTGGACCGTTCCGCATGCGGCCGGAGCTGTCGGGGTTTTGCGTCGTGGTCTGCCCCAGTCAATCAGGCGGCCCGCTCCGTTCGCTGCGCTCCCGAGTTGCCTGATGACAGGGGGCGGCGCTATGCGCCTCAGACGGCCGACGCCGAACTTTCCCGACCGGCCGCAAAGCGTGACCGGGTAACCAAGGAAAGAAGTCCCAATGCCACTCCACAAGACCCTGATCAAAAATACCTGGTTCTACGTATCCTGCCGGATCGTGGATAAATCCTACATCGCGGTGCAGGCTGCCTCGCAGGAAGAGGCCCTTCAGAAAGCCTCGGACCTGTATCGCATAGCGCCTGAGCTGTTCCAGCGCGCACCGGTCGAAGCTCCGCTCTTTTCCCTCGAAGAGGACATGCCCGCCTGTGACGAGGACCTTTAGGTCCTCTCCGGAGCACGTGCCGGCACCCATGCTGAACAGCCGGTACTGACCGGCTGTTCAGCATGGGTTTGTCACTCGCTGGCGCAGCGGGTGAACGCGATGCTGCATTGTCCGCCGCTCAGCTGGTTGCACTCGTAGAGCGCGCCCTGCCGGGCTTCTGCGGCCGTCTTGCCCGGCCGGTACCAGTAGTTCGCGGCGCGGATCCTTTGCCCTTGAGGCCGTGCAACCGCAAAACACATGTTTTGGTAGAAGCCGATAAATTCGCAGCGCAGGCCACCGGCTTGACATTTATCCATGACGGCATCCTGAGCATCGGCCCCACTCGACTGCCCGGTTGAGACCTCAACCGAGCCCGACGAACTGACCGCCGCGCCCAGCCAGTAATCGACCGGGACGATGATTTCCTCGGTTTCCGGCTCGCTTTGCTGTTGCTCCAGCTGGAGGCGCTCAAACTCGGCGATCCGTGCTTCCTGCTGTTCTACTTTGGCCTTGTACGTCGCCAGGTCCTGTTCCAGAGCGGTGATCGTCGACTGATGCCCGGCAGTAGTGGGAGGGTCGCCGGAGGAGGCGACGTCAGACGGCGATACCAGCTGGGACTTGAGACGGGTTGTTTCCGTGCGGAGGCTGGCAATGATGCGGACTTGCTCGTCGATACGGGCGTTGAGCTGCGCACGGTCGACGTTCAGGGTTTCAAGCTGTTTTTGGGAGGCTTCGATAGCGGCGGCGCTGCCATCGTTGTCGCTGCGTGATTTCTCCAGGAGCTTCATTTTCAGTTCGACAACCTCGCGGCGTAGTTCCGCCGCTTGCTGTTTCAAACCGGAATTGCCATCCGCCGAAGCCACCGTGGCCGGCGCAGGGGCCTTGCTACGCAGTGCCTGGATTTGATCCTGTAGTGTGGCGATGACCTTCTTCTGATCATCGATCCATTTACGGGCAGACGCATCGCTCGCGTTCGCCTGGGAAAGCTTGAACTCCAGCGAGCTTACCATTTTTTTGAGTTCCTTGACTGCAAAAGTATCCTCTGCGGGCGCGGTGTTTTTGACGGTTTTGGGCTCTACCACAATTGCAGCCGCTTCCTCCTGGGGAGGAGCGTTGCTGCCGGTGAAGGCAAGGCCGCCGTAACTCAGGCCCGCGCCAATCACCAAACCCGCGACTACGGCGACCCAAAGGGGTCGGCCAGTCCGTGATTGCTCCGAAGGAGGTGTTGCTACGTCCTCTTGGGGCGGCGGGGAGATTTCGGGGGTGGGGGCCGTGACCACGGCGATCGATGCTGCTACGGGTGGCGGAACGGACTTAGCCGGTTTGGGCCAGGTGACGGTTTCACGCAGGCCGATGAAAATCTCCTCGATGACGAACACTGTGCCGGGTGCAATGAGCTGGGCGGTTTCCGGCTCAATCATGATTTCAGCCGTGTCCGTCTCGGGTACGACTTCGGCAAAGGTTTTGCGACTGGATGCCCAACCGTTCGACGTGAGGTATTTCCGGGCCTTCGCATCGAATAGCGAAAACTTCATGCGCTGGCCGACCGGCAGGGGGCCGACCAGCGAGATCAGGGCCATCCCGGTCTCGGGGTCAATATGGACTTGTGCCGCCATCAGGGCCTCCATGCGTCATAGAGGGACGTGAACAGCTCGCATTCGTAAAACGGTAGCAAGCTCGCGATGGCGGGCAGCTTGTGGCGCATGAGGATGATCTGGGAGCCGCGCGGCATGGCGCGGATGTCGCTGGGGGTGGCGACGGGATCATCCTTGAAACGCCATTGCTCGTTGAGCGTTTTGGAGGTGTTGTCGGAGTGGGATGTCGTGTCCGATGATCCGGAACTCGACCCGGATCCGCCGCTGCTGTCGTAGCTCCCGTAACTGGTGCTGTTTCCCCAGGACCGGGCCGACGACGTGCTGAAGGAGGTGCCTTCCGTCTCAGAGCTTGTAAAATACCGGAGCGAATACTCACCGGTTTTGCCAAGCTGCTGCGAGAGAAAGTCGCATATGTCCGGGTCGGTCATGCCGAAATAGCAGGATGCTCCGGCATTCGAGACGAAGGTCGTCCAGTTGTCCTTGTAGATTTCCTTCAGCTGGCCGACGCTCTGGGCGAACGTCCAGATCTGGACGCCGTAACCGGCGAGATATGCCACGCCTTGTTCAATGGGACCCATGTAACCGAGCGCCGGAAACTCATCGAGCAGGAACAGCACCTGGCAAGGCGGCTTTGCCACCCAGCCGGCGGCGATGTTCTCCTCTGTAGCCCAGCTGGGGGAGCGGGTCAGCTCGACCGCCGCCAGACCAACCATCATGCGCAGGACCGGCCGATACTCCTTCAGGTATTCCGGTGGAATGACCACATACAGGGTTGTGGGCGCGGGGCTTTCGGCCTCCGGCCGGCACATGGACCGTTTTAAGTCCGAGAACCGGAAATCACTTGTGCCTGTCGCGTCCTGCAGCCTTGGGGACAGCCAGATGCTCATGGCGGAACGGCACGTCGACAGGATGCCGGCGCGCACCTTGTCCTCGTGCTCGATGAACTGGGTGATAAGAGCGCCCAGGATGTCGTCGCCGTTCATCTCGGCGGCCATGCGGATTGCGTTCACTGTTCTGTCGAACGGTGACGCCTTGCTGTCTTCGAGCGCCATGGGGAAAAGCAGCTCCACGACCCTGCCCATGACACGATCGCCGTGGCCGGGCTGATACCGCGTCGCCACATACAGAAGCAGCATGGTGAGAAGGCCACGGGCCTCGATGTCCCAGAATGTCTCGTTCGCTCGGCTGCCGACCAGCATTTCCGAGAGGAGCCGCGCGTCATCGAATGTGTAGGTGTTGGCGGAGCCGTCCTCGGACACCCGGATGAAATCCAGGGGATTATACCGGGCGGTATCGTTGTCAAACGGCGCGAACTTGAGGACCGTTGCGCCCTCAAAGATCGTTGAACGGTGCTTTTGGGTGACCTGATAGTTTTCCCCCTTGATGTCGATGACCAGGCAACTGCCGGCATAGAGCATCAGGTTCGGCACGATTTGGGCCGCGCCCTTGCCGGCGCGGGTCGGGGCGATCGTCAGCAAATGGCCGTCGTCATTGTATTCGAGGATACCGCTTTCCGAAGACACTCCGCCCGTTCGTGAGTTGGTAAGAACACCGAGAAAAGGACGGCGGCCACGGGGATAATCTGAAACCAGCGCATCACCCCGGCTGTTGGTGTCATGGCGGGCCTGCTCAGCCGTAATGAAGCAGGAGAGACGGTGAGGGGGCCAAAGAACAGGATGGCTCCAGCGCGAGCCCCAGTAATCCCGCCACAGCGTCTGGAAATCCTCAGCGTTCGATGTTAGCAGGGAGCCGCTCATTGTGCGGCTCCGTTGGTGCGCGACGTCTCCGGAGCAGGCAAAGCGCCGCCTTCAGCCGGCTTGCCGTTCTCGGTGACGCGGTTATTCCAGAGCGCGATAAATCTGTTGCGGTGCTCGGCCTCCTGTTTCGCCCGCAGCGTCTGCTGTTCGAGATAGGATGTTGCCTGGTTTTCCCGCTTGCGCGCCTCATCCGCCTGAAACGCCCGGATGACCGTCTGGCGCATGCGTGCCACCGAAAGCCACAGCCATTGATCGCGTGGCCCCGTCATGGTCCGCATCAGCAGCACCAGGCAGGGCCTGAGGTGGAAGCGCATGCTGGCAAGGGTCAGTGTATAGTCCTCAAAGCCATACCGAATGAACGTAAAGGAGCCGTCCTTTTCGGGTGGCCAAACCGACACGACGACCGGCCGCCTTGCTTCCGGAATGGCGAGGTAGGAGCTGACGAATTCGTCCGTGTAATCGGGATTCTGCTCCAGCTGGTAGGAAGCTGATGACCAATGCCCGTAAGTGTCGAGAATGACGGGATAGCGGGGACGCAGCCGGAGGCGTATTTCTTCCTTCAAAGCATCCAGCGATATGTCCTTAATTTTGGTCGGAAAATCGTCAGACGTCGTATTCGGCCAGACCCCTGATTTCCTGCTGGCAGGAAAGACGATAAACAGCTTCCGGTTGAAATCTTCATAGCATGTGGCGGGCGTGCCCATTTCGGGGAAATCGTGGACGTCAGGGCCGTAACTGGTCGGGTCCTTCTCCTCACCACGAACCGGCCTGATGTTGCCGAAGTCCGGTGGGTGGATCTCGATGACGGGTTCCGGCTCAGGTTCCGGTTCCGGCTCGACATCGGGCTCCGGTGCAGCAGGAGGCTCCGGAAGGATAGGCGAGGGGCGTGGACCAAATCCAAGCCACTGACGAACAGCTGTTGAAAGCGTCTTGGAAAACATCACGGTGACCGCCACCAATACGATGGCAACCCCCAAGCCATAGACAAAATCCATGACGTCAAAATCCCCTGAAATATCCCCACGATATTACTTCCATAGCGCGCAACCGAGCGTCAAGGTGCAGTCTGACGGTGCGGCAATCTCCCGTGTTTTCCTGCACGGCGGTGGTGATACCAGCAGCGGGTGGCGGGCAAGCCTCTTGCGTTCCAACAGATGTTTGGTAGCTTCAGCGTTGTTAGTGCGCACTTATGGGTTTTGGAACAAAACCCGGCGCACCGCGAGGCGTCTCGCATGGCCATCTACAGTCTGAGCCATAGCTCGATCGGCAAGACGACCCAGGCGCAGCCTCATACGGCTGCCGCCCACGTTGACTATATTACCCGCGAGCGGGCCGCCTCCCATCTGGAAGCTCGCCGGATGCCGGCCGGGAAGGAAGGGGCAATGGCGTTCATGACCGCCACGGAAGGCGCCCTGCGCAAGAATGGTCGTGTCGCAGACAAGATCATGTTGGCGCTGCCCCGGGAGCTGACGGCCGAGCAACGTATCGCCCTTGTGGCGGCTTTTGCGGAAAGCGTCACGGATGGCCGGGCGTCATGGTTCGCAGCTTTCCACGACAAGGGGAAGGATCAGGCCAACCCGCATTGCCATCTGGTGATCCACGACCGGGATGCCGGTACCGGCAAGCGGGTGTTTGGCATGTCGGAAAAGGGCAGCACGCAGCGCCTCCGGAAGCTCTGGGAAGAGCATGCCAATACAGCTTTGGCGCGTGCAAGCCGTAAGGAACGGATCGATCGGCGGAGCCTGAAAGCACAAGGTCTGGAGCGGCGGCCGACAATCCATGTCGGCGTCAGGGCCCGTCAACTGGTACGCGACGGCCGGTCGATGGTGTCGCGTGACCGTGTTGTACGCAACCATTGCCAGGCCCGTACGCGGAGCCGTACGGTCTCATATCCACCCATTGACGGGGGAAGGTTGCGGCTGGAACATAACGTGCAAATTCGCCGCACGAATATGCTGGCAAGCCGGCGGGCAAATCGGGAAGACGAATACTGGAAGGCCATCGACCAGGATGCCTTCGTCCGAGATATCCGGGAGTTGAAGCGGCTTCATGCCGTCCTCGAATTTGGACCTGACGGGGTGACGCCGATGCGGTCGAGGGACGAAGGGCTTGGTCGGGGAGGGCTGGAGTTTTGAA
Source organism: Ensifer soli (assembly GCF_041928815.1). Taxonomy (NCBI): domain Bacteria; kingdom Pseudomonadati; phylum Pseudomonadota; class Alphaproteobacteria; order Hyphomicrobiales; family Rhizobiaceae; genus Ensifer; species Ensifer soli. The sequence goes on along the minus strand of NZ_JBHFEI010000025.1, from coordinate 15,643 downwards.
GAATGGAGCCACAATCGCAAGACCTGAACAAGGTCCGGGCTACACGGGGAAGAGGCTAAAGTTCGGTCTTACTTGCGTTTTTTAAAGCGTTCGGAGGTTTGGAGGATTTTCATATCCTCCATCGTCAGTGGGGTTCTGTCGGGCGTAACGAACAACGAGCGAGCGCCACGATATAAACTACGAGCAATGCGATACAAATAAAACATATTTCATATTGCTAATATAAAGTGGGATGTCAAATAATATGTCTATCAATGATGACGTTAAGAAGAGCATTTATGCGAAACTTGTGTCTTCTCAAGTTGATCTTGATCAGAAACGCGAGGAATGCATGATTGCTGCTAGGAATATTTATGCAAGTCCAAGGGAATCTGTAAAGGCGATGATGAAGTATTCTGCCAAGGCAGGAGACGCCGCCTTGGTATCCAAGCTGGAAGCCGACCCCAGCTATTTCGGGACGATGAAAGGGTATCCTGGATCCGGGAATTCCTTATCAATCCAGGGAATGAAGGATCGAGGGCTTGCGAAGGAGGAAGCGAAACTCCTGCCGGGATTGATAAGAGACGCTCTCGCGGCCGATAACAAAGTCCTTTCTCTTGAACAGGCCCTGGAGGCCAGAGGAGGACTGGACAAAGGCAAGGGTGGCCTTGATTTCGATTGATAGTCATCGCGTTTTGAGGATGGGCTACGGGTTCTTAGCTTCCCAACTGACCCTCAACACCGTGTAAGGCGGCGTGTCGGGTTGCTCACGAACCGGTTGCCATTCCAGACGAAGTTGTTCTCCTGAAAGCTCTTCCTTCATCGCGGCGACCGCTTCCGTGCGTTGGACGTCAATGGCCTTGCTGGGACGGATTTCGCACCAGGTAAAGCCCTCGGCCGCACGCGCGTTGCACGCTTTGAGGATCGCCTCCTTGCTGAATTCCGCCCGGGCCAGCTCCTCCCGACTCTTCATCGCCTTGTTGCGCAGGTTCTGGCCGATCGTCATGACACGGCCCTCGTGAAATGCCCGCTTGCCCAGCGCCGGCCGAGATAGCGGTCGGTGACATCGATGCGGTTGTGGCCGAGTTCCTGGCTGACCTGCAGGCGCGCCTCGTGGTCGATCTCGCGCTCGCGGGCGGTCATGGCTTCGGCCGTGCGGCCGCCCGCCGCCGGACAGGTCCAGCCGGCGAGCGTCTCATAGCGGCGCTGGGCATAACCGTGGCGTAGCGCGTGATCCTTGCCGAGGCCGGCGGCGCGGACCTGGGATTTGTAGGTCTGCAGGTGGCGGATGTAGGTTTTACCGATCGGGATCAGGGAGCCCTCGCCGGCAACGCTGGCGACCTGGTCAAGGACGTCGCGTTGGCGTGGATCGGTAATCGGCACGATGCGGGCACGGCCGCCTTTGCACCAGGCTGCCTTCAGGGCGATATGGTCGCCGCGATCGGCGATCGAGGGGCGGAATTTCAGCGCCTCTTCGCGGCGCAGACCGAAAGCCTCCTGCAGCAAGAGCGCGCAGCGGATGGTGTCGTCGCGGACACGCGCCAGCTTGGCCGCATCCAGCTGCGCGGCCTTGGAGCCGCGAAAGGGGTTGCGCTCCTCCAGGCCATAGGCTTCGTTGTCGCTGGGCAGCATGCCCTCTTTGCCGACACGCTGGGCGACCCAGCGCAGCCAGCCAAGCCGGTTGCGGATGGTGTCGTCGGAAATCTTCGTCTTTTTCCAGTGCAACACCAGCCGTTCGACGTGGTGGGGTTTTAAGTTGCGGGCATTCTTGATGCCGTAGCCGAGCGTCTTCAGCTCGTCACCGATGGCGACCAGGCCGCGATGGCGGTTGTCCTGGGTCATTTCGCTGCCGTCCCGGTTCCGTACCGTCAGCAGCCTGATCGACATTTCGTAGCTATTCATAGTCTTCGTGGTCTTGGTGAGTGTTTTTGGCCAGATCCCTGCCCATTCGGGCGGCAGGATTGCGTGACAAGTCACGCCAAGGGCCGGATAGTCCGTTTAGCTATTGCGGTTCTCCGGTCTCAGTGCCTCCATCTGTTGAGCCCCATTCCCCAGGGCGGTGTCGTGTCGTCCTCATGGGTGGTTGCGTCCTTTCTCTATGGTTGTCCGTATGGACCTTCCCGGTGTCGTATCCGTGGGACCGTTCCGGCCGGGCTGGGTTTTCGCCGTGTGGCGATCGTGTGTGGTGCCTGATGTGTTTGCATCGCTTCTCTCCTGAAAGGTTCGGGCCGCACCGCAGTGTGGCGTGGGTGTCGCGGGTCGATATCAACGCGGCCCTCCGTATGGCACGCGTCCACCATTTATGCGGTGGCGGCCGAGCGAGCGGCTGACATCGGGGCGCCCGTGGCTGTCACGGCGGGTTTCGAGTTGAGCTTTGTGGTTGCTGCTCGCCCTGTCACTGTCAGCGCGGCCCGCCGACAGTGACAGGGCGCGTGACCGCGCCGGTGCGGCCTTGCAACAGGTGTTGCCGGCCGATGGGGCCTCCGGGGCCGGTCCCAAACCTTGGCCCTTGTGAAGCGCTGTGCGCGCTTCAACGGGAGGCTTTCCGGCCTCCCGCACCCGCCCGGTGTCGATCGCAAGCAGGCAAGCGATCGAAGGCGCTATCGCGCCCGTCTTGGGCGACCTGACGGTCGCGGCGGACTCCGCCTGCACTACGGCGCAATGGGGGAGCGCGTTCCGGCTACGCCCGCCAGGAACCGCTTAGGGTCTGCGACCGCCCAGCGGTTTTACGGGGGGACGCCCCCGTGCGGGCCTGACGGCCTGAGCGCGTGGAGCGGAGCGCCCCATCACTCGGAGCGGCGCGAGCGTCGGCCTGAAGGATCGCCCTGCGACATATAAAACGCTGCTTAAAGCGTATGCACTTATCCGCGCCGGATAGTGGACAGAAATTCGTGCCTGGCGCAGACATGGCGCATGACCAAACGCACCCCTATTCCCCCCATCGTCGCAGCATGGTTCAAAGCGATTGAGGATCTGCGGGAGATCGAAGACCGTTTGGATCTGATGGGATACACCGATCAGACCTTGTACCTCCTCGCGGCACGGGATGCGCTTGAGCGCCATCCGCCGGAAGAGTACCGGAAGATGATCGGTCCTGACACCACCCTTGCTGCACCCCCGCTCAATCTGCTCGCGGAGCTGATCCACCATGCGGTTGCATCCATTCATATACCGCCTTCACTGCAGGCAGAATTTCTGGCAACCGAACTCAAACCGGCCAAACACTGACAGCCTCCTTGGAAAAATTCGGCCAGTTTGAGCGTGGACGTGCCGGGCATATTTAAGTGCGCCATATTCGAGCAGTGAATTCAGTTCCTCAAGGCCGCTCATTGGACCGGACAGATCATGGAATTCTGATTTCGGTGGTGTCAGGTCGGATTTTATCCTACTCTATAAGCCATCAAGGAAAGGTCCCGCCATGCAAAAGGCAGAAAAAGTCAGCGTCACCATGACCGCTGACATGATGCAAGTTATCCGCGAAAGCGTGGAAGCCGGCGAGTTTGCCAGCACCAGCGAGGCAATGCGTGATGCTGTCCGTGTCTGGCAGCGCCAACGGTTGGAACAAGCCGAGCGGCTGCTGGCCATTCGTGCGCGAATCCGCCAATCGCTGGATGACCCCCGCCCCAGCCTGACGGCGGATGAGGTTGAAGCGGAAATGAACCGCTTCATGGCCGAACGGGAAAAAGCCGCCGCCGATGCAGCGCGTTAAGGTCACGTACCGCCCCGGTGCTCTTGCCGACCTCCGGAAAATCTTCGACGACATTCGGGACTTGAGCGGCAGCGGCGTGACTGCACGCCGGTTTGTCGACCGGATCATGGCACGATGCCGCAAAATCGGCGATGCGCCTCACGGCGGTCGGCCGCGTGATGATCTGGCGTTAGGCCTGCGCACCATCCCGTTCGAGCGATCGGCCGTGATCGCCTATGTTGTCGGCAAGACCGTCGATATTGTCGGCGTTTATTATGGCGGCCGGGATTATGAAGCCCTCTACCAGTCCGGCGAGGGCGAAGACGGCGCCTGACCCGCCAACTTGAAACCGAGCGTTCCGGGATGGGCACAACAAAGGTGCAACAGGCCTGCGGCCGGTTTTACGAGAGCACCTTGCCGATGCTCCGGTCATAGGCCAGCCTGCACCATGTTCCGTCTCTCATCTGCCCTCAAAACCAAAGGCGCCAAGGCCGAAGATGATTTTCGCGCCTGGCTCAACCGATCCGGCGTCGGCTATCTCTACATCGAGCAATCGCCGCTGACCGTGCCGGAAGGTCTACGTGGCCGGATCAAGCGGCCCGATTATCTGGTCGGCATCCCGCATGCCGGTCTGTTGGCGTTCGATGTGAAGGCCAAGACCGCTTATGACGGTGAGCTGCTGTTCGATGTCGAGGAGATCGAGAAACTCGCCCTCTTCGCCCGCGCCTTTCACCTGACGGTGTATTTCGCCTGCCTCGATGCGGAGGGCGATGGACGGCAATGGTGGGTACCGCTCGCGGAGCTGCACAACCGGGCGCCGGTGTGGCGCGGCAAGCGCCCGGTCATTCCGTTCGCCATTGCGGAGGCGTTTGTCATCACTCCCGAGGACGATTTCCTGCGGGTTGTTCTGGGATTGTCGGCCGAGGCGTTGAAGAAACAGATCTAAGGAGCGTTGACCCTCACGCCTGCAAGAGGTCTGCCGAACTGAAGAGCCGCATGGGTCTGTTCATCAGGACTGTTGGCATCGCCCGCGCCACCACCAAGATCGGACTTGCAAACATCCTCTACAACATGAAGCGGTTGATGTTTCTGAAACGGCCGCCGCTTGCCGCATAGGCTGGTGGCAGCGCAGCAGACAATGCAAACGTGAAACTATCCGCCGGCTTGAAACGCCAAAGCCCCAACAGGCCGCAAAAAACCTGCTCATCAAACTCGAAAATCACGTTGATAGAACCGTCCAGTTTCGCGCACAGGTCTCATCAGTCCAGGTCATTGTGTTCTCCATCGAATCTTCGAAAATCCGAAGGAATCACAAACGGCTGAAATCACTCAATTAATTTTGGGGAAGCCTCGTAAGAAGCCCATGTTACATAAATATCGTACCACTCGAACCTTCGTATTTGAGTTTCTTAAAATTATTAATCCATTTTGACTTATTGACTTCACTCATAAACGGACAGCAACTTATTAGTTTATCAAAATTAATAAGTGGTTTTACTGGTAATGGAGGAATTTCTCCTTGCTCAAAAAAACCATCATTGTTAACAAATGAGGGAATAATGTCTGAATGCCCAATAGATGCATAGTAGTCATGGAATTTGAAATCATCGCCAATTGGTAAGTCGCTGGCTTTTAACCAGTACGCTGGTAGTCCATAGGCGTGCGCACAAATTATTCCATGTAAAGAACTTGAAATTATATTATTACATGACAAAATTTGGTTAACAAATTCATTAACGCCCGAGCATACATCGATAATAAGAGATTTTGTACCTTTTGGAAGGATAGGAAGAGGGATTTTTCCCTTTTCACGAAAATGTTGAACAATTCCAAAATCGTATTCTTTTTCTATGGAAGGATTATATATAAGAGGATAAAGTACAGCTGGATCACCGTATACATCAGGACATGTTATTCCTTCGTTCAGAAGTTTATTTCTACTCAATGGTCCTCTAACTGCGCAAATTAACCCCGGAGTTTCGTTCGTCTTGGACAAACTATCTATAAATCCCATACCCCATATTACATGGTTCTTCTTTGAATCTTCTAGGCCGCTGCCTATGACTCGAAAAACTGGCCTTTCGCTCCATCCTAAAACGTCTTTTTCATGAACTACCGGCTGAGAGACCAGTTTTTGTACTAGAATGGGATTAAGTTTGTCTCCCCAATTCTCACGAACAGGTCCTCCCCTTGGCCAAGATAAAACTATAATGCTGTTGTCAAAATACATTATCTTCCCTACTCAAAGCACGACATATATTAACACTGTTACAGTATCAGGATATGCAGCTTGCCATTCTTACGCGTCATGGAAAGATGCATTTTTCGTCACATTATTCAAGCGATGATAAATAGAATTTTATTTTAACGGTTGCCGTCGCACGGCCTCTGGCGCGATGTGTCCTGCCGCGTGGTGTAGCTTCGGCGATCGCCGCGCCTTCCGGATAAAGCCGGGAATGGGTCAGTTTGCGGCTGGCAGGCTGATGATTGGATCATCGCTCATTGTGGCGATGGTCTCAAGGGTCATGTGGCGGGAGCGCTGGACGGTCCATCTTGTTGATTTGCAGTGAGAACTGGCTCTGACGCACATTTGCTGACGTTCCGCTCCTACGATGCGCCGATCAGTCTTGCTTGCAGCAAGTCGAGCTTTGCTCTTCCTTACATCTGGCGCTTGATGAGCTTCAAGCTGGTGATCGGACCTTCCGTTTGCCCATTTGACCACGGTGATAAGATTGCATTTCTGACGGCGTCGAGGTCTTTTTCGACGCCGCCGGAAAACTATCCGACCAGGCTGTTCTTAGCGGCTTCCAACCACTCGTCGATCTTTGGCGCTGTTTTCCAGCGGATCATGGACTGGAAGTCACCGATGGCCGTACGGGCGACCACAAGCTCCGGGACGTTCACTTCGGTCGCCGCCACCAGGATCGCTTCGGACTTTGCAAGGTCATCGCGCGCTGTGGTCATGAGCCGTGCGGTAACTCGTTTGGATGGCGTTCTAGCCAGCCCACTCTGATTGGCCAGTCTCCAGTGAAAATCAACAGAAAAGAGAGATCAAACCGCTCCCGCCCGCAAGCAGTCATGTAATCTCAAAATGCCAATCGGCCTGTTTTCTGTATCAACTACGAAAACAGCGTTCACTTTACGCATATTCATTAAACCAACCGCTTCAACGGCTACCGTATCAGATGCCACCGTTACTGGTGTTTGTGTAGCAATTTCTCCCGCAGAGTGACTTAACAGGCCATTCATGTGGCGTCGCAGGTCACCGTCGGAAATAACGCCGACCAGCTTTTCCGAGCGGTCAACGACGCCGGTAATACCGAAGCCATGCTCGGTCATCCTGAGGATCGTCTCGGACATAGGAGTTTCAGGCGAGACCAGCGGAACTTGGTCTCCGCTGTACATCAACTGGCGGACCGTCGCGAGGCGGGCACCGAGGCGTCCCCCAGGGTGAAAGCTCCGAAACTGGTCCGATCGAAAGCCCCTTTGCTCCATGATTGCGACAGCAAGCGCATCTCCAAGGGCTAGTGTCAATGTCGTCGATGTTGTCGGTGCTAGCCCTAATGCACAAGCCTCCTCGACATCGGGCAGCAGGAGCCGGAAGCGGGCAGCGCGCATCAAAGTCGAATCTGCCTGCCGCGAGATGCCGATGATGGGTATGCCGAGGAAAAGGCAGTGGCTGAGCAGATCACTCAGTTCGGATGTTTCTCCGGAATTAGAAATGGCAATGACGACGTCTCCCATCGCCACCATACCGAGATCTCCATGGCTAGCTTCAGCCGGATGGACGAAGAAGGCTGGCGTTCCCGTGGACGCCAGGGTCGCCGCAATCTTACGCGCGATATGGCCTGATTTGCCCATTCCGGAAAGGACGACACGACCCTTAGCCTCCATGATAAGCCGGACTGTGTCCTCCATATCCTCCGGCAGGGCATGGGAAAAGGCGGTTATTGCGGCACCCTCTATCCTCAAAGTTCGGGCGACGGATGCTGATATGCTGGAAAAAGAAATGTCAGAATGCTTTGCAGCGGTCATTGTCAGAAATCCAAGGGCGTTTCCGTTAATGCCTGATATGGAATTTGGGGCGTCAAATAACAAAGCGCGTGCCTACGCCACCCTGCGCTACTCATGAATGCATCGCGGTTTCATAAAGAGCGCGTTCGGTGATCCAGAGATCAGCATAATCGACATTCTGCCAGTTCTCGAACCAGGGCCCACCATTGGTGTAGTGTATAGCGGCGGGCGTACCGTCGCGCCGCGGATACTCGCCTTCGAGAAAATTCCACTCCAGCGGCAAGGCACCGATCAGGCTGTCGGCAGACAGCCACTGGAAGCGATGCAGGAAACCGGGAGCAGCGGTATTGACCACAGACGGCGTCAGTGCCCTGACCTCAGGATGGGCGTTATTGAAGAGAATGAAGGACGACCAGTTCTTGCGCGGATAGACCGCCTGCGGCTTGCCGTCCATCTTGACCATATTGGCTGGCGTATAATCATGCTGGACAACGAAGATAGCCTTGTCGCGACTGGCATGTTGCAGGACGTCGTGCACATCGCGGGTGAACAGGAAATCGCAATCGACAAAAATCGTCCAACCGTCATGGGCTCCGAGATAGGGTACCAGGAAGCGCGTAAGCGAAAACTCCGTCGCTGCCATATCCGCACCGCGCGTGTAGAGACCTAGCTCGCGCAACGCCGCCTGCTTAAGGGGGTAGACCTCGACGGCAGGACCGCTGTAGCGCAGGATCGAATGGCGGCAGACCTGCCAGGCGATATCCTCGCGGCTGTCATAGCCGACATAGATCTTCAGGTGATCGGACATACCGCTGCCTCTCTTTTGCCTGACGCGTTGCTAAGCACGCACTGGCCGATAACGCTTCCATAAACTGCACCTATTTTTGTGCATGGAAGAACAGTTCAGAGCCCTTCATAACCCCTTCGCTCACAAACACCACACGAATTTTCTTTAGCCAAGCCACGGCTCAGCATTCAGGAAAGACATGCGGCAAGAGCAAAAGCACCCTCTATCATTGCTGTGCGTGTCCTGCTTATCTTGTTGTGTTCGCCGCCTCGAAGGCATCTAGCAGCACAATCAGCGTCTCCTCGCCGGAGGTGAGGCCGATCCTCTGGGCCAGCATCCAGAATCGCTGGCGTGTTTCCTCGCTGGTGGCGATGTTGAGTTTAGCAGTGCGGTTAGAACGGCGAAGGCTACGGGCGTCAAAGACCCGCCGCGCGTCGGCCGGGGCAGCCGCAGGCGCATGGTGTGCCGGTACCTCCTGGACCTGCGCCGTATCCATTTTCCTCTGCTGGGCCGGCGGGTCGAAATCGGGAATGTCGAGGTCGAGCCCGATGCGTTCCTTGTTCATGCTGCTTCCGCTCCCTTGCTGGTCAGGACCGGGGTGACAATGCGTGCCAGATCGCGCACATTGTCAACGGCGGATTTTGGATTGGCGACGCTATCCTCCGACAGATCGAAGATCGTACCACCGATCTGGAACATGGCGCTAAAGGCCGCCTTCTCCTTGAGCGCGACGGGAAGGATCGGAATGCCCTTTTCTTCCAGCATGGTGCGCATATGGTTCTGCTCGCGTGTCATTAACGCGGTCGCGATGGAGAATACGACGCGATAGTTGATCCGGCGCCGGAAGGCCGGCCTTCCCTCTTGATCAGAGAGACCATCCGCCTGGCATGATCGGCATAGAGCCGCTTGCCGCGCGTAGGGATCAAGACGAGGTCGGCGGGGCTGATCGCGTGGCTGGTGGGCAGGTTGGCGGAACCCTCGAGATCGACTACGACAAAGAGATCCCGCGCCGCAGCACTCTCGAGCGTGTGGACGATTGTTTCCTCGTCAATCCCGGCCGTGACGGTGAGCGTCTCTATGCCGATCATGCCAGGAGGATGGTTGGGATCGGCGTCGATCAGGGTCTTCGCCTTGCGGGACGTACCTCAGACATGGGCGAGAACAAGTGCGATCGTCGATTTTTCGACCCCACCTTTTGTGGAAGAGAAGACGATGATGGGCAGGGCGATGGGTTCCTTCCTACTTCCCCATGATTCCATAAAGAAAAATGGCTGCCACATTTTAACCGTGAACCGAACGCGATGTGAAAAGGAACCAGAAATAGAATAACATGGAAGCAAAAAAGAACCTGGCTCCATGTCAGAACTAAATTAAGATTTATCTAATTTAGTGCGATGATGCGCTGGTGATCCAAATTGAAGCTGGCCCGTCAGCCCGTCTGCAGACGGTAGGGAGCATGCCCCGAATTCAGCGACCGCCCTTGAATGTCGTGAATACACGGTCTAAACCTGACCCGACTTCGCTTTTTCTTTGAAATTTCCCGGCGGCGGCGCTATCGCCGAACTCCATCGCAAGACAGACACGGCAGGAATTGACTTTGAACGATCAGGGTAAAATCGTCGAGCTTTTTGGTCATCCGCGGTTAACCTTCAAGAAGCCCGCCGAGGCTACGCAAGTCTCTCTTATGAGTGCGGAAGGCGATCCGCAGGCGGTCACCGTCCGGCTTGCCGGTGAGGGACCTAAAAGCTACTTCCGGGTTCTCTGGCCCTGCCCGGGGATCGATAAGCTCGCCTCTTTTCTCTCCGTTGACGACAGTCTCGACATGTCGGCGGTGCTGAACCAGATCGACGCCGAGGAGGGTGATCTTGCTTGGGTCGGGCTGGTCGAGAAACGCAACGAGACTCTGAAACTCCTGCAAACCCTCTGGGACGGGGAGGCCCTGAAAACACCCGGTGACAAGGTTACCATCCCCTTGCGTCGCGGCAAGGCCGGCGCGGCGGTTTATGTCTGCTTCCACTTCCAAAAACTGACGCGACCGGCGACGATCATCGCGCCGACCTTGTCCTGGGCGCCGATCAGCCACGTCTCCGTCTTTCCGGCCGCCTTCAAGGACCAGCGTCTAGCCGTCAAGGGCTGGGCCCGTCATCCGCTTTATCCGGGGCTTCCCGTCCGCGTCGAGCTTGTGGTCGATGGAGTGATCGTCGATGAGACTATTGCCCGAACTCCGACCAGCGATGCCGGCGGCGAAAAGAAGGCACCGCCCGGCGCCTATGCCTTCGCGATGACGGCCGTCCTGCCGCGTGGGGAGGATCTTCCCGCCGCAACCGTGCGCATAAAGGGTGAACGGGACGGAGAGCTGGTCGAGGTCGTCGTGCCCGACATCGCCATCACCGTGGAGCTCGAGGACGAGAGAGAGTTGCCACGCCCCGCGACGATCCTCGGCAAGATCGACAATTTCTCGCGCACCGAAATTATAGGATGGGCGTTGTGCAAGGAAGATCCTTTCGCACCCGTCGATCTCATCCTCGAGCTCGACGGCGCGCCAATCATCCACACGCGTTGCTCGATCTTCCGCGACGACGTGATGGCCGCGCACGGCGGATCAGGCGTTGCTGGCTTCCGTTTCGAGTTGCCGAACAATATCGAAAGCCATAAGCCGGTAACAGCGCTGGTGCGGCCCGTCGAGGGCACCAATGCCATCAAGAACAACTTCTTCACCTTCCCTACCTTGGGCGGCCATAATTTTAGCTCTATCCTGCCGCCGGCGAGCTACGAGGTCACCGCGCCGAAATCCGCCGGCGCGGCCGGACCGGTCTCCGTCGTCATCCTCAACCGCAACTGCGCGCGCCTGCTCGACGACATGTTCGCCTCCGCCGCACGGGTCGAGGACCTCTCCCTCATCGAATGGGTCGTCGTCGACCATAATTCCACCGACGCGTCCCGCGAGGTCTGCGAGACGGCGAAAGCGCAAGGCCACGACGTCACCTTCCTGCTGCGCCGCGGCAATTTCAGCTTCAGCGATTCCAACAATTATGGCGCGGCGCGCGCCAGGTACCCGGTCCTGATCTTCGCCAACAACGACCTAATCTTCCGCGCCCCCTTCGTGCGCGAGGTCCAGGCCGATCTCGGCATCGACGGCGTCGGCCTCGTCGGCTCCAGCCTCTACGACTACATCCCGAACGCGAAGCGCTTCGGCGAGGAGCCGCTGCAGCATCTCGGCGTCTATCTCAACAGGGCGACGGCCGCCAACAAGTGGATCCGCCCCTTCGAGGCGCGGGCGACGCAGGAGGTGACGCCGAACATCGACCGCCTGACCGAGGTGCCCTTCGTCACCGGTGCCTTCATGGCGATGACGAAGGACGACTTCGACGCGGTCGGCGGCTTCGGCGTCGAATACACCTATGGCCTCGAGGACATCGACCTCTGCATGAAGGTGATGGAACGGCTCGGCAAGACGATCGTCTCCGACAATGCGCTTAACATCGTCCATCACCGCGGCTTCAGCCGCAGCAAGGAACTGGACGTCACCATCCGCCAACGCAACAACAATATCGAGCTAAATGCCCGTTGGGGCGGGTTGCTACGCACGAAGGTTAAGAACGACGTGCTCCGACGCCCCGGCTTCTGGGCAGGCACGCGCCCAACGATCGGCTTTGCCGTGGTTGGGGCCGGCGATAATACGACGGCGGGCGAATACTACACTGCGCTAGAGCTCGGCCGTGCTCTTCAGAAGCACCATCCCGTTCACCTGCGCTTCCTGGTGGAAAAAGAATGGTATGACCTGACCGGCATTGATGTTCTGGTGGTGATGGTCAACCGTTTCAACCTGACGAAAGTAAAGACGGCGAGCCCCTTTCTGGTTACGATCAACTGGACACGGCAATGGTTCGATCGCTGGGCCGAAGACGAGACGCTTCCCGCCTATGATGTCGTCTTCGCCTCCTCGCAGCGAGCAGCCGATTATCTGCATGAGAGGACCGGGATCGAGGTCGGCGTCCTGCCGATCGCATCGGATGCCGAGCGATTCTCCAAAAGACAGCCGCATGGCCGCTACCAGTGCGACTACTGCCTGACCGGAAACAAGGTGGGCACGGTACGCGAGATCGAATACCAGCTCGATCCCCCCGCGATCAACGGCGTCGGCGCGATCTTCGGCGCCAATTGGGAGAATACGCCACTTGCCTCGATCGCGCGCGGGCAGGTGCCCTATTCCGAGATAGACAAGGTTTATGCCTCGTCGAAGATCGTCATCGATGACGCCAACATTGCCACCAAGGACTGGGGTAGCTGCAACAGCCGCGTCTTCGATGCGATCGCCTCCGGCTGCCTGCTGATCACTAACGGCGCGCTCGGGGTCCAGGAACTGTTCGGCGATCTCGTGCCGACCTTCTCCGACCGCCAGAGCCTGACCGACACGCTGAACTACTGGATCGGCCACCGCGCCGAGCGCCTCGCCCGCGTCAACGAACTGCGCCAGCTGCTGCTTGAGCGCCATACCTATGCGCACCGCGCCGAGGTGGTGGCAAACGCGCTGACCGCCGGCCGGATCCGCACGCGGATCGCGATCAAATGCGCCGCCCGCACCGCCGAGCGCCATGTCTGGGGCGACTATCACTTCGCCAACAGCCTGGCGACGTCGCTGCGCGCGCTCGGCTTCACCGTGCGCGTCGACTGCTTCGAGGCCTGGAACAGCGGGCTTGCGGAGAGCGACGATGTCGTCATTTCGCTTCGGGGCCTCTACGCCTATAAGCCGAAGCCGAACCAGCTGAACATCCTCTGGCTGATCAGTCATCCGCGCGACGTGCCGACGGCCGAGATCGAGAAATACGACCACGTCTATGTCGCCTCCCGCCTGCATGCCGAGCGGTTGCAGACCGCGCTCGACGTGCCGGTCGAGGTGCTGCTGCAATGCGCCGACACGCGCCGCTTCCCCTTCCGGGAGGGGGTGGAGCGCACGGAAAAGCCGATCTTCGTCGGCAATTCGCGCGGCGTCTTCCGCCCCACGCTCAAATGGTGCGTGGAAAACGAGGCCGATATCGAGATCTACGGCGCCGGCTGGGAGCAGTTCGTCTCCGACTGGCGGCTGAAGGGCAGGCACCTGCCGAACGAGGTCCTGTCCTCCTTCTACGAGAAGGCGAGCGTCGTTCTCTGCGACCACTGGGAGGACATGAAGCAGGACGGCTATCTCTCGAACCGCGCCTTCGACGTGCTCGCCTGCGGTGGCTGGCTCGCGGTCGACGATGTCGTCGGCATCGGCGACATCCTGCCGGGCGGATACTCAGTCTTCCGCAACAAGGACGAGCTGAAGGCCATCCTCGATACGCCGGGCTTCGGCGACGAGGAGGGGCGGGCCGAGCGGGCGAAATGGGTCGACGCGCATCATTCCTTCGACGCGCGGGCCCGCGAGATCAGCCGCAGGATCGCGCTGATGGCGGGCGAGGGCGAGAAGACCGTCAGCGACCTCAACGTGCGGGCCAGCATAGAATAGATCTCAAAATTAAGGATTGTAAATATGTACACATATACTGCCTTGGATTATGGAGATTTTTCTTCAATTAAGAAAAATACAAGGTAGGATTGTGCTTTGACTAATTCGACCACAGAAAAATTGGAATTTGAGATACACAGTGGGGGTTTTTCCCCTTCTGGGACACTAATTCTTAACATTAGAAGTCTTTTGAATGAGCCCGGGGATTTGTCTGTATTAAAAGATATTTATTGTAATTTTTCTTCAGAAAGTGACTGTCTGACTGTTAAGCCGAGGATAGCACGAAACCCAAAAGATGGGTGGCGTGCTTATTTCGAAACACCAGAAGTAATTAAATGCATTCATCGCGTAGAAATATTTAAATCAAACATGATTTCACTAAATAAAGAATTGGAAAATTTTTTAAAAATGATTTTTCCTCAAAACGATTCCGAATTTGAGATGGTTTTTTTACGACAAATTAATAGATATGGAAGTTCTCAAAATAAATTTTTTGTATCGAAGCAAATATGCCTTAATTTTAAGGGGAACCTAGGTTTTAGAGCTTCTGCAGCTATTGTAATGGGCTATAAGGCGGTAGAGATTGGCGATATCAATCTTCAACAAGAAGCTCTTAACCAAGTTGATTATTATATTTCAAGAATGCCCGAATGTGAATTTCATCAACATCCTCGAATGAGCGGTGAGCAAAATCTTGTCTCTCTACTATGCGTAAGATTTCATTTGGCTCTTAGTCTTATGAATAAAGATGAATTTATTTCGAGTTTGTATTCCGTTGAGCAACTGAAAGTTGGGCTGAAAAGCTATTTTACTCCTGCTCATACATTATCTATATGTTTTTCGATTCTTGCGATTTTATTAAAAATTCAAGGAAAAAACGATGAATTGCAAATTTTAGCAAGTGATGTATTAATTTTATTTAAGAATTCTGTGGCGGATTGCTATTTTACGCCTGTATTGTTTGGTGAGCTTGAGGTTTGTCATAGGAATGTTATATTAATCAACGAGATTCTTCAATCAAAAAGACCAAAAAAAAGTGACTATACTAAATGGGCTTCGCCTAATTTAAGAGTTAATGGGCCTGTTAAAGAAAGACTTTTGAATAATTTAATTGAAATTAACGGAATTTAACGGATTTGTTCGGGATCAGGGCCCATGAAACAGAACTGGTTTAATTGAGAAGAGAAGATTTTCGGCTCAACGTAGCTCTATCGAAGGAGGCGAAGATGAGACAGAAAATCGGGCCGCAGACATCGGCGGCCGAGAAGACGATCCAGGACATTCGCCGCGCTACTCGCAAGCACCATCGGGCAAGAAGCGACTTGCCGGCGACACCGCCTGTTCAGCGACGAGCGACTAGGTGAATGCGGTTTTTGTAGTTGATACAGAGAACACCCCGGTTGGTATTTTGAGATAGCGTCCGTCAAGGTGGTGTAATTTCGGGTGTAGGACCGGGCCGTCATGATCAGGCGGCTCTGGGTGTAATTGGACGGTTCTATCAACGTGATTTTCGAGGTTTATGAGCAGGTTTTTTGCGGCCTGGTGGTGCTTTGGCGTTTCATGCCGGCGGATAGTTTCACGTTGGCATTGTCTGCTGCGCTGCCAACAGCCTAGGCAGTGTCCCCATAAACGGGGTTCATCTTACTGACGGTGTGTGATTCAATCCCCTTGAAAGGAGATTGTTATG